>CAVQPP010000385.1:0-3032 GCA_963714445.1 uncultured Actinomycetota bacterium
GGCCCGCTGGTGGCGACTGCGGTCCTTCCGGCTCGGCCGCGAGGCTTAGTCATGCGCTGGCCGGGTCGGCCAGCACATCAGACCTGAACTACGCGGCATTACCACCGCAGGATCAGAACCCGAAATATACGGACTGGGGGACGTGCATGTGGGGAATCGTAGACTGCCCGGCAGCGGCCGTCAACGCCGACCCGATCAGTTCTGGGTGGCGAGCGGCCTGGTCCCCCAGCGGGCGGGTGGCGACGCTGGCCAGGCCCAGCGGCTGCTGCGGTTCGCGTCCGAGGGCAAGGGCCTGGCCCAGCGGAGCGCTGGACATCTACCGCTACTGGCGCGCCGACCTGCGGCCGACCCGCGCCCCCGCGAGGCCACGTGCCCAGGACATCCTGGACGTGATGCGCGACTCGATCGCCACCACCTTTATGGTCGGCTTCGAGCGCGAGGGCTACAGCGAGATCGACCGGGCCCAGGAGAAGGCCGCCGCGATCGGGGTGAAATCGGTCCCGTACGTGATCAGCCCGGAGGAGTCTTTCATTGCCTTCCGTTGATCATTTGGCACCTGGACCTTCCCATGGCGAACCCGGCGGCGGTGTCGCTGTGATTCGTCGTCCGCGAGGCCAGGAAATCAGATCAAGGTGGTGCTATCGGCAACCCTCGTCACGGCGAGCTGATCACCGGGCCGGGCCAGCCGGGGCCCTGCCCGGGCCTACGACGTGACCGACCCGGTGTGCAACAAGGCCGAGGCGGCCGAACTGGACGACGTCCTCCACCATGCAGCTGGTGGATGCCGGCACCTGGCTGCCCGGCAGCATCCTCGTCAAGGCCGACTGGATGACGATGGCGCACAGCCTTGAACTGCGGCTTCCCTTCCTCGACCGGGAGGTGATGTCGGTCGGGCCGGCCTCGGCCCCGGAGGAGAAGATCGGCGCCGGCTGCGTACTTGGTGGACTCCATGTCGGGACCACGAAGCAGTCACTGCGCACGGCCATGAGCGGAGGTGCTTCCGGAGGCGGCCCGTGCATTTCATGATGGAGTCCGCCTTGTGCCGTGCGCCCAGCCGACTCCTCCGGCGGCGGCAGGTCCTCGGCGCAACGAGCGGAGGTGCAACTTCCCCGACAAATGCCCAACGCCCGCGAAGGTGATCCCCGCAATCATCGCGCCGACGCGTGCGAATCCGTACAGGTCACCTCGAATTACATGGCGCATCTCGGCCAGAACCCCCGACGTCAGCGCGCGTCCGACAAAGGCCAATTCCGCGCGTAGGCTCGCGGCTTCCTGCATATTGTCGAATACTTCTATCTTGCCTTGATTGGCGAAGTAGCATTTCCTCCAGAAGTAGCGCCACGTTGTTCGGCTGGCCGGTACGAAGTGATGCACAATAGCAAGCGGCTCATAAAGGACAGTGTGCTTGGCATGTGCCATCCGCTGAGCCATATCCATGTCGTCCTGATGATCTGTGTGGAAGCCGCCGATTTCCGTCAAGGCGGAGCGTCTCGCCGACATGTTCGCGCCGATGATACGCCGCGATGGTGCACGGCTCAATGGCAGACCTCGATAGGAGCAGCCGATCACCCAATCGAACTCATATGGAAACCAGCGGGGCCGCTCCACTTCGAATACTGGCAATGGCTTGCCGCCCACGGCGCCTACCCGTTCGTCGTCATACGGCGCAATTAGCCGTTCCAGCCAGTCAGCAGCGGCAACGGCGTCGTCGTCAAGAAATACGATCACCTCCCCACTCGCGAACTCGGCCCCAGTATTACGAGCTGCGCCAAGGCGGCCGTCGTATTTGTTTGCCAGAACGATCAGTGGCACCGCCCCTGCTGGGCGTTCTTTTCCGAAGTATTCTTCGCTCTTCCGCAGCAGCCCCTCATTATGATCGATGCACACGATGATCTCGATCGGTGGTGAGGTCTGAGCTTCAGCCGAGGCGACCGACTTCTTAAGCTGTGGCCAACGATCGTCTGAGTATGCGCAGATAACGACCGATACCGTCGGACGGTCCGGCAACTCATCCCCCTTCCTACGCGCTCGCGTGGGCCGCGTCGCTCACTCGAGCTTCCAGCGTTGCAGCTGAGCCCGGAACCGAAGCCGTCCCCAGTCCATGACCAGGCGCCGGGGAAGGCGGTACGGATCGGCCGGGGAACGGGCCGTTCCGGGGATCGCGGTGCACGCGGTCTCGAACCCAGCCGAACGCACGGCGTCGACCGAACGATCATCGAAGTCGGTGTGGTAGCCAAAGGGGTAGGCGAAGTGTGACACGGCCTGGCCGATCGATTGCTCCAGTTCGCTCTTGGAGCCGGCGATGGTGTCCTGCTGCTCCCGTGCCGGACGATCCCGGAGTCGGACGTGGTCGACGGTGTGGGCGCCGATCGTCACGGTGTCGCTGGCCGCCAGGTGGCGGAGGTCTTCGGGGGTGAGCGTTCCGGCGTCAGGCGGGGGAGCGGAACCCACCTGCCATTGCTCCGAGACGGCGTCGAGTGCCCGTTCGATGTCCGTCACCCGAAGCGGCAGCAGGTGGCTGCGCACCGAATCGAGGTCTGCCCTGATCCCGGACGAACCCAGCGGAAGGCGGACGTTCCGGCCCCCGACCGGCAGATCGATCTCCCTCACCTGCGGTGGCCGCGCGCGCAACAGCGTTCCGAGGCGGTCCCACCAGAATCCGTTGTGGTTTCCCAGGATGCCGCTGGTCACGAAGATGGTGATCGGTACGCCCTTGGACTCGGCGATCGGCAGCGCGTTGGTCAGGTTGTCGCGGTAGCCGTCATCAAAGGTCACGACCACTCTTGGTCGGCGCGACGGAACCGACACATCGGCGAGCGTCGACGGTTCCCGTGACCTCGACATCTCCTCGAGGTGGGCGGCAAAGTTGCCTGGGCGCACGCAGAGATGGAAGGGGTCCTCGACGCCCTCCGCGACCCGGTGGTAGCAGAGAATGAGCGTTCCGTCGCGCCTCATCGTAAACGACACCCTACTGGTCAACACGCCCTTGATCTCGCCCGGATGACCCACCGGGGTCAGGTTCGACCGCGGAT
>CAVQPP010000386.1:0-32348 GCA_963714445.1 uncultured Actinomycetota bacterium
TTATGCGTGTACTTGGTTCAGTTGCGTGTCTAGGGTCTTGGGCGCTCTGGCGGGAGCTGAAGACCGAGCCGCGTCCATTGAGCCCGCCGGCTGCGGGGGGCGGCGCGGCGGGGCGCACGGTCGGCTCGTCGAACAGCGGGCCGGGCATGAACTCGGTGGTCGGCTCGTCGACGAATCCCGGGCCGCGCCGCTGCGCCGGGGCCGGGCCGGCACCCGCGTACGGCTGACCCTGATACGGGGCCTGCTCATACGCGACCCCGGGTTCGAACCCTGACGAGCGGTCCGCCGGTGGTTGCTGAGGCTGTTGCGGTTGGTGCGGCTGCTCGTATCCGCCTTGCGGGGGCTGCCCGTGAGCTGGGCCTGTGCTTGCGCCTGCTGCGCGAAGCGGGCCTGCTGGGTGAATCCGGAGTCGAACGGCGCCGCGTCGTACCTCTGCTGCGGCAGTTGCGGCATTTGCGGTTGCGCGGGTGCCTGCTGCGGCGCGCCGGGGTGCGGCGCGTAGCCGTTGGCGCCGTTGGCGTATCCGTCGGGGCCGTATTCGGGTGCGTACGGGCCGGGGTAGCCGGGGCCGGCGGTCTGCACTTGCCCAGGCACTTCAGGGACACCGCGCCGCCCCGCGCCTGCGCCCGCTCCAGCGCTGCGCGGTACGCGCGCGGCGGCGGCACGCCGGCGGCGGCACGCAGCGCGTTGGTGGGTCCCTGCGGCTGCGGATGCTGTTGGTGCTGCTGCCCGTCCTGGCCCGCGCCGAACATCGCCTCGGCGTACGGCACAGAGCCCGCGGCGAGCCACGGGGCGCCGTTGGGCGTACCGTTCGGCGCGCCCGCGGCGGCAGCACCCTGATTCGGGCCGGGGTTCTGGTTCGGCACGTGCACCCGCGGCCCGGTCGGAGGCGCGTTGCGCGTGGACCCGCCGGGACCGGGCTCGGCCGCGGCACGTTCGGCGTCGCCCGCGCCGTAGCCGCCGGTCCCAAAGTCCTCGGTGCCGCTCATCGTGCCTCCTCGTTCCCTGTCACCCTCGCCGCGGCCCGCCAGCCCCGCGCGCCGCCCCGAGTCGGGACCGGCCGCGCGCCGGGCTTGATCGCCCCGCACCCGGCCGCCGGCGAGGCGATCACGTACCCTACCCGGATTCGCCGGCGCCCGGGAAAGCTCGAGAGCCGCCGCCAGCGGGCCGCCAGCCAGTATTGGCCAAGGTACGCCGCCCCGGGAACCGGTAGACGGGCCGAGTGAGTGACGGCATCCACTCGTAAGACTGACGCGCGCCAGGGTTCGAACCGTTGCCGCAACACGCCGATACTGAAACGCGAATCGTGGCGCGCGGGCGCGCTCACGGTCGCTCGCCCCAGAGCACGAACACCGGGTTCACCGCCGCGAACCGGTGCGCGTCCCCGGGCAGCGGCGCCAGGCGCGAGGACTGCAGCAGCACCCCGTCCACCTTGCGCCCGGAAACCTTCAGCGCCTGCTTCGCCTCCGCCACCCGGTCGATCGCCGACAGGGTGACCACCACGATCCGCGGATCCCGGTTGATCACGGCCCGGATGATCTCCACCCCGCCGCCGCCGACCATCACCGCGTCCGGCTGCGGCAGGTCCAGCAGCGCCGCCGGGGCCTGCCCGCGCACCACACGCACCTGCACTCCGTGCATCGTCGCGTTCAGGTCGATGCGCTCGCACGAGTCCGCGTCCCGCTCGACCGCGATCACCGCCGCGCCCAGCCGCGCACACTCGATCCCCACCGACCCGGAGCCGGCGCCCACGTCCCACACGAGCGCCCCCGGCCGGGGCGCCAGCCGCGCGAGGGCGAGGGCGCGCACCTCGGAGGTGGTGATGCGCGCGGTGCGGTGCACGAACGCGTTCTCCGGCAGCGCCCACCCTCCCGGCGGGCCGCCCCAACCGGCCAGCAGCGGCGGACGTGGAGGCGCGGCCCGGTCTTCGTCGATGCACAGCACGATGCTCGGCTCGCCCCAATGGTGCCGGTCCGCGGCCTCTTCCAGGCTGAGCCATTCGACTGACTCTTCGGGCTCGCCGAGGCGTTGCGCGACCACGAGAGTGCGTTCGAGGGGGTGCTTGTCGGGGCCGAGCAGCTCTACTGCGAGTTCGCGGGGCCCGGCTCCGGGACCGGTGAGGACCGCGACCTTCGGGTGCGCGCGGCACAGGTTCGCGGCGGTGCGCAGCGTGGAGACCGGCCGGCCCTGCGCCGGGTCGAACACGGAGCGCCCGCCAGCGGTGCGTTCCGTGGGGTCGACCCCGTCGGACGCGGCATCGACCGCCACGACCAGCGCGTCCTCCCAGGCCATACCGATACGGCCGAACGCGGCCGCCACCGACGAGATCGCCGGCAGCGTATGTACCCTGATCTCCTGATCGCGCAGCGCCCGCACCACGCCGAAGAACCCCGGATCGCCGGACGCCACGACAACCGCCGGGCCGTCGTGCAGCGCCAGGTGCGTGAGCGCGGAGCCGAGGCCGCCCATGTAGATCCGCCGGGCCGACTCCGGGATCGGCAGCGCGTCCAGATGCCGGATGTTGCCGATCACCAGGGTGGCTTCGGAAAGGGCTCGGCGCGCCTGCGGCGACGGGGGTGACCCGTCGAACCCGAGGACGGTCACCCGTGACGTGCGCCGATTCATCTCCTGCGATCCCATGGCGGTCCGATCATCGCACGGATGACGCCTCCGTGTGACGCGGACCAGCCGAATCATGATCCTGATTCACCGGTTCGGGCGATGCGGGAACCGCGCCGTCCGTGCGGCCGTGGGAGTGGCTGTCGGCATGATCGTGAGCGTGCGTGTGGGCGAATGCGTGTGAGTGCGCGTGTGAATGGGGATGCGCGTGTGGCTGAGACGGATCGTCCGGATGGTCGTGCGGATGCTGCGCCGCGCCGACCCGATGCTCGAAACCCGGCAGCGCGATCCGGTACACGCACGCGTCACAGTTGACCGTGACGAGGCCGCGCGCGGCCTCGGCGTACCGCTCCAGCACGAGATCGGCGAGCGCGTCGCAGTCCCCGATCACCGGCGCGACGGTCACGTCCAGACCTGACTGCACGGCAGCTTCCGCGCTCTGCGCCACGATCCGCGCCGGCAGCACCCCGGTGAACAGGAAGTACGGCAGCACCGTGACACGCCGCGCCCCGAGCCGCCGCAACCGCTCTAGACCCTCCGCGATCGAGGGGCGTGCGAGCGACACGAACGCCGGTTCGACCAACTCGACGCCCAAGTCGCGCGTCGTCTCCCAGAACAGCCGCGCGGCGCGATGCAGATCCGCGTTCGCGTCGGGGTCGGTCGTGCCGCGACCGACGAGCAGTACAGCGTCCGGGCGCGGCTGCGCGCTCGCGTCCAGGCGCTCGCGCAGCAGCCCCATGATCACCGGATGCACGCCGAGCGGACGCGCGTATCGGGTACGCAACCCCGGATGCCGTGCACGCTCACGCGCCAGCGACGCCGGGATGTCGCCCTTCGCGTGCCCGGCGGCCAGCAGGATCAGCGGTACCGCGACCACGTCGCGACGACCCTGCGCGACCAGCGACGCGACAGCGTCACGCACCGGCGGCGCGGACAACTCGATGAACCCGCCGGCCACGCCGTCCACCGCCGGAGCAGGGCCGGAACCCGGCTCGGACCCGGATCGCGCTGCGGCGCGCGCACCGACGCGCTCGGTGAAGGCCCGGAACTGCGCCGCGCCCTCCTCGTCACGCGTACCGTGCCCGACGATCAACAAAGCGGTCACCGAGGGCTCACCTTCGTCTCGTCCATCTCGTGCGCCTCCGCCGCGACGGGACTCGCCGCGTCGGCCTCGACGTACAGCAGAGCGTTGAGAGCAGCCGCGGCAACCGCCGAGCCGCCCTTGCCGCCCCGGTTGGAAATCGCCCTCGGCGCGAGCGCCGGATGTGCGCGCAGCGCCGCCTTCGACTCGATCGCACCGACGAAACCCACCGGCAGCCCGATCACCAACAGCGGCCGGTACTCCTCGGCGTGCTCGATCAACTCGAACAGCGCGGTCGGCGCGCACCCGACGACGTAAATAGCGCCCGGCCCGGCCTCGCGGGCGGCCAGACGCATCGCGGCAGCGGAGCGGGTGATCGCGGTCGCCGAGGCGAGCTCGGCGGCGGCCGGATCGGTGATGCGGCACACCGCGCGGCGGCGCGTGATCCCGGCGGCGACCATCGCCACGTCAGCGACGATCGGCACGTCGTCGCGTAGCGCGTCCACTGCGTCGGCGAGAACGCTCTCGGCCGGCATCACCAGGTCGTCGGCGTAGTCGAGGTCGGCGCTAGCGTGCACGACGCGTTCGAGCACGGCGCGCGCGAGAGGCGGCCAGTCGTCCGTCGCCGGGTGTCGGGCCGTCAGTTGCGCGCGCAGGATCGCGTACGACTCCTGCTCGATCGCGTGCACGTTACGTTTCACCGCTCGCCTCCGTCCGTATTGACTTCGACGAGCTCGATCGCGTCGACGGGGCATACCTCGACGCACTCCCCGCAGCCGCTGCACCGATCCGCGCGCACCAGCAAGTCCCCGCCGCGTGGCCAGATTGCGTGCTCGGGGCACGTCAGCAAGCACGCGCCGCAGCCCTGGCACGCACGGATTTCCGCGATCACTGAGCCCACGTGTACCCCCGAGGTGTCACGAACCGGCCGCCAACGATCCGCGACTGCGAACAGCCGACCGTCACGACCGTATACATGTCGACGACCGCCGGATCGAACTCGGCCAACGTCGTCAGGCCCTGGCTCTCGTCGGCACGCGATGCGTTACGCACCCAACCGACCGGCGTCCCGGCCGGACGATGCGCAGCGAGGATGCCGAGCGCCTTGGCCAACTGCCAGTCACGCTGCCGCGAGCGCGGGTTGTAGAAGGAGACCACGAAGTCGCCCTCCGCCGCCGCACGCACCCGACGCTCGATCGCCTCCCACGGCGTATGCAGATCCGACAGCGAGATCGAGCAGTGGTCATGGCCCAACGGCGCCCCGAGCACGTTCGACGCCGCGCCGGCCGCCGTGATCCCTGGAACGCAGACCACATCGACGTCATCGATGCCATCGGCACCCGCATAGTCGAGCGCGGGTGACGCCATCGCGTAGATCCCGGCATCCCCAGAACCGATCAGCGCGACAGCCCGGCCGGTGCGCGCGAGATCGACCGCGCTGCGGGCACGCTCCTCCTCCGCGCCCAGACCGGTGACTCGTATCTCGGTGCCCGGACGCAGCAGGTCCCTGATCTGCTCGACGTACTGATCCAGCCCGACGACGACACTGGCACGCCGCAACTCAGCCACCGCACGCGGCGCGAGCAGATCCCGCGCACCCGGGCCGAGCCCGACGATCGCGAGCCGACCGCGCGGACGCAACCGTGCCACCGCCGCAGTAGCCATAGAAGCAGTGCCCTCAGGCCGCGAGGCCGTCGGCGACTTCGTCTTCTCCACCACTAAATCCGCGAGCGGACGCCCGGGACCGTCGTAGCGCGCCGCCGCCTCGGCCACCGACGGCGTACCCGTCTCGGTAGCCACGACCGGAGACGGATTGGGCACCTCGACCGACGCAAGCGCCTCCGCCGAGTGGAACACCAGCGGCCAACCACGCATCGCCGCTGCCTGCGCCAACCCCGGTTCGCCGGCCTTCAGATCGACCGATGCGAGTCGCACCACCGATTCCGACGCGAGGCCTCCAGCAGCCAGCGCAGCGTCGATCGTCGCCAGCACTTCCTCCGCACTCACGCCGCGCGACGCCCCTACGCCGACCACGAGCGATGGCGGACGATACGCAAGCACCGGTGCGTCAGCCGCCACGACCTCATCAGACACCACGATGTCGGCGGCAGCGTCCTCCCCAACCGCAGTGACGTTCGGTGGCAGTGCAGGCAACGGCCAACGCTCAGTCCCGCGCACGCTCACCGGCTCGCCCGACAGAATCCGCGCCCCGAACGACGCCAGCGGCCTCGGATCGGCGAGCTTGAACCCCAGCTCAGCACCAAACGCGTCGAGCGCCGGCACGTTGGCCGCATCCGACGCGGTCGTCACGACCGGCACGCAGCCAAGAACGTCCGCGACCCGGTGCGCCAACTCATTCGCGCCGTGATGCCCGCCAAGCACCGCAACTGCGAAGCGCTGCGCTTCGTCAACGCACACAACCGCCGCATCCGAAGTCTTGTGCTGCAGTAACGGCGCCAACACTCGCACCGTCGCACCAACCGCCAGAAACGAGACCATCGCCGAGCACTCGGCGAACGCAGCACGCAACGCGTCAGCCGCGGATATGGACTCCCGCTCCTCCTCGCTTCCGCGTCCGCGATCATGCTCGTATACAAGCGCCTCGCCGCCCCAAGCCGCAGCCAACGCGGACGCCGCCGCACGCCCGGAAGCCGTAGCAGCAACCAGCCCGATGACACGACTGTCGTCGTTCACACGCCACTCCCCCAAATGAGGTACACCGGATTGAGAGCGGCGAAGCGATGCGTCCCATTCGGCAGCGAGGCCATCCGCGAGAACTGCGCCAGCACGCCGCCGACCTCCCGACCGTCTGCCTCGAGCGACTGCAGTACTTCGCCGACACGCTCCACGCCCGCGAGCGCGACCACGATGCGCGCCGGACCGTGCTCCAACGCCCCGCGCACGACATCGACGCCGCCCCCGCCAACGAACACGGCGTCAGGACGCGGCAACTCCGCGAGCGCGCCAGGCGCCCGACCCCGCACCACCGCGACCTCTACACCGTGCGCGGCCGCGTTCACCGCGATCCGCTCGCACGACGAGGCGTCCTGCTCCACCGCGATGACAGCGGCACCGAAACGCGCGCATTCGATCCCGACCGAACCCGAACCCGCGCCGAGATCCCAAACCAGCTCGCCGACGGATGGAGCGAGTCGGGCCAGGATCTGGGCTCGAACCTCGGCCTTGGTGATCTGGCCATCGCGGTGTTCGAAGGCTCCCTCGCCAAGTGCCCATGCGCCGGCCGTTCCCGTCCAACCGGCCATCCAACGCTTTGAGGACGGCCTGCGAACGCGCCGCGCTTCGTGTGCGACTTTTAAATCACGCGCCGCCTTCGACTCCGCAGCGAGCCGCTCCCCCAGCAGCGCCGGATCCAGGCACAACACCACGCTCGGCTCGGCGAACCCGTCACGTCCAGCCGCCTGATCAAGCGTCAAGATCTCGATGAGCTCTTGATTTTCGGCGCGGGTTTTGTCTTGGTTCTTGATCGTTGATGCCTCGATGGGCCTGTTAATTTCGCTCGATGCGCCAAGACTCAGACGTTGCGCGACAACCAGCACACGTCGCGGCGCGACCTCCTCCCCGCCAGCCAGCAATTCCCGCGCCAACTGCACGGCGCCCGCGCCAGGTCCGGTGAGCAACGCGACTTTCGGGCGTGCCCGGCAGACATTCGCCGCGCGCCGCAGATCACGTCCGTCACCGTCACCGTGCGCGCTGACGACCAGCGCGTCATCCCACGGGATCCTGGCGCGCGCGAACGCCGCAGCGATCGACGAGACAGCCGGGAGCACCTGAACGGGTTCGAGCCCTGCCTCGCGCAGCACACGCAGCACGCCGAAGAAACCCGGATCGCCTGACGCGAGCACGACGGCGGGGCCGACGTGCGCAGTCAGCGCATCGATCGCCGGCGGGAGCGGACCAAGCGTGACAGTGACTGGCACGTCGCCGGACGTCCGCAGCCCGACCGCCTCGAGATGCCGCGCACCGCCGATAACTAGCGTCGCCTCGTCCAAGGCCGCGCGCGCGGCCGGTGACAGCGGCGCGCCGTCGTAGCCGATGACGGTGGTACTCACGCGTGTGTTCATCGCGCGTTCCACGCGCCGCTCGCGGCGACCAGACGCGTACCGCTGAAGTCCACGAGCGCCACGCGCGCGCTGATCTGGTGCTCGACGAAGCTCTCCAAAACGTCGGCAACCTGATCGCACAGCGCCGCGCCGCACGCGGCGAGCACTCCGGCCTCCTGCCAGACCTCGTAAGCATGGCGCGCGGTATTGGCGGCGCGTACGCGTTCGACGAGTGCGTCGTCGCCACCGCTGGCAGCTCGGCGCGTGATGTCGGCGAGCACGTCTGTATCGACGGCGGAGCGCGTGTAATGCGTCATCAGGATGCCTGAGGCAAGCTTCGTGAGCTTACCGATCATGCCGACGAACACGACGTCGCGCACCGAGTGCTCGACAGCCTTACGTAGCGCAGCACCAGTGAAGTCGCCCACTTCAACGAAGCACATCTCGGGTAGATCAGGCCGCAGCGCCATCGCGCCCTTCTCGGTGCGACCGCCGGTGCACAGCACGAGCGGCGGCAATGGTCCGTCGATGCTGCCTGCCTGCGCGCCGAGAACGGCTACGGCCTGTTCAACGGACGCGCGCCAGGAGGCGGTCGAGAAGGGGCGCACGATTCCGGTCGTGCCGAGGATGGAGATGCCGCCGATGATGCCGAGTCGGCGGTTCGTCGTCTTACGCGCCATCACCTCCCCGCCTGGAACAGAGATCACGACACGGACGCCGTATCGATCGCGGCGACGCGTTTCGGCCGCCTCGCGCGTTTCCGCTATTCCGCGCCCTCCCCCTTCGATGGGCCTGTTAATAATTGAGCCGAGCGCTTCGGTCACCGCACGCTCGATCATGGCGCGCGGCACGGGATTGATCGCCGGTCCGCCGACTTCCAGGCCGAGCCCCGGCTTCGTCACCACCCCGACGCCCTCGCCCCCATCGAGCTCGATCCGTTCCGCACCAGCGGATTCGCTCCACGAGACCGTCGCCGTCAGGTGCGCTCCATGCGTGACGTCCGGATCGTCGCCGGCGTCCTTCACCACGACCGCCTGCCACGCGCCCGACTTCAGCTCTTCGCAACGCTCGACCGGAAAAGCCGCGCGCTGCGTCCAGCGGCCGTCCTTGCCCGGCAACGCGACCTCGACGCGCTCGACCGGCATGCCGCTCACCAGCGCGAGAGTCGCCGCCTTCGCGGCTGCCGCGGAGCAGGTCCCGGTGGTCCATCCGGTGCGCAGCGCCTTGCCGCCGCGCGTCTTCATCGTGCGCGGCAGATCGGGTTCGCGAAGTTCGCCCACGCCAGGACCCTACTTCGGCTCCTGCGCGGCGGCGCGCCGCCCGGCGGCGAGTTGCGCGTCCGCGTCACGAAGCGCGACGCGCGCAGACCGGTCAGCGCGGCGGTAACCGTGGAAGTGCCCGGGGTGATAGAGGTGCGAACGGGTGCCTTGCGATCCGAGCGCCGGGCCGATCAGGAAGAGCGTGTGCTTCCAGAGCTTGCGCGCCTTGACCGTCTCTTCGAGCGTCGCCACCGTGCAGTGAGCCAGCTCCTCGTCGGGCCAGGTCGCGCGGGACGCGACGATCACCGGCGTCTCGGGCGCGTAGCCGCCGGCAAGCAGTTCTGCGGCAAGTTGGCCGGACCGCGCGGCGGACAGGAAGACCGCCATCGTGGTGCCGTGCGCGGCGAAAGAACGGATCGATTCACCAGGCGGCATCGGGGTCTTGCCGCCTTCGAGCCGGGTGAGGATGACGGACTGCGCGACCTCGGGAATAGTCAGTTCTCGCTGCGCGAGCGCGGCGACCGCCGAGAACGCGGAGACTCCGGGAACGATCTCAACCGCGAGGCCCAGCTCGCGTGCACGATCGAGCTGCTCCTGGACGGCGCCCCAGAGCGCCGGGTCGCCGGAGTGCACGCGAGCGACGTGCAGGCCCTCGGCGGCGGCGCGCTCGTAATACGGCAACACGCCCTCGATCGGCAGCGCGGCGGAGTCGACGATCAGCGCGTCGGTGCGCGCGTGCTCCAGGATCTCTTCTTGGACCAGGCTGGAAGCCCAGATCACGATGTCGGCGGCGCCGAGTGCGCGGGCGCCGCGGAGGGTGATCAGGTCGGCCGCGCCGGGTCCGGCGCCGATGAAGGTCACCTTTCCGGCCGCATCAGTCGTATTAACTGCAGCAGCGGTTCGGGGTGTCGGGATCGTCATAGGGCGCCTCCGCGTTGTCCGCGCGTCGGCGGCGCGATCAGGGTCGTGAAGTACGGCGCGCTCGCGCCCTCCGGATGTTCGGCGACCGAACCGACGTGCTCGGAGGGTAGACCGAGATCGACGCCGAGGACCGCACCGTCGGCCCGGCCAGCCTGTTCGACAGCTGCGATGAGGTCATCGACGCGCCGTCCGCCCTTGTAGACGACGACGGTTCCCGGACCGGCCAGCGCGGCTCGAATCGTCTCGAGTACGCGGCTCTCATCTGGGCCGACGGCGGGCAGCAACGTAAGCGGCTCACTGCCTTCGGCCAGCGGGAGCGAGACGCGCGCGGCCAGGTCCTGCATCGCGGTGATGCCCGGCACCGTCCGCACGGTGATACCGGGATCGCCGACGTCGTCACGCTCGACGAGCGTGCGCGCGAGGTACGTAAAGGTGGAGTAGAGGTTGGGATCACCGAGCGTCGCGAACGCGACGTGCCGCGCGCCTGCGTTGAACGCCTCGCGTACGGTACGCGCGGCGTCGTCCCAGGCGTCGGTGCGCGCGCTCGTCAGTCCACCGGTGTCGTCGAGGGCGAAGATGACGCGGCGGGCCTCGACACCGGTGGCCTCGCGCACGATCCGCTCGGCGCGCGACGGCTTGTCCAGCGCGGTGGTCGGTGCGAAGACCACGTCGGCTTCGCGCAGCACGCGCACGGCCTTGAGCGTCAGCAGCTCGGGATCTCCCGGCCCGACGCCGACGCCGGTCAGGACCCGAATCCGATCGTGCGACGTTTCGGCCAGCCCAGAGGCGATCGCGGGATCGATGATGGCGTTCACGACGCGGCCGCTTCGACGATCCGCCGCGCGATCGACGGCGTGCCAGCCCAATGCAGGTGCAGGTACGAGGCGTGGATACGACCCACGACGTACCCTTCCGCCGTGCCCTGGCCGGGATGGGCCTCGGAGGCCCACAGCCACGCGGGCGATCGGCCAGCGTCGGGGTTGATCGCCGTGCGATGGAATTCGTGTCCGGCGACGCGGGTTCCAGCGTCGCAGAGCACGCTGTCCGCAGGGGCTACCGCTTCCCGGTAACCGAGGGTCAAGCGATCGGTCATCGCGGCCGTGGCCGGCAACAGGCCGCACATCGGGGCACCGTCGAGCGATTCGGCGAGGTACAGCAGGCCCGCGCACTCCGCCACGATCGCGCCGCCGTCGCGCGCCAACTGCCGGACGGCCTCGTGCAGCGATCCGTTGGCCGACAGCTGTGGCGCGTAGACCTCGGGAAAGCCGCCGCCGATGACGAGAGCCCTCGTCCCGTCGGGCAGCTTCTCGTCGTGCAAGGGATCGAACGGCACGACCTGCGCGCCAGCCGCCGCGAGCAGTTCGGCGTGTTCGGCGTACGAGAACGTGAACGCAGCGCCCGACGCGATCGCGACCACCGGCGCGCGTCCGTCGGCGGTGACGACCGGCTCGCCGATAGCGCTTTGCGGAGTCCAGTCGTTCGGCGCGAGCGGGGCGGCAGTGCGCGCGATGCGTTCGATGGCGTCCAGGTCGATCGATGCCCTTACAAGGTCGGCGAGTGCGTCTACCGCAGCCGTCGATTCGGGAGCACGTTCGGCGACCGGTACCAAGCCGAGGTGACGTGAGGGCGCGGCGACGGCGTCGCTGCGATGCAGGCTGCCGAGGACGGGGACGCCGATCGCGTCCAACGCCTCGGTGAGGATCGCGCGGTGCCGATCGGAGCCGACCCGGTTGAGGATCACCCCGGCGAGCCGCACCGCAGGGTCAAAGGAGCGGAAGCCGTGCACCAGCGCCGCGACTGAACGACCCTGCGCGGTGGCGTCGACGACGAGGATCACCGGAGCGCCGATCAGGTGCGCGACGTGCGCCGTCGACGCGAACCCGTCACGTCCGACCGCGCCGTCGTACAAGCCCATGACGCCCTCGACGACGGCCAGATCCGCGTCGCGCGAGCCGTGCGCGAACAGGTCACGAACCCGCTGCTCGCCAACGAGGAACGGATCGAGGTTGCGGCCAGGGATCGGGGCGCCGGGCGATCGCGGATCGGAGGCGGCGAGGGCGTGATAGCCGGGGTCGATGTAGTCCGGGCCGACTTTGAACGGCGACACGCGCCGACCGGCTCGCGTGAACGCCGCGATCAGGCCGGTGGCGACCGTCGTCTTGCCGTGGCCCGAGGCAGGCGCGGCGATTACGACGCGCGGGACCGAAGCTGGCAGCGCCGAGGTCACCACTCGATCCCCCGCTGACCCTTCTGCCCGACGTCCATCGGGTGCTTGACCTTGGTCATCTCGGTGACCAGGTCCGCAGCGTCGAGCAGTTCGGGCGCGGCGTCGCGGCCGGTGATGATCACGTGCTGATTGCCGGGGCGATCAGCGAGCACGGAGACGACTTCCTTGACGTCGATCCAGCCCCACTTGAGCGGGTACGTGAACTCGTCGAGCAGGTAGAGCCGGTAGGTCTCCGCGGCCAGGTCCTCTTTGATCCGCTCCCAGCCAGCGCGCGCGTTCTCGGCTTGCATCTCAGGGTCCGAGTGCAGGTCGCGTTGGATCCAGGACCAGCCCTCCCCCATTTTGTGCCAAGCGACCGGCGCGCCTTGACCGGTCTGCTCGTGCAGCGCGCCGAGGGTTTTGAAGACCGGCTCCTCGCCGATCTTCCACTTGGCGGACTTCACGAACTGGAACACCCCGATCGGCCAGCCCGCGTTCCAGGCGCGCAGCGCAAGCCCGAAGGCGGCGGTGGTCTTGCCCTTACCGTGTCCGGTGTGCACGATCAGCAGCGGCCGGTTACGTCGCTGACGCGTCGTCAGGCCGTCCTCGGGTACGTAAGCCGGCTGTCCCTGGGGCACGGTCAGGCCGCCTTTCGCATCGAATCGTTCCGAAGAGGCTCGAGAGTCGCACGCACGGCTGCGGCGAGGTCCGTCATCGGTACGTGCTGACCATCGAGCACCGCAGCCAGTTCAGCAGCCAGGCCAAGTCGCACCGGCCCCGCCTCGCAGTCCACCACGATCGACGCGACACCAGACGCCGCGAAATGCCTAGCGATCCGGTGCACCTCGGCGCGTATGTCGCGTGCCGACGCTCCGCGAGCACCGGTCGCACGGCCATCCGTGACGACGACGAGGAGCGGTCGCCGGCGCGGATCCCGTAGACGTTCGCGACGGAGAACGTCCGCAGCAGCGATAAGTCCGGCGGCAAGCGGCGTGCGTCCCCCGGTCGGCAGGGCGCTCAGGCGCGCTGCGGCAGCCTCGACCGATCCGGTCGGCGGCAGCGCGATCTCCGCGACCGAGCCTCGGAACGTGACCATCCCCACCTTGTCGCGGCGTTGATACGCATCGAGCAGCAGGGAGAGCACGGCGCCCTTCACCGCAGCCATCCGCGCGCGTGCGGCCATGGAGCCAGACGCGTCAACGACGAAGAGCACGAGGTTACCCTCGCGATCACGCCGGATCGCCGTCCGCAGATCCTCGCCGCGTAGGAGCAGCGGACCGGTTACGCGTCCGCGTTCGGCTTGATGCGCGGCGGCGGCGCGTACGGTCGCCGGGACGTGCAGCGTCGATGATGACGCGTTGGCGTTCGGAGGCTCGGCACCGACGGTGCGTCCACGTCCCAGTGATCGGCCAGCGGACCGGCGTCCGGGAACGCCCTTGCCGACCCCGGGGACTGCGTACAGCTTCGTCCGATACGGCTCGCTCGCAGCGACGGCTGCTTGTTCGGGCGCCGCAGCCCTCATGGCTGTGGCTGACGCCGGCGCAGTCTCACTTCCTGCACGATCGTTTTGGTCGACGTGATCCGTCTGACTCTGATTCGAAAGAGGTGGCGAACCTTCCGGTTCGGTGGGCCTGTTAATTTCGGATCCGCCGCCCGGACCATTGTCATCTGGACCATCGTCGTCCGGGCCCGGATCGTCGTCCCCGGCGTCGCTCGACTCAGGTTCCTGATCCGGCTGATCGGCCAGTGCCTCGTCGAGCTTGTCCTCGTCAAGCCCCGGCGCATCGAACGGATTACGCCGACGTCGATGCGGTAGCGCGAGCCGTGCGGCGTCACGCACTTCGGCGGCAGTCACGGCGCTCAGTCCGCGCCAGGCAGCCAGCGCCACGGCGGCACGCGCGGTGACGAGGTCAGCCCGCATGCCGTCCACCTCGAAGGCCGCGCAGACTCGGGCGATGCGCTCCAGCTCTGCGTCAGGCAGCTGCACCGAGCCGAGGACGGCGCGCGCAGCGGCAATCCGCTCCCCCACCTCACGATCGGCATCGGCCCAATCGGCGGCGAACTTGGCGGGGTCGGCCTCATACGCGAGCCGGCGACGCACGACTTCCGCGCGCTGCTTCGGGTCGCGGCTCGCGGCGACCTCGACGGTCAGACCGAAGCGGTCGAGCAGCTGCGGGCGCAGCTCGCCTTCCTCCGGGTTCATCGTGCCGACGAGGATGAAGCGCGCGGCGTGCCGTACCGAGACGCCGTCGCGCTCGACGTGCGCGACACCCATCGCGGCGGCATCTAGCAGCACGTCGACGAGGTGGTCCGGGAGCAGGTTGACTTCGTCCACGTAGAGCATGCCCCGATGCGCAGCCGCGAGCAGGCCCGGCTGGAAGGCCGCGACGCCGTGGCCGAGCGCGCGCTCCAGGTCGAGGGAGCCGGTTAGCCGGTCCTCAGAGGCACCGACCGGCAGTTCGACTAGGCGCGCACGTCGTACGTCCGCGTGCTTGTGCTCGTCGCCATCCGTGTCCACGTCGAGCGGATGCGGTCCGTCCGGACACACCGGATCGGGCGCAGCGGGGTCACAGGCGAAGCGGCACCCGGTCACCGCGTTGACCCACGGCAGCACGGCGGCGAGCGCGCGTACGAGCGTGGACTTGGCGGTGCCCTTCTCCCCGCGCGCCAATACCCCACCGACTGCGGGATGGATCGCGTTGAGGATCAGTGCGAGCCGCAGGTCTTCCTGGCCGAGAACGGCCGAGAACGGGAAGTGCGGATCGGCCGCGTATGCGGACCCGGACACTGCCGCGGTCGGTGCGGCTACGCGCACGGTGAGACCTTCCTTCTCGCGGGAACCCACGCCCGATCGAATAGGGAACCAAACGGACGGCCAGGAGTTCCTGACTCGCGAGGCGCACGCCATCCGCGTTAACGGCATGACGCGCGGCCGCGCCTACAGTGGCGGGACCGCTCCGGGCTTGGCCTACCCATGCGCTGCTCGCACCACTCTCGAAGTGCTCACATCACACGCGCGTGACCGACACCGGATTCCTCCGTGACCATCACCTAGAGCATGCCACACGCACCACGCCCGGACCCAACGACCTCTTCGGTATGCCCTCACTCGCCCTCGAGGTCGCCTTCCAGCTCTAGGTAGACCTCACGTAGCCGGTCGAGGGTGTCGGCGTCGGGCGCCGACCAGAGCTTGCGGTCCGCGGCCTCCAGCAGCCGCTCGGCGACGCCGCGCAGGGCCCACGGGTTCGAGTTGCGCATGAATTCGGCGTTCGTCTCGTCGAAGACGTATGCGGCGGCGAGCTTCTCGTACATCCAGTCGTCCACGACGCCTGCCGTCGCGTCGTAGCCGAAGAGGTAGTCGACGGTCGCCGCGAGTTCGAATGCTCCCTTGTAGCCGTGCCGCTGCATCGCCGCGATCCACTTGGGATTGACGACGCGGGAGCGGAAAACGCGATGCGTCTCCTCGGCGAGAGTTCGAGTCTTGACGGTGTCGGGGACGGCCGAGTCGCCGACGTAAGCCGCCGGTGACGATCCAGTCAGGGCACGTACGTACGCGACCATGCCGCCGTGGTACTGGAAGTAGTCGTCCGAGTCGACGATGTCGTGCTCGCGGGTGTCCTGGTTCTTCGCGGCGGCCTCGATGCGGCGGAACGCGGAGTCCATGTCGGCGCGCGCCTCGCGGCCGTCCAGCTCGCGACCGTAGGCGTAGCCGCCCCAGACTGCGAAGACCTCCGCCAAGTCGGCATCGCTGCTCCAGTTGCGTGCGTCGATCAGCGGGAGCAAGCCGGCGCCGTACGCACCAGGCTTTGAGCCGAAGATGCGCGTCGTGGCGCGTCGGCGATCGCCGTGGACGGCTTGGTCGGCGTCGGTGTGCGCCTTGACGTAGTTGACCTCGGCGGGTTCGTCGAGCTCTGCGACGGTCTGGATCGCGTCGTCCACAAGGGAAACCACGTGCGGAAACGCATCTCGGAAGAATCCTGAGATACGCACGGTCACGTCGACGCGGGGACGTCCGAGCCGTTCGGCGGGGATGACCTCGAAGCCTGTGACGCGCCGCGATGCGTCGTCCCAAACCGGCTCGACGCCAAGGAGCGCGAGGATTTCGGCGATGTCGTCACCCTGTGTGCGCATCGCGCTGGTACCCCACACGGTGATGCCCACGGAACGCGGATAGGCGCCGGTGTCGGCGAGGTGCCGCGCGAGTAGTGAGTCGGCGAGCGCGCGGCCAACGTCGTAGGCGTTGCGCGACGGGATCGCCTTCGGGTCGACGGAGTAGAAGTTGCGGCCGGTCGGCAGGACGCCGACCAGGCCGCGGGTCGGCGAGCCGGAGGGACCGGCCGGGACGTAGCGTCCGTCGAGTGCGCGCAGGACGTTGTCGATCTCGTCCGTCGTCCGACGCAGCCGAGGTACGACCTCGCGGGCAGCGAAGCGCAAGATGGCGGCGATGTCGGGCGTGATCGGAGGGAACGTGGCCGCGCTCTCGCGCTCGATCGCAGCGGCTTCGGTTCCAGCGGCTTCGGTTCCAGCGGCTTCGGCTCCAGCGCTTTGCTTGGCGACCTCACGGTCGTCGGGCCTGTTATCCATCGCATCGACGTCCCAGTCGGCGGCGGCCAGCGCCTCGATCAGGGCCCTGGCTCCTTCCTCGAGGTCGTCGACGTGCGCGGGGTCGGTCTCCGCATCCTCGGGCAGTCCACGCGCGGCAGCCAGGGCACGGCGCAGACCCGGCAGCGCTCCCCCACGGCCTTCGAACCCTGCCGTGCCGCCGAAAACCTGCTTGGCGCGCAGAATCGCCAGCAGGTCGTTGACCAGCTCGTCGCCCTCGGGCGCGCGGCCGAGGATGTGCAAGCCGTCCCGGATCTGCACGTCCTTGATCTCGCACAGGTAGCCGTCGACGTGCAGCACGAAATCGTCGAACGCGTCCGCGCCCGGCATCGAGTCCTGATGCAGGTCATGGTGCAACTGCGCCGCGGTGACCAGCTCCCAAATCTGCGCGCGCACGACCGGACCCTTGGCGGGGTCGAGCGCCTGGACCGTCGTGTACTCGTCGAGCAACTGCTCGAGTTTGGCCAGGTCACCGTAGCTGTCGGCGCGCGCCATCGGCGGGATGAGGTGGTCCACGACGGCGGCGTGCGCACGGCGCTTCGCCTGCGTGCCCTCGCCGGGGTCGTTGACAATGAACGGATACACCAGCGGCAGATCGCCGAGTACTGCGTCAGGCGCACAGGACGCTGACAAGCCCAATCCCTTGCCGGGCAACCATTCCAGCGTGCCGTGCTTGCCGAGGTGGATCAGCGCGTCGGCGCCGAATCCGCCCGCTGACGTCGGCGCGGCGAGCCAGCGGTACGCGGCCAGATAGTGGTGGCTCGGCGGCAGGTCGGGGTCGTGGTAGATCGCGATCGGGTTCTCGCCGAAGCCGCGCGGCGGCTGGATCATCAGGACCGTGTTGTCGAAGGTGAGCGTGGCGAGCACGATCTCGGGTCCGCCGGGCGCGCTGTCGTCGACGTAGAGCGAGCCGGGCGGTTCGCCCCAGTGCCGCCGGATCGCCTCGCGCAGGTCGCCCGGCAGGGCGGCGAACCAGCGTTCGTAGTCGGCGAGCGGGACACGTGCGGTCGCCGCTGCGAGCTGCTCGGTGGTGAGCCATTCGACGTCGTGGCCGCCGGCGGCGATCAGGGAGTGGATGAGCGTGTCACCGTCGGCGGGGAACTCAGAGATGGAATATCCGGCCTCGCGCATCGCGCTGAGCAGGCGCACGGCGGATGCGGGCGTGTCCAGGCCGACTGCGTTGCCGATGCGCGCGTGCTTGGTCGGGTAGGAGGAGAGCAGGATGCCGATCCGCTTGTCGGTGTTGGACTTGCGGGCTAGAGCCGCGTGGCGAGCGGCGATGCCGGCAACGCGGGCGGCACGTTCGGGGTCTGCGACGTAGATCGCGATGCCGTCGGCATCCTGCTCCTTGAACGAGAACGGCACGGTGATCAGCCGACCGTCGAACTCCGGGATCGCGACCTGCATCGCCGCGTCCATCGGGGAGAGAGCCGCGTTCGAGTCCTGCCACACCGCGCGCGGCGTGGTCAGGCACAGGCCCTGGATCACCGGCACGTCGAGCGCGGCGAGTGCGCCGACGTCCCAGGCGTCCTCGTCCCCTCCGGCCGAGGCGTCGGCCGCGACCGCGCCGCCTCCGGCGAGCACCGTGACCACGAGCGCGTCGCAGCCGGACAGCAGCTCGGTCAGGCCTGCGTTCTCCTGCGCGCCGAGGGCTCGTAGGGAGGCGCAGAAGACCGGTCGGGCGTTCGAACCGGCTGCTTCGATCGCGTCGCAGAGTGTTTCCACGAATGCGGTGTTGCCGGACAGTTCGTGCGCTCGGTAGTAGATCACGCCGACGGTCGGGTGGGCGCGGTCGGCGGCTCGCTCGTGACCATCCGGGCCTGCGTGGACGCCGAAGTCGGGCGTGGGCTGCGGATCGCGGGGCGCGGGCGCGGTGTCCGGCGAGTCGGATTGGAGAAGGGTGGCGTTCAGATAATCGGCTAGTCGGTTGAGGTTCTCCCGGCCGCCGGCTAGCAGGTATCGGGACGTGGCCGCGACGACGGGCACCGGCACGGACGACAGGGCCATCAGGTCGGCGTCGGGGGTTGCCTCGCCGCCTAGTGCGATCGTCGGAATACCCGCGCGGGCCAGCGCGGCGAGACCGTCTTGCCATACGTGCGCGCCGCCGAGCAGACGCACGACCGCGACGCGTACACCGTCGAGCAGCGCGGGCAGGTCGGCCGACGCGATTCGGGCCGGGTTGGCGACGCGGTATCGCGCTATCGGTATCCCCGTGCTCGTCTCCCGGGAGGCCGCGCGGGCTGCCAGCAGGTCGGTGTCGGCGGTGGATACGAGCAGGATCGTCGGCGACTCGGGGAGCACCGGGGGCACTGGGGCTCGAACGTCACAGGCGTGCGCTGCCTTTCGGATCGGTGCGTCGGGTCGCCACGGATCAGGGTCCTGATCGCAGGGACGGCTGGCGGCCTGCGCCGACGATCGTCGACCAGCGCCGCGGGGCGGGTCAGCGGGTAGTCGGGATGGCGGTTCGCCAGCCTACCGCTCCGGGTCCGTTATCTGATCGTCACCTTTCGGTCGCCAGCTGGTCACCGGCCAATACGGTGAAATCATGATCGTTGGTGTTAGGTTCGCACTGTGGCTATCCACCACGCCGCAGAACTCGGCTACCAGCGCGCCGCGGCGGACTACGAGCGTGTCCGCCCCTCTTACCCGACGCGGGCGCTGGCTGTGCTCGCCGACGCGCTGGATCTGAAACCGGGCAAGCGGGTCGCTGAGGTGGGTGCCGGCACCGGTAAGTTCACCCGACTTTTGGCGCTGACCGGCGCGCGTGTCATCGCGCTCGAGCCTGTCGCCGCGATGCGTGCCACGCTCGCCGAACTGTTGCCGCAAGTCGAAGTGGTGGATGGGCTCGCGGAGGCGACCGGCCTGGCTGACGACTCGGTGGACGCCGTGGTGGCGGCGCAGGCCTGGCACTGGTTCGATCCGGCCGCCACGCTGGCGGAGGTGGAGCGGATAACGCAGCGGCGCGGCCGACTCGGGCTGGTGTGGAACACGCTCGACGAGACGGTGCCGTGGGTCGCCGAGTACTCGAAGATCTACCGGCAGTGGCGCACCGACGCGGTACCCGGCCACCGGGATGGCCTGTGGCGCCGCTTCTTTGACGAGGTGCCGGGGTGGACGCCGCTGTCCGCGGAGCACATCCCGAATCCGTACGTGACCGACCGCGAGGGCGTGCTCGGACAGGCGCTGACTTCTAGTGTGATCAGCACATTGGATGTGGATAGTCGCTCGCAGGTGCGCCGGGAGCTCGAGGCCGTGCTCGACCGGCACAAGGAAAGCTGCGGCGATCGGATCGAGATCCCGTACGTGACTGATCTCTATTGGACGGCGCGGATCTGACGATCCGACAAGTCGGGTCTCGTAGCCCGTCCGGTCAGGCAAAAAGCTTCACGAGCGCGGCGATGCCAACGCACACGATCACCACACGCAGCGCCGTCGGCGGCAGTTTGCGCCCTATACGCGCGCCAATCTGCCCACCGAGGATCGAACCAGCGGCGATCAGCGCAGCAGCTCCCCACGCGATGTGCGTTACCGAGATGAAGATGACCGCTGCGATGCCGTTGACTAACGCCGCCAGCACGTTCTTCGCTGCGTTGAGGCGCTGGAGGGTATCGGTGAACGCGATACCGAGCAGCCCGATGAGCAACACGCCCTGCGCCGCGCCGAAGTAGCCGCCGTAGACGCCGGTGCCGAAGACCAGCGTCCACAGCACCGGTCCCCCGGATGCGTTCGCTCGCCCCGCTTCGCCGCGTCCGCCGCGCGCTGCCTGACGACGCGCGACCCACCTGGCCAGCGTCGGTTGGACGATGACGAGCAGGATGGCGAGGATGATCAGCGCCGGGACGATCGCCTTGAACGCGCCGGCCGGCAGCGTCAGGAGCAGGATCGCCCCGGTGAGGCCGCCGAGCAGAGACGCGCTGCCGAGCAGCATCAGCCGGGCGCGTTGGCCCTTCAGCTCTCTGCGATAGCCGTGGACGCCGCTGAGCACGCCGGGCACGAGGCCGACCGTGTTCGACACGTTCGCCAGCACCGGCGCGTAACCGAAGGCGAGCAGGGTCGGGAAGGTGATCGAGCGTGCCGGATCCGACGACGGCGTTGATAGTCCCGGCCGCTGTACCGGCCGCGAACAGCGCCACTACCTCGGCGATCCCATGGCTCACGCGGACAAGCGTACCGGGACCGGTCTAGCCCCCGTACGACGCGTGCCCCTTACCGGGCTTCGCCGAGGCTTAACGCCAACTTCCTACGCGCTTACGCGTCGGCGCTACTCGTCCTCGGCGCCGTAAAGCACGTCGGCCGGTGAGAGGCGGCGCGGACGCGGCGGGGTGTGCGTAGGCCGGTCGGCCTGCTCACGGCTAGCCGACGTGCTCGCCGCCGGGTTGCTCGCCGCGGCCGCCGGTCGCGGGCCGGAGCCCCGAGCCGAGTCGCCGCCCTCGCCGCCGGAGCCAGACGGCGCATCCTGCTGCTCGTCGCTGCTCGGGCCGCCCTGACCAGGCAGGTTGATCTTGCTGAACGCCCCGCCGATGCCCTCGACCGCCTTGCCCAACTCGCTGGGCACGATCCACACCTTGTTCGCCTCGCCCTCGGCGAGCTTGGGCAGCATCTGCAGGTACTGGTAGCTGAGCAGCTTCGAGTCGGCGTCGCCCTCGTGGATGGCCTCGAAGACCTTCTTGATCGCCTGCGCCTCACCGCCGGCGCGCAGCTCCGCGGCCTTCGCCTCACCCTCGGCCTTGAGGATCATCGACTGCCGGTCACCTTCGGCGCGCAGGATCTCGGCCTGCTTGACGCCCTCGGCCTGCAGCACCGTGGCACGCCGCTCACGCTCGGCGCGCACCTGCTTCTCCATCGCCTCGGTGATGTCCCGGTTCGGCTGGATGGTGCGTAGCTCGACACGGTTGACCCGGATGCCCCACGGCCCGGTCGCCGAGTCCAGCGCGTCGCGCAGGTCGGTGTTGACCTCGTCGCGGCTGGTCAGCGTGCGCTCCAGGTCCATGCCGCCGACGATGTTGCGCAGCGTGGTGGACACCAGGTACTCGATCGCCTGCACGTAGTTCTGGATCTCGTACGTGGCCCGGCGCGGGTCGGTGACCTGGTAGTAGACGACCCAGTCGATGTAGACGAGCAGGTTGTCCTCTGTAATGACTTCCTGCGGCGGGAACGGGACGACCTGCTCGCGCATGTCCACGGTCGCGCGGATGGTGTCAGCGACCGGCACCAGGAAACGCAGGCCCGGCTCGAGCGTGCGGCGGTAGCGGCCGAAGCGCTCCACCACCTGCGCGCTGGCCTGGGGAACGATCTGGACCGACCGGTACAGGAAGTACGTGACCGACAGGACCACGATCAGCACCACGAGAATCGCGGTGACCACGCTCATCCCAGACCTCCCCTGGAGCACAGCGATATGTGCGATGAGCTGCAAAAGTTAAAACACTGACGAGCAGCCCACACGATACTGTGATTATGCCCAAACTGTTAGCGCATCAGGCATAACGCGCCGGGGCAATCGTGGCGCCGAGCGGCGATCCCGCGAGCCCGCTAGGCGACTGACCCGCTAGGCGACGAACGCGGTAGCGCCGTCGATCTCCAGGACGTGGACCACCGCGCCGGGTTCGAACACCGCCTCGGGGTCGTACGCCCGCGCGGTCCAGGTCTGGCCGCTGAGCCTTATCCGCCCGGTGTGCGCGTCCACCCGACTCGTGACCAGGGCATCGCTACCGACCAGCGCGGCGACACCCGTACGTAACCCGGGCAGGGACTGATGGCGCATCACAGTGGGCCGTAGGAAGGCGATCAGCCCGAAGCTGACGAGGACGAATGCGGGCACCTGGCCGGCCAGCGGGACGCCGAGCACGGCGAGGATCGCGGCGACGGCGGCGCCGATCGCGGTCATCAGCGCGGCGAGTGTGGCGGTCGCGCTCTCGGCCGCCAACAGCAAGACGGCTGTGACTACCCACCACATCCATCCCATCATGGCCGTATGGTACGTTCGCTGATCCGCCTTGAGCAGCACGCAACGCGTAATTGACCATTTTGACGCGCCGCGGTTTGAATCTTTACGCAGCGTTTTGATTCACGTCCGGACGTTCACACGCCGCGTGCGTAGTACCGTCCGTCGCTGTTCTCCACTGCCAACGCGACGTTGAAGCAGGCCGAGAGGTTTTCCGCGGTCAGCGTGAGCTCAACCGGTCCGGCCGCGACGACCCCGCCCTGCCGAAGCATGAGCACGTGCGTGAAGCCCGGCGGGATTTCCTCAACGTGGTGCGTTACCAGGACGGTCACCGGTGAGCTCGGGTCGGCGGCGTGGTTGGCCAGGCGCCGCACCAGATCCTCACGCCCGGCCAAATCAAGCCCCGCAGCCGGTTCATCGAGCAACAACAGCTCCGGGTCGGTCATCAGAGCCCTGGCGATCAACGCACGCTTGCGCTCCCCCGACGACAACGTGCCGTAGATGCGGTCTGCGAACCCTTCCATGCCCCACCAGGCCAGCAGGTCGTCCGCACGCGAGGTGTCCACCTCGTCGTATCGCTCGGTCCACCGGCCAAGGCGGCCATAGCTCGCGGTCAGCACGGCGTCGCGAACCTTTGCCGTGCCGCCGATACGCCGATCGACCGCGGCGGAGGTCAGGCCAATGCGCGGACGCAGCTCGAAGACGTCGACCCGGCCCAGCGTCTCGCCGAGGATGGCGGCCGTGCCGCTGCTCGGGAAAACGTTGCCGGCGGCGATCTGCAGGAGCGTGGTCTTCCCGGCGCCGTTCGGGCCGACGACCACCCATCGTTCGCCCTCGGCGACGCGCCAGGTGAGCCCGCTCAGCAGCTTCTTGCCGTCCCGTACCAGCGAGACGTCGACCAGGTCGAGCACGTCCGTCATGTGGCCAAACCTATAGGGTGCGGATGGCGGCCCGGTAGCGTGGGGCCATGCATTCGGAGATCGACGGGGCGCCGCCGCAGCGCCGTGGCCCCGTCGCGGACGACGCGCCCACCCTGCTGGTGACGGTCTTCGGCGCGGACCGCCCCGGGGTGACCGCGGCCCTGTTCGAGCAGATCACGAGGTTCGAGGCGCGCACCGGTTACGCGGCGCGTGTCGCAGACGTCGAGCAGATCGTCCTGCGTGGCCGGCTGGTGCTCGGCGTGCTGGTGAACGCACCGGAGGACCAGACCGAGTTCCGGATCATGCTGCACCGTTGGGCCGCGGCGTGGAAGCTCGACGTGGAGATCACCGAAGGCAGCGGCGACAACCGCACCCGGCGAGCCGGACGCAGCCGCGTCACCGTCCTCGGCGCGCCACTGACGGCGGGGGCACTGGAGTTGGTGGCCGGCCGCATCGCGGAAGCCGACGGAAACATTGACCGAATCGTCCGCCTCGCGAAGTACCCGGTGACGGCGATCGAGCTGGACGTCTCCGGCGTGGACCCGGCCGAGCTGCGCGGCGAACTAGCCGCAGCCGCCGCCGAGGCCGGCGTGGACATCGCCGTGCAGCGTTCCGGCCTGGCGCGCCGCGCTAAGCATCTGATCGTGATGGACGTCGACTCGACGCTGATCCAGGACGAAGTCATCGAGCTGCTGGCCCGCCACGCGGGCTGCCTCGAGGAGGTCCAGCAGGTCACCGCAGCCGCGATGCGCGGCGAACTCGACTTCGCCGGATCGCTGCACGCGCGCGTTGCACTGCTCGAGGGGTTGCCAGAAGCCGTCTTCGACAAGGTACGCACGGAGGTGCGTTACACGCCCGGTGCCAGGACTCTGGTGCGCACGCTTAAGCGGCTCGGCTACCAGGTCGGGATCGTGTCGGGCGGCTTCACGCAGATAACCGACACGTTGGTCGCACAGCTAGGCCTGGACTTCGCAGCGGCCAACACCCTCGAAGTCGCCGACGGACGGCTGACCGGCCGCGTCGTGGGCGAGGTCGTGGACCGTCCGGGCAAGGCAGCCGCGCTTCGCCGGTTCGCCGCGACGGCAGGCGTGCCCCTGTCGGAGACGGTCGCGATCGGCGACGGCGCGAACGACCTGGACATGCTCGCGGCGGCCGGGCTCGGCGTCGCGTTCAACGCAAAGCCGATGGTGCGCGCGGCGGCGGACACGGCCGTCAACGTGCCGTTCCTCGACACGATCTTGTTCCTGCTCGGCATCCCGCGCGACGAGGTAGAAGAACTCGGCGACGCGGAGAAGACCGAAACCGTCAAGAACCCGGAGAACTCCGAACAGTCCTAACCGGTCTGGCTTCGGCCTGCCTCACGCGCGGCCCGGCTTTGGCCGCACCAACGTCGCAAGCCCATACGTCAGCAGCAACCCAACGACCGCATACGCGCCGAGCACGAACATCGGCTGCGCGGTATGCGCCCCGCCGAAGTACGCGATCGAACGTGCCGCATCCGTACCCGCGCCCGGCGGCAAGAACGCACCGATCGCGCGCCAGAACGGCGGCAACAGCGCACGTGCGTACGCACCGCCTGCCGCAGGGTTGCCGAGGATGACGAACAGCAGCACCGCGATACCGATCCCGACGACACCGAACGCGACCTGCAACGCCATCGTGACCGCGCCCGCGCCGAACACCACAAGCGCACCCGCAACCGCCAACGGCCAGAACGCGCCGGGCAGCGCGCCAAGCTCGTGCTGCACGAGCCACGCCCCGACGCCGCCTGCCACCGCTGCGCACAGCGCGAGCGCGATAAGGCGCACGACGGCGCGTGTAGCCGTAGCAGGCCGCGTTCCCGCACTTACACCAAGGATGGACGCGATCAGATACCCAGCGACTGTCCACCCGACCGCAAGGTAGAACGACGACAACCCACTGCTGTCCGCCGCCGAGACTGGGACAAGGTCGACGACATTGACCGTGCGCTGCTGCTTGGCCTCAGCCGCCCCAATGATCTTGACCAGCGCGTTCGAGATCGACGGCCCCGCAGCCGAGGCGACATACAACGTGTCGGAAGTACTGGTCGGGTCGATCACGAGCGCACCGGTGCTGGTCCGGTCGGCGACGCGAGCACGAGCCGTTTCCGCATCGGCGATCAGACGCGGCGTCAGCGGCTGTCCCGGCAAACCAGCCAGACCGGCGACCGACTGCGCCTGGATCGAAGCGGGCGCAACGACGTCGAATGGCATGTTCTTCGGGTTCGGGTGATGCAGGCCACCGACGTACGACAAGATGAATCCGATGCCGAGCCCCAGCGTCGCGATCACGAGAAGCGCAGAGCGCAGCGTGACAGCATCCCTGACCTGCGACCACACTCCAACGCGCTCAGCCGCGCCGCCCCCGCCGACTCCACCCTCACGCGCACCTTCACGTTCACCCGAACGCCCGAGGCCGCCAGCTTCCACAGCCACGGCCGACACCGGCTCGCGTGCAGCCTCGGACCCGCGCGCATCGGCGCTGACAGGCTCGGATCCGGCCTCCAGCTCGGACTCGGAAGCCGCGGTCTCGTCAGGGTCCGTCATGGTGCCACCTTCGCCGCAGGGCCGGTAGGACGCGCGCCGGACTACGCCGTCCGAGCCCGCTGGTCAGTAGGTGCTTAGCTGCTTAGCCGTTCAGGTGATTAGCCGTTACTAGCAGCCGCTAGCCGTTGTGCGAGGCCCAGATCGCGACGACCACCAGCACGGCGAAGATCGCGACCATGCCGAGCGTGACGTACAGCGCCTGCCGGTGCCCGGCCGATCGCGTCGTCTCCCGCCACTCGCGCGGCGGCCACTCCTCCTGCGGCTCCGGGGGCCGTTCGTCCCCCTGCGTCTCTGCCTCGCTCATGCGGCCAGTCTCGCACTAGCCGAGCCTTAAGCCGTCCCCGGGTCCAACGCCCAGCCCCGCCCCCACGCCCGCGCCCTCAAGCCCGAGTCCCCGGAGCCTCAAACCCTCGTCACTCGTCCTCACTCATCCTCGGCAAGCTGCTCGAGCACCGGCAACGCCGCGACCAACGTCGCGTACTGCTGCGGACCCAGCCGCGCGGCGCGCTCAGTCAGCATCGCCGTGCGTTCGCTGCGCACCTTCTCCAGCAGCACCTTGCCGGACGGCGTGATCACGATGTGCGACGACCGGCCGTCTTCCGGGTCGGGGGTCTTACGTACCAAGCCGTCCTCGATCAGCCCGCTGACCGTGCGTGTCATCGAGGGTGCGGCGACCTTCTCGCGCGAGGCGAGCTCACCCTGCCGGATCGGGCCGTACTTCTCCACCACGACGAGGGCGGAGATCTGTGCGAAAGTCAGCTCTCCCGAGGAGCGTTGGGCCAACCGCCGGTGCAGGCGGCCGACCGCGACACGCAGGCGCGTGATGTCCTGCGGATCCGGCAGCGTGGTCATCGTCACACCTTAGCTCGGACGGGGCGTAGCAGATGGATCGCCATCGCCGAGCCGCAAACGCGTCCCACGTGCGACGAATCACTTAACCGGATCATCCGTTCTTCGCGCCCGCCACGACCCACGATCCACGCTCACCACTGGGCCGGGTTTGCGAGTGGGGCCAGGGTCGCGTCGCCGGTCACGCACGCTCGCCGCGTTGCCGGGCCGCCCACGGACAACCCGTCCAAGGCGACCCTCCCGCCTCGCGATTCCACGCCCCACCCCTCCCCGCCCTGATTCGACCCCACCTCTCAATCACCCCCTAGCGCTCACCATCAACTCGCTTCGATCCGGTCAATGAAACGTCAAGTTCTGCCAATCTGCGGCTAACTCCGTGCCCGGACGTCCCCCGTACCGGTGACAGGTCTACTCACCTTCTTATATGTTCATCCGCCAGCACCAGGCCGTTGGACGCAGGCGCGAACCCAGGCCGCTGACTGAGGGAGGTCGGATCCGCCCGTGGGCTCGCATCGCAAGCCGAAGGGACGCGACGACGGCTACGAGCACAGCAGAGTGCTGACGCAGGCCGCGATCGCCAGCGCGACCACGAGCACGACCGCCACCACCCGCCCATGGACGCGGCGCTACCCCGCGATCACCGCGGCGGCGCTGGCCGGCACCATGGTCGGCGGCCCAGGCGGCGTCGCGGCCGCCATGGCGTTCTCCGTCACCAACGCCCCCGCGAGCACCGATACGCACGTCACCGTCACGACGACGCCCGGCACGGTGTTGGCCGGGATACCCGCGCCATCCGCCTCCCCATCCACTTCCGCGTCCGCGTCCCCCTCAGCATCGCCCACCGCCTCCGCCGCCAAGTCGGCAAAGCCCTCACCCAAGCCGAGCGCCACCGCGACCGCGACCGCGACCGCACCTGCGAACCCGTACGCGCACACGACGCTCACCGAGCTAGAACCAACCGCGCTCTACGGCGCACAGACGCCGTTCACCGCGGACGCGGCGCAGTGGCAGAACGCGCGAATAATCGTAAAAGTCGCCGAACAGCGCAAGATGCCGCTCTACGCGGCAGTCATCGCAACGGCGACCGCGATGCAGGAGTCGCAGCTAACGAACCTCACGACCGCGACGAACGCCGACTCGTTGGGCCTCTTCCAGCAACGCCCCTCGCAAGGCTGGGGCACAGCAGCGCAGATCACTGATCCGTATTATTCGACGAACGCATTCCTAGCTGCGCTCGACGTATACGCGCCGCATTACATGACGATCTACCTATGGCAGTCCGCGCAGGCCGTCCAGCGTTCGAACTTCCCGACGGCATACGCGCAGTGGGAGTCCCCGGCCGCCCAAATGGTGCTAGCCATCGTCAACGGCACCGCACCCCAGTAACCCACACGCACCCCACTCGCCCCACCCCACCCTCCCCTCCCATGGCTCCACCTCCCCCTTCGCTACCAATCGCGACCGCACTATGGCGCATTGCGAGCGAACGGGTGAGAACTCTCCCAGTGTTCGTGAAAATCCCCCGAATGTGATGACACGGCGGCTCGTGGTCTCATATGGTCAAGCCCGTGCGCACGGCCAGCGCCGTCGAGGACGGCACCGGCGCACCCGCCGAGTCCACATGTGACGCGTAAGCGCAGGCGAGCGCGTCGTGGAGCCGGGGACCCACTGTCATCTAATGACGCAAGTCCCTGGGGTGAATCGGTGCATAGTGCTGTGTTGCTGTGCGCATGTCGCACGAGCGACCGCGCCTGCGCCGTAGGGCGAACCACTCCCCGCCCGAACCCGTCAGCTAACCCGGTAGGCGGCTGGAGGAGAGGCTCGACCTAACTTCATGGGCGCGCACCGCAAACCCAAAACGAAACCCACAGCATTCGCGGCCGTAGTCACCGCGGCCATCGTCGTCCCGGCGGGAACCGCCGCCGCAGCAAGCTACGGCGCCTTCGGCGCCCCAAAGACCGACACGCGCGGTCACTCCGCGGCAGCTCAACTCGCCATCAAGGCGAACGCAGCGGCCACATCCGCAGCCAAGTCGACGATCCGCCACATCGCGGTCACGCCAATCCCCACCACAAGCGCGTCGCCCAATACGCCCGCCGCAAGCCGATCCACACAGCCCCCAAAGCCCGGATCGACCTCAGCGTCCGCATCCGCCTCCGCATCACGCTCCGCATCCCAACCCACGAGCCCCGCCTCGCCCCCCGCACCAAGCCCGCCTCCAAACCAAAGCCCCCCACCTGCCACGACCGCGCAGCCCAACCAGTACAAGAACGTCGCGCTCTCCAGCCTCGAGCCCACCGGCCTATACGGCGCGCAGCAGTACTTCACGCTGACGAGCGATCAGTGGACCAACGCAAAGACGATCGTCGCCGTAACGGAACAGCGCGGCATGCCCCTCTACGCAGCAGTCATCGCGACGGCGACCGCGATGCAGGAGTCCTCGCTCACCAACCTGACCTACTCGACCAACTACGACTCGCTAGGCCTGTTCCAGCAGCGCCCGTCGATGGGCTGGGGAACCGTAGCGCAGGTCACCGACCCGGCGTACGCCACCAACGCGTTCCTCACCGCACTCGCCACATACGCGCCCAACTACGCGAGCCAGTCGTTATGGGAGTCCGCTCAAGCGGTCCAGCGCTCAGGCCTCCCGACCGCATACGCCCAATGGGAGGACCAAGCGGCGATAGTCGTACAGTCCATCGCCAACGGCACCGCCTAAACCCCCACCGCCCAACCCACGCGTCGCTGTCAGTTCCGGCGACAACTCACTCCCAGCCCCGCCCCACCACCTCACCCAAACCCGACCTACGTAGCCGCGCCCCCACCCACATCCCACTCGCACACGCCCCCTGCCACACCCACCGACCCCCTACTGATGCGGCCAGGATGTCTCTTCCTGAGGTCCCTGCTTCCCGTACCCATGCGGCGGCGGCGCAGAGTACTGCTGCCTCGGTGCCGAAGGCGGAGCCGACGAATACGGCGACTGCGACTGTGATTGCGGCCCAGCCACCTGACGCACGCCGGACCCGTTACCTTCTTCGTGGCCCCGCAATGGGGTTCCCGGCCTCCGAGCCCGGTATGACTTCCCGACCCTGTCGCACTCATGATCCAGGGTGTGTTGTCGCCGGCCTGGGGGGCACCGGTAAGACCGCTGATAGAGGCTGGGCTACCGAACCGTGCTAGTGAGGCAGGCCTTCGTAACGTGGATGCCGGCAACTGGTGCCGAAGGGGCCGGGAAGCGCACGAGCACCGGAGAGGCGCCAGTATGCATGACCCCCGCGAGATCGCGGTCTATCTGGGCTTGGACGTCGGCAAGGGCGAACACCACGCCGTCGGGCTGAGCCCGGCCGGCAAGAAGGTCCACGACCGGGCCCTGCCCAACAGCGAACCGAAACTGCGGGCACTGTTCGACAAGCTCACCGCCAAACACGGGAAGATCCTGGTCATCGTCGACCAGCCCGCCTCGATCGGCGCACTGCCGCTGACCGTGGCCCGCGACACGGGATGCCCGGTGGCCTATCTGCCCGGGTTGAGCATGCGCCGCGTCGCCGACCTGTATCCCGGCGAGGCCAAAACCGACGCCCGCGACGCATACGTCATCGCGGACGCCGCGCGCACCATGCCCCACCTGCTGCGCGACCTGAAGGCCGACGACGAGACGAGCGCCGCGCTCTCGATGGTCCTCGGGTTCGACGACGACCTGGCCGGCGAGGCCACCCGCGCCACCAACCGCATCAGAGGCCTGCTCGCCTCGATCCACCCGAGTCTCGAACGCGCGATCGGCCCCCGGCTGCAGCACCCGGCCGTGCTCGACCTGCTCGCCCGCCACGGCGCACCCCGCGAGATCCAGGCCGCGGGGATTGAGCAGATCACCGCCGAGCTGCGCGAGAGCGCCCCGCGCATGGCCCGGCGCCTGGCCGAGGAGATCTTCGACGCCCTGGCCGAGCAGACCGTCGTGGTCCCCGGCACCGACGCCGCGAAGATCATCATTCCCGGACTCGCCGCCGGCCTGAGATCGACCCTCGACCAGCGCAAACGCCTGGAAACCGAGATCGAGACCCTGCTGGAGGCCCACCCTCTTTCCCCGGTCCTGACCTCGATGCCCGGCATCGCAGTCAGGACCGCAGCCCGCATCCTGACCGAGGTCGGCGACGCCACCAGCTTCGCCACCGCAGCCCACCTGGCCTCCTACGCGGGCCTGGCCCCGGTCACCCGCCGCTCCGGCAGCTCCATCCGCGGCGAACACCCGGCACGCGGCGGGAACAAGCAGCTCAAACGCGCCCTCTTCCTCGCCGCCTTCGCCGCGCTGCGCGACCCGGCCTCCCGCGCCTACTACGACCGCAAGATCGCACAAGGCAAACGCCACAACCAAGCCCTGATATGCCTCGCACGCCGACGCTGCGACGTCCTCTACGCAATGATCAAAAACGGGACACTCTACGAACCACGCCCCACCCATGCCGCTTGACAACCGACATAGAGGCACACCCTGATAATGCTGCGTGGGCGACGACGCAGGATACTGCTGCGACTGCGGCGGCTGAGCGTACTGCCCACCCGGCCCAGGCGTCGGCGGGTAATACCCGTTCCCACCGCCACCACCTCCCCCGCCGCCAGGCCCGTTGTTGTTCTTCCCGCGTGTAATCAGAAAGACAATCAGACCGATCAACACCAGCACGCCAACGCCGAGCCCCGCATACAACCCGACATTCGACGACGACTTACCCGACGAAGCAGCCGCCGGCGTACTCGCCGCCCCCGCACTACCATTCCCACCCACACCCGCACCGCTGCTAGCCGAAGCGCCCACCGAAACCGCAGGCCCACCAAGCGGATTGCTCGTATCGCTAGGCGCCGAAGCCCCCAACGCCTTCAACGGATCGATGACGCCGTACCCCACGCGATCGTCAATCCGCTTCCCCGCCGCCTGAACCGTGTTCTCGATAATCACCCGAACGACCTGCCCCGCAGTCCAATCCGGGTGCTTACCAATAATCAGCGCCGCCTCCCCCGCCACCCAAGGCGCGGCCTGCGACGATCCACTGCGCAACCCGTACTGGCCGTTCGGGTACGGCACCTCGATATCAACACCCGGCGCGGCCACCGTCACGTCACTGCCACTGTGCGAGTACTGATCCAAGTGGCCGCCCTGATCAATCGCCGCGACATCGATCACGCCGGGCACGGTCGCGTACGCATTCGCAGCGTTGTTTCCGCCGGGGCCCGCAGTATTTCCGGTACCGGCAACAACGACAACGTCCTTCGATAGTGCGTAGTTGATCGCGTCGGTGACCAGGCTGGAAGGACTGATCGAGGCCT
>CAVQPP010000387.1:0-9382 GCA_963714445.1 uncultured Actinomycetota bacterium
ACCACGTATTGCGCTCGATGGCGCCGAGGTGCAGGTCGCGTCGCTGGCGAAGTAGAGCCCGAAATCAGGACAGAGTTCAGCGCGTTGGTACGGGGCGGCCGCGCGCGGACAGCATCGCGAGCGTGTTCGCAGACATCGAATTGCGCACGCTGACCGTCACCGCGTCAGCGCGGTACCGGTCGTCTGACCACTCCAGGGTGACCCCGGTCGGTGAGGTGGTCACCCGGCGCTGCCGCAGCAGCGGGCTGCCGCGCCGTACGCCGAGCAGGTCGGACTCCGCGACGCCGGCGGAGACCGCGTCGATGCGATGGTCGGCGTGCGCGTATACGAAGCCGAGTTCGGTCAGCCGCTCGGTGATCGATCCGACGGTGAGGTCCATCGCGAGCACGTGGCCTGCGACGAGGCTCGCGTAGAGCGTCCGCTCGACCATCACCGGCGCGCCGTCGAGCAGGCGAACGCGCTGTAGGTCGAGGATTTCCGCACCGACCGGGGCGTTAAGTCGTTCCCCGTCCGCGATCGTGACGCGACGGATGCCCTTGTGCAGGATGAGCGCGGTAGGCACGTGGCCCTGGCTAACCGCCCACATGGAAAAGCTCTGCATGTCGGCGAAGCTCTGCGTTGGCACGGAGCCGACGACGGTACGTCGCGCGCCCTGCCGCGTCGCGACGACGCCTTCCTGCTCCAGCAGCGCGATGGCTTGACGCACCGTGCCGCGCGCGACGCCGTATCGGTTGACCAACTCGCCCTCGGAGGGCAGCGCCGAGCCGACCGGATACTCGCCGCGGTCCACCGCCAAACGCAGCTCTGCGGCGATCTGCTGGTAACGCGCGGACAACCCGGATCCCCCTGTGTCTCCTGTGGCTGACGAATAGTCCTGCTGTCTGATGAACGGCTCTGCGAAACCGGGCCAGCTTACCCCGGTGTTTTCGGGCTGCGCGCTGAAATGCCGCGATCATAGCTCGCGCGGACGACTGCCCGAGCCTTCGCGCCGGCCTCCCGGCGAGGCCCCGGATTGATCTCCGCAGCCCCATAGCTTGCGTTATTGCGCACGCCGACCCCAGGAACCCATGCCGCGTTAACCATCCCGTCACCGGGGCCGTGCTTACTTCAACTTGTCCAGACAGGTTAGCGGAAACGGATGAACGCAGCGTGCCTGAACCCACACCCAGCGCAGCACGGATCGTCGTCGTGGGCGGCGGCGTGCTCGGGACGATGCATGCATACGCCGCGCGCAACCGCGGCCTCGAGGTCGTCCACCTGGAGCGGGAAGCCGGCCCGCGTGGCGCGTCCGTACGCAACTTCGGCCTGGTCTGGGTCTCCGGCCGAGCGGCCGGTCCCGAACTCGCGCTCGCGCAACGCGCCCGCGACTTGTGGGGACAGATCGGCGCGCGGATCCCGGCGGTCGGATTCCGGCCACGCGGCTCGCTGACCGTCGCGCGCACCGAAACCGAACTCGCGATCTGTGAGCGCGCGTCGAACGCCGCCGACGCGGGCGAGCGAGGATACGAACTGCTCGACGCCGAGGGCGTGCGCAAGGAGAACCCTGCGCTGCGCGGCGATCTGGTCGGCGGGCTGCTGTGCCACCGGGACGCGTCCGTGGAGCCGCGCCAAGTGCTCGGCGCGCTGCGGGAGCGCCTGTCGGAAGATCCTGGATACACGTACCTGCCGGGGCGGCAGGCCATTGAGCTTCGGGACGCGGACTCGAGCGTCCGGGCCGGCCGTGCGCGATCACACCGGCGCTTGGCACGCAGGCGACCTGGTCGTGCTGACGACCGGCGCGACGCTCAACGGCATCGGCGGCGAGCACCTGTCCGCCGCGCCGATCCGCCGCGTCCGCCTGCAGATGATGCAGACAGAACCGCTGCTCGAAGAGCTGACGACGGCAGTCGCCGACGCCGATTCGTTCCGCTACTACCCCGCCTACCGCGACGCAGGGCTCGACGATCTCGGCCCGCAGCGTCCGATCGCCGCCGAGCACGGCATGCAGCTGCTGATGGTGCAGCGCGCCGACGGCGGCCTGACCATCGGCGACACCCACGCCTACGACGAGCCCTTCGACTTCGCCGTCGAGGAGCCGCCGTACGACCACCTGCGCGAGGTCGCCGAGTTCCTGCTCGGCCGCGCGCTGCCGCGCGTGCTGCGGCGTTGGGCCGGCGTGTACTGCGAGACGACGGACGGCGCGCTCTACCACCGTGGCACGGTCGCGCCCCGGCGCGATCGCGGTGACCGCTCCGGGCGGTCGCGGGATGACGTGCTCTCCGGCTATCGCCGAGGAGACCTTCGAAATCGAAGGGCTCGGAGGCTGAGATGACTCGGATCGCGCTTGCCTGCCTCGACATGGCCGGCACCACGGTCGCCGACGACGGCACCGTACTCGCCGCGTTCACCGGCGCCATGGACGCCCTCGGCGTCGTCGGCGAGGCCGAGCGCGGGCGGATGACAGAGTACGTCGTCGCCACGATGGGCGAATCGAAGATCACCGTCTTTCGCGCGCTGTTCCCCGGCGACGAGGAGCGTGCCCAGGCCGGCAACAGCGCCTTCGAGGCCGCCTACGCTCGCCGGATCGAACAGGCGAAGCCGATCCCCGGCGCCGTCGAGACGCTGGAGAACCTGCGCGAGCGCGGCGTGCACGTCGTGCTGACCACCGGTTTCTCGCGCGCCACCGCCGACGCGCTGATCGATCACCTCGGCTGGCGCGGCCTGATCGACGCCTCGCTCACGCCCGAAGAGGTCGGCGGACGAGGACGTCCGCACCCTGACCTGATCCTGGCCGCCGCCGGCCGCTTCGCCGAGGGCGACCCGGGCCGGGTCGCGGTGGCGGGCGACACGGTCGGCGACATCCGCTCCGGCCTGGCCGCCGGAGCCCCGATCGTCGCGGGCGTGCTCACCGGCGCCCACGACCGCGACCGGCTCGCCGAAGCCGGCGCGACGCACTTGCTAGGCAGCGTGGCCCAGCTCCCCACCCTGCTCGATCGCAGTGTGCTCGATCAAGACAACTGACGCTGCTCCATCCACGTCCACTGCGCACCCTTTCCGACGAGATAGGCCTCACCACGATGAATCGCATCACCAAGCTGGCTTCGATAGCCGCGGGCCTCGCGCTCGCGGCCACCGCTTGCGGGAGTTCCAGCTCTAACAACTCCTCGTCCTCCGGCGGGGGCGGCGGCGCCAGCACCGACTGGTCCAAGACCACCTCGGTCGCGGCCGGCGGCGGCATGGACGCGCTGGTCGCCGCCGCGAAGAAGGAGGGCGCGCTCAACGTCATCACGCTGCCGCGCACCTGGGCGAACTACGGCAAGCTGATGGACGACTTCGGCAAGCAGTACGGCATCAAGATCACCGATGCCAACCCGGACGGTTCCAGCGGCGACGAGATCAACGCCCTGCAGCACCAGAAGGGCCTGTCCTCGGCCCCTGACGTGGTCGACGTCGGCAACTCGCACGCGCTGCCGTACACCAGCCTGTTCGCGCCGTACAAGGTGGCGACCTGGGCAAACATCCCGGACTCGCTGAAGGACCCGAACGGCGCCTGGTTCGGCGACTACGGAGGCTACATCACCATCGCCTGCGACGCGTCGAAGCTCGGCAGCACTCCCTGCCCGAAGACCTTCGCCGACCTGGCCGGCTCGGCCAACGCCGCCGCGTACAAGGGCAAGGTGGCCATCAACGGCGACCCGACCTCCGCTAACGCCGCGTTCAGCGCGGTGTGGGCCGCGGCGCTGGCCAACGGCGGCTCGCTGGACAACATCCAGCCGGGCATCGACTTCTTCGCCAAGCTCAAGTCGCTCGGCGTGTTCAACGCCACGCACGCGACCGAGTCGACGATCGAGCAGGGCTCGACCCCGATCTCCATCGACTGGGAGTTCAACAACTCGCAGTACGCCTCGGACCTCAAGGCCAAGGGCATCACGCTGACCGTGGCCGTGCCCAGCGACGGCCTGTACTCCGCCTACTACGACCAGGCGATCAACAAGTACGCGCCGCACCCGGCCGCCGCGCGGCTGTGGGAGGAGTACCTGTACTCCACCACCGGCCAGAACGACTTCATGGGCGGCTTCGCCCGTCCGGTCGAGTTCGACGCGCTGCAGACCGCCGGCACGCTCGACGCGACCGACCTCAAGAACCTGCCGACGGTGACCGGCACGCCGAAGTTCCCGACGGCGACGCAGCTCACGACCGCGCAGAACGCCGTGACCGCCAAGTGGGCCTCGGCTCTCGGATAACGACGGCCCGACGCACTGACGCGGTGTCTAAACGCACTGCGTCAGTGCCACGGTCTTAAGTGCCACCGTCTAAGGACTTCACCATGGCAATCGCCACCGATCCGCCGCGTGCAGAAGACGCGGCGGATTCGGCGCTTCCGCGCCGTGTAGCGCCACGCCGCTCACGCTCCCTCGGGGCGTGGGGCGCCGTCGCGCCGTTGCTCATCTACAGCGCCCTCTTCCTCGGCCTGCCGACCTGGGCCTTGCTGTACAACGCGATCCGCCGCACCGACCCGGCGACCGGGGTCACCTCGTTCAGCGCGCAGAACCTGTTCGACTCGTGGCACGGGATCTACCTGACCGCGATGTGGGGCTCGGTGCGCCTGTCCCTGCTCACCGCCGTCATTTCGGCCGTCGTCGGGCTGGTCACCGCGCACGCGATCGCTCAGTCGCGCGGCCGGATCCTCAAGCAGGCGGTCATGACCGCCTCCGGCGTGCTGGCCAACTTCGGCGGCATCCCGCTGGCGTTCTGCTTCATCGCCGCCGCTGGGACCGCCGGCGAGGCGACCGGCCTGATCCGCGAGATCGACCCCGGATTCGCCCTGGACACGTTCACCGGCCTCGTCCTGGTATATCCATACTTTCTTATACCGCTGATGGTCTTGACGACCATGCCGGCCCTCGACGGCCTGCGGCGGCAGTGGCGCGAGGCTGCCGCCGGTCTCGGCGGCTCGACCTGGGACTACTGGCGGTACGTCGGCGGCCCGATCCTGCTGCCGGCGCTGCTCGGCGGATTCGTGCTCTGCTTCGGCAGCTCATTCGCCGCGTACGCCACCGCGCAGGCCCTGACCAACGGCACCGTCCCGCTGATCACGACGCGCATCGCGTCCGTGCTCTCCGGCAACGTGCTGGCCGGACAGGAGAACCTGGGCATGGCGATGAGCCTGAACACGATCGTCGTCTGCGCCCTGATGATGGCCGTCTACCTGCCGCTACGAGCCAGGAGTGCCAAATGGCTCGATCGATAGGGGCATTCCTCGGCCGGGTGAACTGGTGGCGCGTCGTGGTACTCGCGCTCGTCACCGTCTACCTGCTCGGCCCGCTGCTCTCAGCGCTCTGGTTCACCGTGTACAACTCACGGCTGCACACGTTCAGCCTCTCGCCGTATGGGCAGCTGTTCAGCGCGTCGGGGTTCCTGACCAGCGTGCGGATGACGTTCTTCCTCGCGCTGATGACGATCGCGATCGAGTTCGTACTCCTCGTCCCCGCGATGGTCGCGATCCATCTATCGCTTCCGCGCATGCGCGCCGTGCTCGAGTCGATCGCGTTCGTACCACTGGTCGTCTCGCCGGTCGCGCTGACCGCAGGCGTCTCCACGGTGCTCGGCTGGGGTCTGAACGATCAGGGCAGCTGGCTGTTCCGCCTCGACGCTGATCTGCAGAACCAGTCGTTCCCGCTGATCCTGCCCTTCGTCTACGCGATCCTGGTGCTGCCGTTCGCCTTCCGCTCGCTGGACGCCGGACTGCGCGCCGTCGATCTCAAAACCCTGGTCGAAGCCTCGCGCGGGCTCGGCGCTCCGTGGCCGGTCGTGCTGTGGCGCGTCATCCTGCCGAACCTGCGTACCGGATTGCTGTCCGGGGCCGTACTCACCCTCGCACTCGTCTTCGGCGAGTACACCATCGCCTCGATCCTCGGGTTCGTGCCCTTCGCGGTGTGGATCGTGCAGTTCGGCCAGGGCAGCGGCCAGTTGCCGATCGCGACCTCGCTGCTCAGCCTGCTGCTGTCCTGGATCGTGCTGTTCCTTGTGTCCTTCCTCGGCGGCCGACGCGCCTCCGCCTTCACCGACCGGAGTGCCTGATGTCCGCCGGCCTCGAACTGAGAGAACTGCATCGCTCCTACGGCGCGCGTTCCAGCAACACCGTGCACGCGCTCGACGGTCTCGACCTCTCGCTCGCCCCGGGCGAGATGGTCGCGCTGCTCGGGCCGTCCGGCTGCGGCAAGACCACCGCGCTGCGCATCGTCGCGGGATTCGAACGGCCCGACTCCGGCGAGGTGCGCCTCGACGGCGCGGACATCACGCCGACCTCGGCGGCCAAGCGGGACATGGGCATGGTCTTCCAGTCCTACAGCCTCTTCCCGCACCTCACCGCCGCCGAGAACGTCGCCTTCGGCCTGCGGCTGCGCAAGGTCGCCGCTTCCGCGCGCCGTACCCGCGCCGCCGAGCTGCTGGAGCTGGTCGGTATCTCAGGCCTCGACTCCCGCTTCCCGCACCAGCTGTCCGGCGGCCAGCAGCAGCGTGTCGCGCTCGCACGTGCGCTGGCGATCCGGCCGAAGGTGCTGCTGCTCGACGAGCCGCTGTCCGCGCTCGACGCCAAGGTCCGGCTGCAACTGCGCGACGAGATCCGCCGCGTGCAGCTCGACCTCGGCATCACGACGCTGTTCGTCACGCACGACCAGGAGGAAGCGCTGTCAATGGCCGACCGCGTCGCCGTGATGCGCGCCGGCCGGATGGAGCAGTGCGCGGCTCCGTCAGAGCTCTACGACCGGCCGGCCACGGCCTTCGTCGCCGAGTTCGTCGGCACGATGAACCACCTGACCGGCACGATGGTCGACACGGACGTGGTCGAGGTCGCCGGCCGGCGTCTGCCGGTAGACGGCGAGCGCCCGACGCCGGGCACCAAGGTCAAAGTGCTGCTTCGTCCGGAGGCGATCGGTCTGGAGGCAGCCTTAGGCGACGCGGACTCGCAGTCCGGGTCCGGTGCGGGAACTGGGCTAGGCACCGTCCGCATCGCGACGTTCCTCGGCTCGATCACCCGCATCACGGTCCTGCTCGAGGACGGCACCGAGGTCAAGGCCGACGTGCCGTCGCACCGCGCGTCCGAGTTCCCGGCTGCGGCGCGGGTCCGGCTCGTCCCGGCGCCGCGTCCGGTACTGGTCGTCGAGCCGTAATCGCACCCTAATATGTCGGCCCCGCTCCCAAGAAAGCGGGGCCGACCTTGGCTTTTAGCTATCAGTGCCCTGTGAAACTTTCAAACAGTCAGTTTGCACAGTCGGTTTGAACAGCCCGCACCTCACGCCTGCGCGTACAACCGACCCGCGAAGCGCCGCGCGAACCCGTCGCCAGTGCTCGCCGTGACCGTGAAGTCGTAGCGTCCGGCCGTGGTCGCGTTCAGCGTCGTCGTGTAGCTGCCGCCGGCCGCGACCGTCACCGTGCCCGGATTCCCGCTCGGTGCCAGGTACGCGGCATTCGCGCCGATCGTGAAGGTCGTCGAGACCGAGCCCGCGTTCGTCAGCGTCAAGGCGAGCGTCGCGCCGTCCTTGTTGTCGACGACGTAGGCCTCCGGGTGCGCGCTGGACGCGTTGGTCCAGGTCAGCACGTTGCCCTTGAAGCCGCGCAGGTAGCCGTCGGGGCCGTGCAGGTCGATGTCGTATGGTCCGCCGCCATACGTATAAGCGGAGAAGTAGTCAGAGATCGACGACCCGGCCGCGCACGTGTACTGCCACGCCGCGTACGTCCGGAAGTTGACCGTGTACGCGGTGAACCCGCCGCCCAACGTGCCGTTGCTGACCGTCTTGAACCAGATCCGGTTCGTCGAGGTGTCAGTCCACGAGGTCGTGTCGAAGACGTAGCCGAGCCCCCGCGCCGGCCGATCCCCGGCCTCAACCGTCGGCAGCTTCGTCGGCGAGGTCGACGGCACCGTCGGCGCGGGCAGCTTGGTCTGCGATTGGTACGCCGCCACGATCGCCGACGTGTCCGGCAGGCTCGGGAACGCGGTGACCGTGCTGGAGAAGTCGAACGCGGACAACAGATTCCCGCACACCTCGCGCCGCCAGGCCGAGATGTACGAGCACTGCACGCCGAGCCACTGCTCGACGAACTGTAGCGGCGAGGTGTGGTCGAAGACCTGCGAGCAGACGTGCCCGCCGGTGCTCCACGGCGAGATGACGGTCATCGGCACGCGCGGCCCAAGGCCGATCGGCTTGCCGCTGATGTACTCGTCGGCGGTCCCCGACGGCGCGGTCGGCGGCGCCGCGTGGTCGTAGAAGCCGTCGTTCTCGTCGTAGTTGAGGAAGACGACCGTGGAGTCCCAGGTCGCCTGATCCCCCGCGATCGCCGACAGCACGTTGCCCACGAACTGCGCGCCGAGCGCCGGTGCGTACGTCGGATGCTCGGACTGCGTGGACGGCGCCACAACCCACGAGACCTGCGGGAACGTGCCCGCCGCGATGTCCGCCGAGATCGCGCTGGCGATGTCGCTCACCCGCGCCATCCCACGCTGGTACAACGCAGAGCTCGTCGACGCGCTCTGGAACTGCTTGAACCAGGCGAGCGGGTTGTCGTCGTAGTTGTCCGCTTCCTGATAAACCCGCCAGCTCACGCCGGCGTTCTGCAGCGACTCGGCGTACGTGGTCCAGGTGAATCCGGGCTCGCTGTTGCTGGTGACCGGTCCGCCGCCGATGCCGTTCGGGTCGATCATGCCCGTCCACTGGTACAGCCGGTTCGGGTTCGTCGGCCCCATCACCGAGCAGTGGTACTGGTCGCACAGCGTGAACGCGTCGGCCAGCGCGTACTGAAACGGGATGTCCGAGCGCGTGTAGTAGCCCATGGTGAAGCCGGTCTTCGCCGGGATCCAGTCGTTGTAGAGGGCGTTGTTCCACGCGGTGTGCGTGCCGCTCCACGAGTGGTCCAGGTCATTGACCTGCTGCGCGTCGGTCTTCGAGGTGTCCAGGTGCCAGGGCGTCAGCAGCTTGCCGCCGCTTGGGCCCTTGGTCATCTGGTGCCACACGTCCGAGGAGTTCGGGAAGCGCAACACGGCGGTGTCGCAGTAGCCACGCACGCCGCCGAGCGTGCCGAAGTAGTGGTCGAAGGAGCGGTTCTCCTGCATGAGGATGACGACGTGCTTGACCGAGGAGAGCGAGCTCGCGGCGGCCGAGGAGGCCATCGCGCGGCGCACCGAGCCGGGCAGAACGCCCAGTGCGCTCCCGGCGCCGACCGCGGCGGCCGAGCCGAGCAGCGCCCGGCGGGAGAGTGGGGACAACGGCGTAGCCTTTCGTCCGGCGGCGCGCGCCGGGAGCCTGCGACGTCAGACGTCAGTCGCCCACAGCCCCGCCGCCACGCCGTGGTGGGTACGGTACGGATCAGACTTCGACTACCGTGCCCGCGCCCCGTTACTTGTCCA
>CAVQPP010000388.1:0-9873 GCA_963714445.1 uncultured Actinomycetota bacterium
GGTTCCGCAGCTAGAGCGGCGGCGATGGAGGAAGCGTATAAGGTCCATGGGCCGCCGCCCACGGCCAAAGAGCTGGCCAAAGAGCGTGAGCTGGCCAAGCTGGCGAGGATTGAGCCTCGATTGAGGATGGATATTCGTGGCTATGCAGACCAAGAGAAAGCGGTCCGGGATTTTGTCGGCGATCAGCGGCCCTTCAATCGTGGGCCAGAACAGATATGATGAACCGTCCGATTGGATGTTCATTGTTATCGCTGTCTTCATATTCGGAATACCTGTAGCTGGACGATGGTGGTTCGGTAGCTACCATCGGTGGCAGGACTACGTACTAGTCGGTATCGGTATTTTGCTCGCCTCCGGGATCCTGCAGTTCATGCTCGGCCCTCTGACTCCGCCGTCGCGCGGCCTATTGACGCTGCGCCGACTGCTTGTTTTGGCAATCGCCGTAGCGGCAGTGATAATGACCGTGCGCTGGCGCGGCGGACATCCTGGAATATGGGAAGTGGTAGCCATCGGGACTGGCATTATGGTCATACCCTTCGAGATCGATCTGACGCGGCGTCATGGCCTCTCACGCTCCACAGAAGCGAGCCAGCAGCTACGTCAGTTGCTCGCGATCGACCTTCTGCAACTTCTTGACATCGTCTATGACGCTTCCCAGGAGGGCAGCCCACCGCCCTTGAGGTGGCCAATGCAGTTGAGGCCAGCGCGCGCGTCATTGCGATGGCTGATCGGCTCGCCTATGAGTGGCGGGGAGGCAGCAGCGACGTGCGGGGCTGGATTCATGAATTCGGAGGCAGCGTGGCCGCTGGCCTTCGTTGGCACAAACGCGCAGTTATTTTCCCGCCCTCTGACGCCTCGGCCGCTCTGTTTGCATCGTTCGGCTATGGGCTGGCCGCTGTCGTTGCACGCGACTGGCAGCGGCTGATGTTTGAGCCAGGGCCTTCGCCCGCCTTGTCGTTCTGGCGTCGCTACCGTGGACGCCTGGCGGTTACTCATCGCACTTCTCGCGGTGACTGGGGCCACATATGCGTTCCCGAAACTACTCCCTGGTGGAACTGGAGCACAACTGCGTGGCGCCCTGGTACTCGCTGCGGTCTTCAGCCTGATTACTTCGCCGCCAGAGACTCTGGGTCGTGCTTATGGCGCGTTTAACAAGTTTCTTGAACGCGGGGGGAGCCGACATTGAAAGACCGAAATAACGTCACTTGATAACTCACGATAAGGTTGACTAGCTGCTTCGGTTTCCGGCGAGACGTGACGATTACCCCGCCACGGCCGGGGGCGGCGCCTTAAAGCTTGGCCATCCTTCCGATAGGCGCCCCTGACTCCTTGCGGGACTCGTGGTCCAGGGTCCCGGAGGGATCGCGCAGCGACGCAATGCCGCGTAGTTAATCTGGTTCGCTTGTCGAGGATGCCGGGGCTGACGATGTGTTGAGTGCGTAGAAGCCGCATAGCGTGACAGCAGCGATGACAGCAACAGCAGGCCCCATCTAACCAACTCGACCCACCCTGGCCAGCGATCGACTCAGCACCGGGGCCATGCGACCCACCCCCGGCCAGAGCTGATAAGAAAGCGCTCCATCAGTATCCGATGAGCAAGACGCCCTCGAACGGCAGCTTCAGGCGCTGGGACGCATAGATCGCGATCCAACTGGTTTCGCGTCTTCTCGTAGGCCTGGATGACGAGCTCCCGCTGACCAGACGTTGTGCGGTAGCGCACCGGCAGCAGCAGAGCCATGTTGCGGGCGTCCAAGATCAAAGATGTGCGGACGATATCGCGATAGTCCGCGTTCCCCGCGGCCCGCGTCCAGCCTCGACTTCCACCGCAATGCCTAGCTCATCGTGGAACGCATCGATCTCATAGTTGACCTCCGGGTTTCCGTTCTCGCCGAACAAGACTGGGCGACGGATCTTGGCAGCTTTCGTCTTCCCGCTCTCGACGGCATAACCGAGTGCTAGCAGGCCCGCGGCCAGCTCGGTGAGGACAGCATCGCTTCCCAGGCCGAGTCTTGTGTTCGACAGTGGAGATCTTGGCCTCAACGCCTGGACGACCTCGACGAACGAGACTGCCCAGGAGGGTGGCCGCGTGTTGCGCGGGGAAGTAGCTCCACATCGGGTACACCATGCGCGAAGAGTAGAGGAAGCGTGCTGAGGACATAGACCGCGGAGATCTCCCGAGCTGGTGACATCCGTCCTCCTCGCTGCTCGATACTCCCGGCCGAGTCCGTCATGTCAAGGCCAGGCGCTGGCGGATCGGTTCGCGAGTCGGGGGACACGCCCGCCATCAACCCGAGCGGAGCCCAGCAGATCAGGCCGCCCGCGTCCAGATCGTTCGTCCAGTAGGCGGTGCATCTGGACCCTGGCGGCCTGGCCCGCTTCCCGGCTTTACACTCGGTGCAAAGGCCGAAGGTCTGGAGGTGGTCCCAGTGGCCGAGGCCGAGGACCGTAAGCGAGCGGAGGCTCTGCGTCGGCGCGTGCCCGCTTATGCGCTCATCCGCGCCATGGTGACCCAGGATAAGGAGGCGGCCGTCCTCCTGGTGGACCAGGCCCGGACGGCCGGGTCCCTGGACCTCCTGGCCTTCAACATGGCCAGTGTGGCCGCCGAGGCCCTACTAGCCTCCGAGGGGTACGACCTGGAGCGGGTTCTGGCCGCGCTGGACTACTGGATGGAGTCCGCGTCCAGCGGGGTGCCCAGCGCCGAGCGTGCCCGGGACGCTGCGGCATGACCGCCCCCGCCCCCCAGGCCGAGGCGGGCGAGGCCCTGGCCGCGTTCGCGCTCATCCGCGCCTACGCGGCCCGGGACATGTACACCGCGCGTCACATCCTCGCGCGCTGGGACACCGGGGACCGGGCCGCGTCGTTCGCGGCCGTGGTCGCTAGTTCGGCCGCGACGCTCCTTCAGCGGACGGCCGGGGCCGACCGAGACCGCGCTCTGGCGCTGGCAGACGAGGCCCTGGAGGTCTACCAGGGCCTGGTCCTGCGGGACCGCCAGCAGGTGGCCTAGCGGCATCATCGCTTGTGAGCAAACCGGAGCCCTGTACGGATCTACTTCCGTACAGGGCTCTGTGGCGTCTACAGCCCGGCCTCCAGTTCGGCCGCCTCGGGCTCGGGCGCACTGGCCTGGGGGCCGCCCCACTCCGGCGTGGCCGGTCCCTGGACCCAGGCGGATGGCGTCCCGGGCTCGGGGGCGCTCAGCTCGGCCGCCGCGTACGCCTCGCGGTTGGCCTTCCGCTGCGCCTCGTCTTCGGCCGCCTCGGCCTGGGCCGCCTTGCGAGCGGCCAGCTCCTCCAGGCGAGCCTCCGTGGCCGGGCTCACGGTGGACGTGTCCAGCTCGGGGAGCTGGTCCACGGCCTAGCGTCCAGTGCCCCAGGCTCCCCGGTCGCCTCCAGCTCGGGACCGGAACTATAAGCCTCCGCTTCCGTCCCAGAGCTGACCGGGGCGGATGCTCTTGCAGGAGGCACCGCGGCCTCCGGTTCGGAGGACTCCGGCCTCGGCCGCGTGCCCGCGTCGGCCCAGCTCGGCCTGGGCCAGCTCGGCCGCCTCACGCTGGGGTGACGTGGACTCCTCCCAGGCCGCGTACACCTCGGCCGCGCCCTCCAGCTCCGTGGCGCGGACGTTGCCAGCGTCGGCCCGCGCCTCGGCCTGGGCGGCCAGCTCGGTCTGGCCCTGGGCGCGCAGTTCCAGCGCCCGAACCCGCGCGTCCGCCTCGGCCTGGCGCTCTGCCCTCAGCTCGGCCGAGACCTCGCGCGGAGCGGTGGCCTGCCACTCGCTCGTATGCGGCCACAGTGGCCTCCAGCTCGGCCCGGGGGATGGCCCAGACGAGCTGGTTGGGGTCCCGGATCTCCAGCGCGCGGACCGCGCCCGCGTGGGCCGCGGCCAGCTCGGGGTGCCCCTCGGGGACCGGCCCCACGACCTGGCGCGGGTTGGTGATCCCGGCGGCCTCCCGGTACATCGCCGCCTGGCCGACGCGGGCCAGCCAATCCGCCTGGAGCGCGGCCGAGCCCTCGGCCGGGAACGCGCCCAGCGTCTCCAGGACCCAGGGCTCCGGGCGCTCTGCCTGGGCGTCGGCCAGCTCCCGGCCCCGGGCGTCCAGTGCCTCCCCCAGCGCCAGGCCGACCTGGCGGGCCTTGGGACGGATGACCTCGGGGACCCGGGCCGCCCACGTGAAGGGCTCCAGGCGGCCCTGGGCGGTTCTGGGCGTTAGTGGCTCTCGACCGGAGTGCTACTGGCGGCTGCTCCGGCTCCGGCGCCCGCGACTCGGCTGGCCCATGCGGTACCCGGCGGCCTCCAGGCGGCCATGCATCACAGCCGACACCGAGCGCGCGGCCGTGAAGTCACGCCCGGTGGCCTTGTCCACCACGGCGCCCAGCTCGGCCCCCGCGAGGACCGCACCCAGGACGAGGCGCTGGAACACCGGCCGCTGAGGCTCGGCCTGGTAGCGCGCTCATACTCCGCCGGGGACAGGCGCTCCTGGACGGCCCGGTCCACGGCCGCGTACGCCTCGGCCCGGACGGCCGCGCTCCACATCGTGAGCAGGTGGCCGGAGTTGGTGGCGAACGCCTGGGCCTCCCGCATGGCCTCGGTCGCCGTGGTGGCGCTGGAGGTCCGGTCCAGGACCTCGGCCAGCACCGCCAGCGGGTCCGCCTGAGCCATGGGCTCCTGGCCCGGGGCCGGGCTCGGCCCGGTCACCACGTGGGCGGTGTTCGCGGACCGGCCCCGGGTCATGGCCACATAGAACGCCTCGCGGGACAGGCTCGGGGACACGTACACATGCGAGGTGTCCACCGTTCGGCCCTGGCTCACGTAGACATTCCCGGCATAGGCCAGCTCGGCCGAGCGGCCGGAGGTAGTCCAGCGGGACCGGGAACTGGCGGGACCAGGACCCGTCCGGAAGCTGGCGCCGGGCCAGGGCCACTCGCCCCCCAGCGGCCAGCGTCGTACCGTCCAGCCGGAGCGTGTCCCGGTTCGTGAGCGGGCGCCCGGCCGCGTCGATCGCGGGGGAGTTCTCCCGCGCCCGCAGGAGATCCCCGGTCCCGGCCCCGTTGCCATCGGCCAGGCGGACCTCCACCTCCTCGGGTACGCGCCCGTGACGGACCAGCTCGGCCCGCACCATGGCGGCCAGCTCGGCCGCCTCCTCATTCGTGCCCGCCAGGAGCATGGCGTCCTGGCCCATCAGGTGGTCCGCCAGGTACAGGGCCACCGCGTCCCGCATGGCGGCCTGCCGGTGGTTGCCACGGACTCGCCCCCGGGCGTCATACGCCTGGAGCGCGGCCCGCTGGCCCTCGCGCAGGCCGAGGGACGCCTGGGCCTCCCACTCCGCGTCGAACCGCCGGACCTCGGCCAGCTCCCAGTGACCCAGGTCCGCCGCAATGAGCCGCATCATGCCGCCCGCGTCCACCGCGCCGAGCTGGGCCGTGTCCCCGGTCAGGATGGCGCGGGTACCGGCGGCTCGCACTACCGCGAGGACGGCCGCCAGGTCCTCGGTGCTGACCTGGCTGGCCTCGTCCACGACCACGACGTCCTGGGGCGTCAGGCGCATGGCACCCCGGGACCCGCCGTCCTCCAGACGGCCCAGAAACTGGGCCACGTTGACGGCCTGCGTCATGCCCTCGGCGGCCATGACCCGGGCCGCGTTCGTGGACAGCGTGACGCCCACGGCCCGCCCGCCGGTCCACTGGGTCCAGGCCCGGGCGAACGCGGCCATGGTGTGGGTCTTTCCCGAGCCAGCCGGGGCCACCAGGACCTGGACGGCCGTCCGCCCGGCCAGGAGCCCGGCCGCTACCTTGGCCTGGGCCGGGTCCAGGTCCGACAGCGCCAGCGCCAGCTCCGCCTGAGCCGCGGTGACCAGCTGGGGGATCTCGCGGGCCGCCTCGCGGACCAGGTACTCCTCCAGATCCAGGTGGGCCGGGGTGGTGTACCGCTCCGCACCCGGCGGCGTGTACACGCTGCGGCCGTCCGACGCGCGGAGCCCAAGTGCGGACACGTCCACGACGTCCGGGGCCGGGCCGAGAGCCAAGACGGTGCCCGAGGACACCGCCTCGGCCGCCAGCTCCTCGGCCAGGGCGGCCTGGTCCACCCCGGGAGCCATGGCAGGCATCGCGCGGTGGACCTCCCAGAGGAGAGCGGCCCGGGTGAACGCCGCGGCCGACCGCTGGGCGGCGTCCACCGCACGGCGGATGACGCTCCCGCGCTGCTGCGCCGACAGCACCTCGGGCCGTTCCAGGCCATCCGGCGCGGCAAACGCCAGCACTGCTACGTGCACAGCAGACAGGGCGTCCACTTCACGTTCGGTGGTCCGCACCTCCCAGGCGTCCAGCTCGGCCCCGGCGCTGCGCTGCGGCGCCCCGCTGCGGTCCGACCGGCCGTGCTGCTTGGCCTTCCGGGAGGCCAGCGTGGCGTCCTGGGCCATGGCCCACAGCGTCCGCTGGCTCGGCTCCCGGCCGTACCGCTGGCAGTACTCCTCCGCCATCCGGCGCACCTCGGGCGTGATCTGCGCCCGGCGGCTGGAGAAGGCGTCCATGACTTCCTGGGAGACGCCGCCCACCTCGAACCCGTTGCCGTCGGCCCGGGGCACCAGGATGTAGCCCAGGCTGGTCAGCCGCGTGGCCAGTTCCCGGGCGGCCACGGCCGCCACGCCCAGGCGCTCCTGATACAGGAGGGCGCCGTGGAGGGTCCGCCAGCGGGCGTCCGCACCGTCCGCGCGCTGGGCCAGGTTGAGCACCGCATTATGGACGTGGAGCTGCGGATCCCCCTCCCGGGAAGTGTGCTGGAGAAACGACGCGACAACCCCCCCGGCCGTGTCGCGGTACTCCCCCGAGGTGGCCGAGTGGTACCCGGTCCGGAGGTACAGGGCGCGTTCTGCTCGCGACACCGCCGCGCGTGCTGCGGCCTCCAGAGCCTCGGTGATCGCCTGGGCGTCACGCTCCAGCTCCCCGGCCTCGGTGTGACGCCCGCCGGCGCGGGCCTGGCGTGCTGCGACCAGTAGCGAAGCGTGCAGCACCGACACCGACTTGGCCGCGCTCACGGTGAAGTCAAAGTACGGGACCGAGTGCTGGGCCTTGGCCCGCTCGGCCACCCGGACCAGCTCCAGGTCCCTGTCCGTGGCGAACGGGTGCGCGGCCTGATGGGCGGCCACGGCCGCGTCCACGCGCTCCTCCACGGGCCGGTACTTGGCCCGCTGGCGCGCGTCCAGGCGCTGGCCGTCCGGCCCCACGCGGTCCATGTAGAGCGCTTGGAGGACGGCCGGGTCCACCTCGCCCTGGAGGCCGAGATGGGCCGCCGCCTGGCCGCCCCACTGACCAGGAGGCTCCCCGGCCGCGTCCGCGTAGTACTTCGTCCCGCCCGCGTGGCCGGCGGCCTGGCCCTCGGACAGGTAGCGCGGGTCGTAGCCCTTGGCCAGCGAGGTGACGCTAGTCACTGAGCGTCACCTCACTCCATCACGTTGGGTTAATGCATGTGTGTGAACCTCAAATCCACCCAAGAATAGCCTGTTCAGAGCATTATAAGCGAACACGTGTTCACAGAGCTGCCAGCGTTACCAGTGCAGGGCGGAGTGCGATGGTCGGCGTGCGTGCGTCCTGAGCATGGGGCCATTGACGGCTTCCCTTCCGAACCGTCGTGTCAAGTTCCGGCCGTTCTGATGCGCGGGCCGTTTGGCATGTGCACGCTAACCAGCCAGGGCGGCCCCGGGGCCAGGTACTCGCGGAACTTGGCCAGTCAGGACTTCCGGGTGGCCGCGCGGTCAGCTGTGCCGGTGGCGGTCTGGCGGGTCTTTTGCTGGAGTCGAGCGCCCCTCATCGCGGGTCCTGATCGTCTTCGGGTAGCTCGAACGGGGCGCAGCACAAGCCGCAGATGATCGGGCCGTCTTCGATCTGCTTGGGCGTGAGCTGGAGGCGGCGCGGCTGCGGGTGGCACGCACACTCGACTGGCGTCCGTCGGCCGCCCCGCTTGGCGGGCTTGCCCGGGCCGTCGTCGCCCTGGTCCTGGCCGTCGCCGCCACCTTGGCGGGCCGGGCGGGCCAGGTCGACCAGGAACGGGAGCCTGGCCGCGTCGATCCCTGCCGTCACCTCGGCCCAGGCGTCGTAGGCGGCCTGCCCGTGCAGGGTGCAGTGCGACCAGCCGGTGATCTTGTCCGGCACCTCGGGGCCACGCAGGCCCAGCTCGGCTGCCAGGGCGACGAACCGCTTGTTGTGGTACCGGTTCCCGGCGGTGCTGGTGTCCTTGATGCCGCGCTTCGTGGCCAGGGCGTGGGCGGCCTCATGCAGCATCACCTCCACCACCGCCCGGCCCCCGGCGGCCAGCAGCTCCCCAGCGACGAATAGCTCAGGGGCGCGCGGCTGGTCCTGGCCGCCGAGCACCCATCGTTCGGGCCAGTGGTGGCCGCGCAGTTGGTAGCCCTCGGGGGTGCCTTTCTGGTTTGACCCGGCCCCGGTCACGATCACGACATGGGGCACGTCGGGGTGCTGGTCCTGGATGGCGGCCCAGGCGTGTTCGAGGGCGGCGATGATGCGGCTTCCGTGCTGTTCCGCGATCTTGGGGTTGGTCATGGTCTGCGCCCTTGTCTTTAGCGTGTGCATGCCAACCGGCGGTCAGGGTGGAGGGTGGGGGCCTCGCGCCGGCTGGGGCAGGCTGATGCCTGCCCGCGATTCCTGGTCCAGGGGTCGCAGAGGCTCCGCGCGCAAGGGTGGGGCCTCAAGATGCTTTCCGCGGAGCGGTTGGAAAGGATCTTGGGGTGCCCTTGCGGGTGGAGGGGCGGGCCCGTACGCTGCGAGGTCCCCACCTGGCACGCTGGTGAGCCGGACCTCTTTGGATGGCCGCTAAGAAAGAGCAGGGAAGGAGTAAACGCCGTGAGATGAGCTGGAACGGCGCGCGGCCGGCACGGCGCGCGGCCTTCACTGCCGAATTGAGCCGTGCTTAGATCGAGGCGGTGCCCGCCGCCGGGCTCTGTCGCTTCGCGACCGCCCAGCGCGCCAGCGCGAGGGTGAGGCGAAGGACGAGTCTGATCATCGGTACATCAGCAGCGGACTCGGGCATCGTAAGATGGTCGCCTTCCTGATGCCCAGCTGGGCGTCGCGCACTGTTTAGCTGGCCCACGCCGGGCGGGCCTGTAGCTAAAGGCCCTAACGTCGCCTTCCAGGTCAACAGGATTGCCCATCTCATACCTAGTCTCAGCTGGCCCTCACCAAGGCCTCGATCCGGTCCGCCGCCACCGCCGGAGATTCATGTTCCCATATCCGGACCACGCGCCAGCCTAGCTCGGTCAGCCGCGCATCGGTTCTGCGATCGCGCGCCACGTTGGCATCCAGCTTGTCCTTCCACCAGGCTCCGTTTTCCGCGGAGCGGGGCCATGTTCAGGACACCGATGCCAGAAACAGCCGTCAACCATCACTACCAAGCGGGCCTTCGGGAAGAGGACGTCGGCGCGGCCCTTGCGGGCGCCGAGGAGGGGTACGTCCACGCGATAGCGCAGGCCACGGCGATGAAGCTCCCGACGCAGTGCTAGCTCAGGGACCGTGTCGCGAACACGCTGGCGCCGGAACCGATCTCTGACGGCCGCCGATATTGGCGTGGGGGGCTGCATTCGGGCCATAGGGCCATCCTCGTGCAGGTCAAATGAGGCGACTACGTGTATGCCAGTTCAGAATGAACGAGAGAGGTTCAGCCTGTCGGGTTTTCAACCTTACACTCCCAGGATCGGAGACGTTACCAGCCTGATGCGTTCCTGCTCAGCGAGATGCTCCGCGCTTACCCAGGCGACAGCGCGTCAAAGACCGACATAGCCACAGCATAGCCCATTGGGGGTGGAACAGCGTTTCCGATCTGGCCGAGGGTCATGTAGGTGGCTCCCTCCATGGCCAGTCATCGGGGAAACCC
>CAVQPP010000389.1:0-7759 GCA_963714445.1 uncultured Actinomycetota bacterium
TAGCACGAGTAGGCCCTCGTGCATCGCGTGCAGGACGGCGTCGTGGTGCTCGTAGAGGCGAGTGATCTCCTGCGGGCCCAGGCCGAGGGTCTGCTTGCGCAACCGCCGTGCCAGTGCCCAAGAGCCGAGGCTGACCAGCGCGACCGCGCCGCCCGCGATGGCCAGGATGATCGGCAGCTCGCGGTTGACCAGCGCGGAGAGCTGTTCGAGCGTTATGCCGACCGAGACCAGGCCGACGATGTTGTGCGCCGAGTTGTAGATCGGGGCGACCGACCGGACCGACGGGCCGAGCGTGCCGGTGTACGTCTCGCTGAACGGATGGCCGGCGAGCGCGGGGGCTGTGTCGCCTAAGTAGTGCTTGCCGATCTCGCTCGCGGTCGGGTGGGTGTAGCGGATTGCGGCCGGGCTCATGATCACGATGAAGTCGACGCCGGTCGCGTGCTGGATGCTCAGCGAGACCGGTTCGAGCCGTGTGCTCGGGTCGGGGCCGGTGACGGCGTCGGCGATGCCTGGGGTGTCGGCGATGGTCTCGGCGAGGTTCAGGGTTTCCTGGCGGGCGCGCGATTGCTGGCTGTTGTGCGTTGCCTGAATTGCCGCGAATGTCCCGCTGACGGTGAGCAGCACGACGACCGTGAGCTGCAGCAACAGAACCTGCTTCGCGATGCTCATCCGGGCGGCGCGTGCTCCCACGTTCAGCGATGGGACCAGGTGCGGCATTCGCTCAGTGTTACACCGCCCTGGACGGGCCGACCAGGTCACGAATCGATACGTGCCATGCGCGTTATGCGCGTAACGCAGACCGGGGCTTGTGGCGTGCGCCACATTCCTGCGCAGCGACACATTAGGGCGGTCACGGCGCTGTGGCCGCATGAGACTCCCGGAGTTCCGATGCAAGAGGCAACCGCACCGCCCGCGCCTGCCGCCTCGCGGGCGGAAGCGAATCCGCGCACCGCACGTTCTCCCTGGTACCGCAAGCTTTACGTCTGGGTGTTGGTCGGCATCGCGGCCGGTATCGCGGTCGGCGCGGCGTGGCCGACGACCGGGGTGAATCTCCAGCCGCTGGGCAACGTGTTCATCAGCATGATCACGATGGTGGTCACGCCGATCATCTTCGTGACCATCGTCGGCGGCATCGCGGGCGTGGACGACCTGCGCAAGGTGGGCCGGATCGGCGTCAAGTCGCTGATCTATTTCGAGGGCATGACCACGATCGCGCTGATCCTCGGCCTGGTCGTGATGAACGTCTTCCACCCGGGCAGCTCGGTCCACGCCAACCCGGCCTCGCTCAAGCTCAGCGGCCCCGCCGCCGGGTACGCCGCGCAGGGCAAGGCGCAGGGCTTCTGGTCGATCCTGACCGAGATCGTGCCGAGCAGCGCGTTCGGGGCCTTCTCCGCCGGAAACGACCTGCAGGTGGTGTTCTTCTCGATCCTGTTCGGCGTCGCCATCAAGCTCGTCGGCGCGCCGGCCACCGGGATCGCGCACGGCATCAACCGGATTGGCCTGGTCTTCTTCGCGGTGCTGCGCGTCATCATGTACGCGGCGCCGGTCGGCGCGTTCGGCGCGATGGCGTTCACCGTCGGCAAGTACGGCCTGCACACGCTCACCAGCCTCGGCTCGCTGATCGGCCTGATGTACGGCACCGGCGCGGTGTTCGTGCTCGTCGCCCTCGGCGCGGTCTGCGCGCTCTTCCGGCTCAACATCCTCAGCCTGCTGCGCTACATCAAGGATGAGCTGCTTATCGTGCTGGGCACCTCGTCGAGCGAGACCGTGCTGCCGCAGCTGATGCGCAAGATCGAGCGTGCCGGAGTGCCGGAAGACGTGGTGGGCCTGACGGTGCCTACCGGCTACTCGTTCAACCTGGACGGCACCTGCATCTACCTCACGCTGGCGGCGCTCTTCGTCGCGCAGGCCACCGGCACGCACCTGTCGATCGCGCAGCAACTGGGCATCCTGGCGATCCTGCTGCTCACGAGCAAGGGCGCGGCCGGCGTCACCGGCTCCGGTTTCATCGTGCTCGCCGCGACGCTGGCTTCGGTCGGGACGATCCCGGTGGCCGGCATCATGCTGATCTTCGGCATCGACCGGTTCATGTCCACTGCCAGGGCTCTGACGAACGCGTGCGGCAACGCGGTCGGCTCGTTCGTCATCGCGGCGTGGGAGGGCGTACTCGATCGGGGTGCTGCGGATCGGGCTCTGTCCGGACGCGAGGCGCTGCCGACGCCGGATCTCGCCCTCGAAGCGGTGTAGGAAGCTGACTAGGAACGCTGGGCGTTTCCGGTGGGTCAGGCCCCGCATTGACCCAGGCCCACCGGAAACTTACTCAACTACTTGCGATAATGGCTGGCAATCCGGGATCAGGGCAGGTGCCACACCTGGGCCGGCGTGCCGTTGCAGTCCCAGATCTGCAGTTGGGTGCCGGAGGCGGTGGTGGCTCCGGGGTCGTCTAGACACTTGTTGGACTGCGGGTTGTACAGCGAGCCGTTGGACTGTGGGATGAAGACCTGGGCCGCCGTGTTGTTGCAGTCGTAGAGGTCGACGGTCGTGCCGTCACTCGTTCCGCTGCCGTTGATGTCCATGCATTTTCCAAGGGCATGCAGAGTACTGCCGGCCTGGACCACGCTCCACTGCTGCGCGTTGGTGCCGTTGCAGGTGTAGATCTGCACGGGGGTGAAGTTGGCGTTGTTGGCGCCGCGGACGTCGACGCAGAGGTTGTTGCCCACGCCGGCGGTGATCGCGCCGGATCCGGGCGGCGGGGGCGGCGGACCGCCACCGCCATTGGTGGTGTACGCGGCGACGTAGTCGACCTGCATCGTTCCGCCGGACGCGGTCGAACCGGTCGGCGTCGAGCAACCGCAGACGCCGTTCGGGTAGCCGCCGCCGATCGCCAGGTCGAGGATGATCGACAGGTTGTGGTCGAAGGCCTGTTGCCAGGTCGAGGCGCCGACCTGTCCCTCGGAGACGGAGAAGTACGAGTTGCCGTCCAGGTAGAAGGTTATTGACTCGTTCGAGGTGTTGGTGCGGTCCTCGATCATCGTGTACGTGTGGAAGCCGGATTGGCAGCCGCCGCAGCCACGCAGCCCGCTGCCGATGCCGTTGGTCTCGTTGCACGGACCGCCTGGATCCACGCCGCAGTGAATCGTGCCGGAGACCTCGGACAGAGCGTTGACATCTTCCATGATGTCGATCTCGCCGTTCTCAGGCCATTGACCGGGCCCGAGCATCCAGAACGCCGGCCAGTAGCCGAGGCCGCCGGTGGGCTGCTGGATCGACGCGGTGACCTCGAGCTTCCCGCCGGCCGGGGCGCCGACGTTCGCGCTGGTGGTCTGTACGCGCCCTGACGTCCAGTTGCCGCCGTTGTTGAGGGCGGTGATGTCGAGGTTGCCGTTGCCGTCCAGGTGCACGTTGGACGTGGAGTTGGTCATGTTCTCGATCTCACCGGTGCCCCAGACGCCTTGCCCGGTGTCGTACATCCACTGCCCGTCGATGCCGCTGCCGTTGCCGCCGTTGAAATCGTCGGCGAAGACTTGGGTCCAGCCGGACGGGGTGCCGGGCAGTGCGGCGTTCGCCGGGCCGACCGCGACGGTGAACAGGCCCACGATCGCGATCACACTGCCGGCGGCCAGCATCCGGAACCAGCGGCGGGCGGGTTTGGCGGGGCCGGTGGGAGTGGCGCGACCTCGCGTTCTTTTGATCATTGCATGCGACCTCTCGTATCGACATGCGCACGCCCGGCAGGCCGCGCCGGGCCGGCCGGACGTGCATGAGAAGGCGGATACCGTCCGGAACGCGGTTTCCAGCTGGTTATCTGATGTTGCAACGTTTACCTGGAAACGTTTCCGGACGAGTGCTACGGAGTATGGGAGTGCGGCGAATGAGTGTCAAGAAGTGTGGTTGGGATCAGTGATCGAGGTCAGTCAGCCGCCTAGGCGGAACTGTTGCGCCGCGGTGACGTTGCAGTCGTAGATCTGCAGCAGGTCACCCGGCTTCTCGTTGTTGTCAGGGTCGTCGAGGCAGCGTCCTGACTGCGGATTCCGCAACGCGCCGTTGGACTGGCCGACCCACGTCTGCGAGCCGCTGCCGTTGCAATCGAACAGCTGGACCCGCGTGCCGTTCGCCGTGCCGCCGTCGTTCACGTCGAGGCACTTGCCGAAGACGCGGATCGTCTTGTCGCCGGGGGTGTACCAACGTTGGGCGTCGGTCTGGTTGCACGTGTACAGCTGGACGGCCGTCGGCGACGAGGGGTCGGCTCCGGCCACGTCTGCGCACAGGCCTCCGGGGCCGTTGATCGGGCCGGGTGGCAACTTCCAGACTTGCGCCGCCGAGGCGTTGCAGTCGTAGAGCTGGAGCTGGACGGCGCCCGGTGTCGTGTTGCCATTCGGGTCGTCGAGGCAGCGTCCTGATTGCGGGTTGAGCAGCTCGCCGTTGGTCTGCGCGACCCACGTCTGTGAGCCGCTGGTGTTGCAGTCGTAGAGCTGGATCAGCGTGCCGTTGCCGGTGCCCGCGTTCGCGGCGTCGAGGCACTTGCCGAGGACCTGCATCGCATTCGACGCCGTGTACGTGACCTGCTGCGCTGCGCCGTGGTTGCAGGTGTAGAGCTGGATCGCGGTGCCGTTGGTGTTGGCGCCGCCGCGCACGTCTAGGCACAGGCCGCCGTCGCCGATGACCTCGCCGCTGGTCGGGTTCGCGGTGGCGCTGCCGCTGAGCGTGATCGTGTGCTGCGAACTGACCGGGAGCGCGCTGGTCACGATGGTCGTGGTGCGCTCGTTCGGGTTGTAGGACCACGCGGTTTCCGGGACCTGGACGCCGTCGACGGAGACCGCGGTCGGGGCGGTCGCGTTGGACAGCCTTAGCGTGTACGAACGCTGCGTCGCGGCTCCGCTGAACGTGCCGGAGTCCGCGCCGATGGTCAGCGTGCGGGAAGCGTTGCTCCACGAGACCGGCGTGGTGGTGGACTGGCCGCTCTGGTAGCCGGTGCCCTCGCCAGCGTCCTGATAGAGCGGGAACGAACCATCCGCTCCGGCGGCGACGTCGAGGGTGACCTGCGTGAGCGCGGACTGGTTGGCGTCTTGGACGAAGTTGGTGCGGGTCGGCATGATGCCGCCGCTCTTGATCAGTACCGGCATCTCAGCGAGCGGATCGGTGATGGTGACGGTGGTCGGGCCGGTGTAGCCGGTGCCGGTGAAGTAGTCCGTCCACGTGCCCGGCGGGATCCACGCGCTGACCGAGCCGTTGCCGTTGGCGTCGTCGGGCGAGGTGATCGGGGCCACGAGCACGTTGTCGCCGTACAGGTACTCCTGATTGAAGGTGTAGGCCTCGTTGTTGCCCGGGTAGTCGAGATACAGCGGCCTGATGATCGGGACGCCGGTCGCGTGCGCCTGCTCGGCGAGCGTGTAGGTGTAGGGCACCAGCGCCTCGCGCAGCCGAAGGAACCGCTCGGCACTGGCGTCGGCGGTCGCGCCGTAGTTCCACGGCAGGCGGTCGCCGTGGTCGGAGTGCAGCCGGTCGATCGGCTGGAAGGTGCCCAGCTGAACCCAGCGTGCGTACATGTCGTCAGCCAAGTGGTTGCCATGGAAGCTGCCGATGTCGTTGCTGACGTTGGAGATTCCGGCCGCGGCCTCGTCGCCGGCGAAGTGCGCCTCGAGCGACATCATCGCCCACGTCGCCTCGGTATCGCCGGTGAATTGCATGGTATTGCGACGCTCGGACCAAGGACCGAGGGCGTAGTTGCCCGAGTCGCCGGCCTGCTCCGAGGAGCCGATGCGGCCGAAGGCGAAGCCACGCAGCCCGCGTGCCGTGCCGTCCTGCGCGTAGGCCTGGTTGATGAAGTTGTCCGGCGCGACGTGCGGGTCGCTCGTGGTGGAATTGCCGCAGCCGCCGCAGTAGTCCAGCCACCATTCGCGCACGCCCTGCTGCTCGAACGGCTTGTGCAGATTGAAGTACGCGGCCAGCTGGTTCGCGTTCGACCAGTCGAACTCGTAGTCACCGGAGCGCGTCGGGTCGGGGGAGAGGCCGCCGGCGGCGGAGTTGGTCGCGGCGAACTTCGGGTCCGAGCCCGAGATGCCGGTGTGGATGTTGAAGGACGTCTCAAGGCCCTGCTGCTGCGTCCAGGCTAGGAAGCCGTTCGGATCGGGGAACAGGGAGCTGTTCCAGTTCCAGCCGTTCCACTGGTTCGGCGCCTTCCAGTCGGTGTCCACGACGAGCCAGTCGAGCGGCGTGAACGTGCTGCGGAAGGTCGGGATCAGCGTGTTCTCGTAGTCGGAAGTCGTGTACGCGAAGTACCGCGAGTACCAGAGCCCATACGCGGACTGCGGCAGCAGGTTCTCGCTGCCGGTCAGGGCGTTGAGATCTGAGAGTCCCTGCTTGTAGTTGGTGCCGTAGCCGAAGAAGTAGCCGTCTTGGTACGGCTGCGCGCCGTGCGAGGGACGGTCGGTGACGGTGCCGTCCGCGTTCTGCAGCGCGGTGCGCGAGTCGTCGAGCAGATACCAGCCGTCGCGGTCGAGGATGCCGGGGCGCTCGGTGTCGGTGGCAGGGGACTGATTGTCCAGCGAGCTGGCCCAGCCGCCGAGCGTGTCGTTCGGTCCGGCGCCGTACGCGGTGGTGAGCAGCGAACTCGACGCGCCGGGCGCGGGATAGCCGGCGCCGGTCGTGGTGACCGCGAGGCTGTCGAGGTTGACGTTGCCACTGTCGGAGCTGTTCTGCACGACGCCGATCTTGTTCACGCCTGCCCGGAGGCTCACCGGGACGGAGACGGTCGACCAGGTGTCCCAGGATGCTGTGATCGGGAGCGTGAGCGTCGGGCCGGGCGCGCCGTTGACCGTGGTCGAGAGCGTGCGCGTGACGTCCTTGCCGTCGCCGCCGGTCGCGTTGGCGTATCGAACGCTGAGTTGGTACGTACCGGACGATGGGATCGCGGAGACGTCCTGCTGGATCGCGGTCTTCGTCTGGTTGAAGCCGGCGACGAAGCCGGAGCCGGTGAAGTTGCCGTGGTCGTAGGCGGTAGACGCGCCCCAACTCAGCAGGCTGTCCTCGGCTTCGCAGGCCGTGCCGAAGGCGCAGTAGGAGGGGAAGGACGGCGCGGCGGTCACGTTCGTCCCGGCGACAACGATCGACGTGTTCGCGGCGGTGAACGGGCCGCTGCTCTCCTTGTAGCGCAAGGTGATCGAGCTGGTGTCGATCTCCCGGTAGCCGCCGCTGACGGAGGTGGTGAAGGAGACCGCGGGGAACGAGCGGTTCACCGCGTTGAACGTCGCAGCGTCTTGAAACGCGCCGTCTCCGGCGTACTCCATGCGGATCAGCGTCGGGGTCAGCACTTCGAAGCGGGCGTTGCCATCGGTGACTGCCGTTGATGCGGCGGTCGCGCGTGCGGACATCGCGGCAGCTGGCGGGGACGAGGTGACCAGCGCGCTGCCGAGCAGGGCGAAGAGCCCTGCTATCGCGGCCGGGCGTTAGCATATCTAACCTTCAAATTGAGGTGGTTCATACTTGTAGAAGAGAATGTTTCATCACGTGCGTGGGATTCTGTGGTGTGGCCGCAGTCATGTTGACATCCTGTAAATTAACGAATCAAGATTCTTCAAAGCATGTACGAACTTGTTACACTGCGCCGAGAGCAAGGACTGTCATGCACTGCGCTTCAGACTCAGGTCTGTTTTCACCAACGAAGCAATTTCCTTCTCGTATCTTCGAACCTCCTAAATTCCCGCTCGATCTGATCTTCCTCCGCCCGATCCATGCACATTCACATTCCGATTATGGCAGT
>CAVQPP010000390.1:0-5321 GCA_963714445.1 uncultured Actinomycetota bacterium
AAACCTGCTCTTCGCGCTGCCGCCGGGCACCTGCACCCGCGCGGGCTTCGCCGCCGACCATGGCTCGCTCACCCGCTGGCACATGCGGCGCAACCGGTACGGGCAGGCCGTCTCGATTCTACCGTCTTCAACGACACCCGCCACCTGCCGGTACCGTCTGATGCCTGACCTGACGTCAGCTCTGCACCGTTTCGCCGAACAAGCCCTCGGGCCATGCGAACTTCCCACGTCGCCCCCAGGCAGCACTGACAGCGGGCTCGTCGTCCGGATCCGGGACTCCCGCGGACGCGAGTACATCGCCAAACGCCACACCACCGCCGGCAAGCACGCCCGGGAAGTCCACGCCTACCGCCACTGGGCACCCACCCTCGGCGCCCGCGCCGCCCGGCTGGTGGCCGCCGACCCCCAGACGATGACGATCCTCATCACCGCCCTGCCCGGACACCCGGCCGACGGCACGGGTAACGCCCGGGACTGCCGCCGCCCCGCACGGCGCGCTGCTGCGGCTACTCCACGACGCAGAACCGGCCCAGCCGCTGCCGGCTTCCAGCAATGGCTCGATGACCGCATCTCCCGGTGGCGCGAGCAGGCCGCCCCCCTGTTGTCCGCCGACGACCAGCGGGTCATCGATCTCACCTCACCGCGTTGCGGTCGCTCGGCATCCCGGACGGAGGCCCCGGTCACTTCGACTTCCAGCCACGCAACTGGGTTGTTGACCGGGACGGGACGCTGCGCGTGATCGACTTCGAGCACGCCCGCATCGGCCTGCAGGCCCGCGACTTCACGCGCCTGCACTTCCGTTACTGGGCGTCCCAACCCCGGTTGCGGGATGGGTTCTTCGATGGCTACAGGCGCTGGCTGACCGCAGCCGAACAACAGGCCGTCGTCCACTGCGGCGCGATTGACGCGCTCGCTCCCTGGCACGCGGCACGCAGACCCGTGATCCCGCGCTGGTTTCCTACGGCCGCGCCACCCTGGCGCGCCTTTCGCGACGAGGGCTGACGTGCCAGCCGAAGCCACGCCCAGGGCCATCCTGCGCCAGCTCCACGCGCCGGATCCGGTCGGCCGCGACATCGCGCTGTTGCGAACCCGCCTGTACAGGTTCAGCGGCGGGATCCGCGCCACTACGTACTCACCGAAGCACTCGAAGAGCGGCTCCTTGCCGGGGCACCCGCCCCTGCCGTCCACGGTCGCCCGCGTGCGCGAATCCCTGACGGCCATCCGCGCGACCGGCCAGCCGCTCAGCTTCAGCGACGAAGTGGCAGCCGCTGAAGACATCGACGTCACCGCTGAGCTGGCTGCCCGCACCTCATACGCCTGGCAAAGGGTGCCGCAGGCGGCGGTTCCGCCCGCCGCGGTCATGATCGTGGGAGCACCGCGGTCGGGCACCAGCCACCTGTTCAACCTGCTCGCCCGTGAGGGACCATTCGGCTACTTCACCACGGCGTCCTGCTGGGCCTGGCCGGTCCGCAACCTCCACCACCCCAGGCGGTACCCGTTCACCCGCGCCAGCAGCGAAGTGCTCGGCGTGAACAACAAGCGCACGCGCGTCATTCCCGGCCTGGTGATGCCTGGTGAGGCTGAGGACATCTCAGGCGCGGGGGCGCTCCCGGCGTACCGCCACATAGGCAGCACCGGTATGAGAGCACCCCGCCCCAGCCCTTGGTCAGGCGGGGAAATCCTGAATGCGGCGGCCAGCGCGCACCTGGACTACTTCCGCCGCGCAGTGCTGCTCGCCAAGACGCCATTCAACTCCGTTCCGGATCCCGCGCATCGAGGCATTGTGGGGCACCACAGTGAGGTATCTCCATATCATCCGCGATGTTGCACAAAACCGCGGACTCGATGCGCCGTAACCGCTTCGAGTTCAGTGTCGGCGGGCGCTTGCTGGGACGCCGAGGAAGCCTGGTCGATGTTCGTGGACGCCGTGCGGAGCAACGCGCCCGCCGACCGGACGATCACCGTGACGCACAGCGAGCTGCTAGCGAATCCGGCACCGCACGCTTGCACGCATCATCGGCTGGAGCTTGGACTCGCCGAGATGACCTGAACGAGCGCCGGCGCTGGGGCGGAATTGATCGCGAGCCTCATTCTGCGGGCGGAGCCTCCCACCGGGCCGATGTGTCGCCCGCCTGGAGGGTGCGCAGGCGGTAGGCGAGCTGCTGGCAGGAGAAGGGCTTGGTGCGGGCAGTGCGGATGTAGGGGCTGAGGCCGGTGATCTCGCGGATGGCGACGAGGGTGTCCAGTCCGGGCCAGCTTACAGCCGAAGATTCCCTGACCTTAACGAGTGCTCGCGAGAGACCTAATCCTGCTGCCTCACCCCGGAGCCCAGGGCATCCAGGTCTTCCGTCCAGAAAGGGCGAAGGGAGGCCGACTGCTCCGGACGGCATGATGGCATTGTCGCGAAGTACCCGACGTGGAAGGAGAACATGTGCAACCCGGAAGCCCGACCATGCAGGTCGAGTTCCGCAGTCTGGACGGGCTGCGGCTGCGTGGCACCCTTGTCATGCCCTCATCTGTCCGCGGGCCTGCTGTGGTGCTAGTCCACGGCGGGGGCGTGACCCGCGAGGAGGGCGGCTTCTTCGCCCGGCTCGCCTCCGGGCTGGCCGGGGCCGGGCTGCCAGCGCTGCGCTTCGACTTCCGGGCGCACGGCGAGAGCGAGGGCCAGGGCGAGGATCTGACTATCGCCGGCGTGGCCAATGACATCCGCGTGGCGGTTAGCCACGTGCGCGAGACGACCGGCAGCGGCCCGGTCGGCCTGGTCGGCGCAAGCTTCGGCGGCGGGATCAGCGCCTTCTTCGCGGCACGGTACCCAGATCGTACGTAGAGTCGTCCGGTTCAACCCGCTGCTGGACTATAAGAAAAGGTTCATAGACGACAAGCCTGAGTGGGACGGTGACCAGATCAGCGAGCAGGCTGGCCAGAAGCTGACCGCTGAAGGGTTCCTGGCGCACTCGCCGACGTTCAAGCTGGGCCGGGCACTGCTCAACGAGATCTTCTACCTGAACCCGCGCCAGGCACTCAGCGAGCTGACCGCCCCTGCCTTGTTCGTGCATGGCACCGGGGACACCTTCGTCCCTGTCGAGTCCTCGCGGGCGGCGGTCGGCCAGATCAGCAAGGCCGAAGCCCGGCTCATCGAAATCGACGGCGCCCAGCACGGCTTCGCGGTGCATGACGACCCGCTGTACCGGGAACCGCAGACGCAAGAGTGGCAGGCATCCGTGATCCGCTCGGTAACGGCATGGCTCACTGAACCCGGTTGAGGCCCGCCGCCAGCTCAGCGCGGAAGACCCGTACTGCCGGACGGCCCGGCCACGAGCCCAGCCGCTGCGCGAGGCGGGACAGCTCTGTGACCGTCCGCACGGAGCCAGTGGCGGCTGCGATCCCGAGGGACTCGCGGCCGATGGCAGCGGCGTCATCCGGGCGGCCGGCCGCTGCCACCGCGATACCCGCCAGCGCGCGGAAGTAGCCGTAGTCGCGCCGTGAGAACCCATCCGCGGTCAGGTACTCGTCGTAGATCTCCACGGCCCGCGCCGGCTGCCCGGCCTCGTTGTAGCAGATCGCCATCTGTATCGCCAGCAGCGATGTGCCGTAGTGCGCGGCCAGCCTGGAACCGTCCCCGGTGGTGCCGGACTGCGATCGGGTCAGCAAATTTCGTGCCTCGTCAAGACTGGCCTCGATCCCGCTGATGTCGCCGCCGAGCATTGCCTCGGCGCGGGCTTCCTGCTGGATCGCCTCCGCCTGCACCCAGGGCGGAAGTTCCCAGGGGCCTTGACGTGCGGCGCTGGCCAGCATGAGCATGCGGCGTGCATCCCGCTCGTCCCAGGCCGTCTGGCTCTTCTTGAGCAGCACATAGCCCTGCAGCGCAGTCTCGCCCGCCATCTGCGCCCACTCGACGGCGCGGTCATGCCAGTAACCGGCAAGGCGCAGCGCGGCGCTGTCGCGATATAGCCAACCGGTGAACTCGGCGCCGCGGGCTCCCACTGCCAGCAAGTCGCGCCGTGCAGCGGGCCTGGCCTCCCGAGCGGCGTGCTCAACCGCAGCGATGATGGCCAGTACCAGCGGCAGTGTCTCCTTCGGCCCGCGAACACCATCGCTAACCGCATAAGCGGCAAGCTGGTCTCGGAAGTGCCCGGCAACCGTGCTATCCGCGTAACGCCGGGCGTTCTCAAGCGCAGCCACGATGTGCTGCATATCGTCTGGGTTGAGGATTGGCAGAGTTCCCGCCAGCGAGGCGTAATTGGCTGCGTGCCAGGCACCATACGGCTCGAAACCCACCAGGCCGAACTCGGGCTGGATCACCATGGCAGCCAGCACCGGCCCGGTCACGGCAGCGAACTCCCGCCCACCTGAAATCCCCGGTTCACCGGGCAGGCCCGCGGGTATCTGCTCATCGGCACTGGTCATGGCAGATGGGGGCAGCTGAGAGCTTAGCTGCCGCCCGTCGCTGGGGGCGGTCTTGTCGATGATGAGCCGGTCGGCGGGGGGCATGTGCTCGTAGTCGGCGATGTCGAGCAGGTCGTGGACGGCGCACTCGTAGACGCTGGCTAGCAGGGACAGCAGGTAGGGCGTCGGTCGGCGCCCGGCAGGGCTGGCACCTGGACCTGGCCAGTTCTCGTACTCGCTCAGGTGCGGAGCGGTCATCGCGACCGTCGCCCCGTCCGGATCCAGCCCGGACTGGGCGGCGTAGTCGCTGATACGCTCGGCGGCCTCCTTCAGGCTCCACCCGTAAGCATGCCGCCAGGCAGCCCGGGGCCGGAGGCGATAGCGGCGGGCGAACTCGACAGCGATCTGCCGACGGCTCAGCCCCAGCCCGCGCATCTTCTCGCGCAGCGCGCGCTGCTCGGCCCGCAGGCTCGTCTTCGCGTACGCCATCCTCCGCTTTCGCCTTCCCGCCAGCAAGGTGCGCGGTGCCATCGGACTCCACGTCAACACTAGCCGTCGTGAACGCTGGACGGCATAAGACGCGATGTGCGGGCGGGATCGCCCATCCCCGCTTTGTCGAGTTTCAGCAGCTCAAAGCTGTTCATGCTGGGAATCAGACGTTCCCAGCGCTGGGGGCGAATTTGGCAACCGCAACCGGCAAGCTGAGATCGCTGGCCGGGCCAGTATCCGGCGTTCTTTACAGGATCGCCGCGAACCTTGGTCAGCGCCTATTCAGCTGCACATTCCGGCCTTTTCGCCCCTCCGCTAAGGCAGCGCATATGACCAACGGACTTTCCGAACAGCCCAGTCTCCGCGAGCACTGGACACCGAGCGCTACCTGGCCGCCGTCGCCGACAAGCTCACGGCCTACGGCATCCAGGCCCGGCTGTCCTCGG
>CAVQPP010000391.1:0-5250 GCA_963714445.1 uncultured Actinomycetota bacterium
TAGCTGACTATGACTCCACCGTAACCTCATAGCTCGGGCTCGGCGATGTCCAGTTCCGCTTCGCGTTCCCGGCTGGGCTGCCAGGTCGCGGCCTGGATGCGGTCCTCGTGCTCGGCCTGGCTGGCCAGCTGCTCGGCTCGTTCCTGCTCGATCTGGGCCCGGGCCTCCCGCGCGGCGGCTAGCTTGGCGTCCAGGTCGTCGTCCTGGCGACCGGCCGCCTCCGCTTCCGGCACCTCGCGGGCAGCGTCCCGCGCCGGGGTTTCGGTTCTGGCCGTCGCCTCGGCGGCACGGTCGGCGGCGGCCTGCTCCTGGCCAGCCTGCTGCTCCTGCCCGCCCTCGTGCTGGCCGACTTCCTGCCCGGCTTCGGGCTCCTGCTCGACCTCCCGGGCAGCCTCCTGCTCCTGCCCGGCTTCGCGCTCCTGGCTGGCCTCGTGGCCGGCCTCCTGCTCCTGCCTGGGCTCCTGCTCCTGGCTGGTGTCCTGGGCAGCCTCGTGCTCCTGGCCCCGGGCGGGGACAGGTTCGCGGTCTGGAGCGGGTATGTCCGCTGTGCGGTCGGCTTCTGGCTGCGGCATGCCCGAGCTGCGGTTCTGGAACATCTCGCGGGGGGCCGCGTCGGCGCGCTCGTACCACGGCGCCTGCTCGCGGGCGGCGTCGTTGTCGCGGCGGCGCAGCTCGTCCCGGGCTGCTTGCGCCTGGTCCCGCTGCGGCTGGGTGGCCTGGTGCCACAGGCGGCGGTTCTCGGTGGATTCTCGGCCAGCTTGCCGCGGCGTTCCTTGAGTTCCATCGCGCGCATGCTGGCCGCCTCCGCTTCCTGCCGGTGCTGCGGGTCGGCGTCGGCGCGGGCCCCGGCCAGGTCGGCCGCGGTGCGGGCGTCCTGGGCGGTCAGGGTGGTTTCGCGGAGCGCGTCGGCGACGTAGGCGGGCTGGCGGGCCTCTTGGGCGGCGTAGGCGGCGGCGCGCTGCTGCAGCTGGCCGGAGGACAGGCCGCGCAGCTGCTCGCGGGCTGGGACGATGCCGAGCGCCTCGGCCGCGTCCCGGTGGGCGGCCCGCCGCTCGGGTGATCCGCGCTCGGGTGCCGGGCCGAGCGCCACGTCCGGGGCGGGCGATCCCTAGACTTCCTCCCGCCACGCGGTCCGCTAGCCCGGCCCGCCGCTCCCACTCCGGTCCGGACGGCTCGCCGAGGTGCTGGACGGCCCACCGCGGCCGCTCGGCCGCGGTGCGCTCGCCGAGCTCGCGGACCCGACGCCGAGCTGGGCTGCCAGCGACTGTGCCGCCTGGCGGACGTGCGGGTCGGCGATCGGCGGCGTCCGCGCCGCGTAGGTGTCCGCGGCGGGTGCGGGCGGGTCGTCACGGGTGACCTGGCTGACCCGGGCGTGCAGCACCGCGGCGACCGACCGGGCGCCGGTCATGCTGCCCCGGCTCGCCCGGGCCAGCACCTCGCCGATGTCGTGCCCGTCCAGGCCGGCGGCGCGCAGCTGCCGGTGCAGCGTGGCCCGCTCGGGGTCGCCAGGGTAGCGGGCGTAGGATTCGCCGTCCAGGTGAGCACGCAGCGCGTGGTCGTAGGCGGTGAACGCCGCGGTCCTGGTTACCTCGCGCCAGGCCGGGGCCAGCGTCGCGACCGACCTGGACCGCTCCGTCTCTGCCGCGATGGTCTCCAGCGCGGTCAGCTCCGCGGACTCGCGCGTCAGGATCCCGGCCACCACCTCGCGCCGGTCCGCGGGCGCCAGCTCCTGCTGCGGCCCGGCCGGGGCGACCGCGCGGGGCCGCCGCCGCGGTGGGCCGGCGCGTGGGGATGTTCACGGTGTTCAGCGTGGTCGCCCGCGACAGCGCGACATACAGCTGCTCGCGGCTCATCTGCTCACTGGCCAGCGTGCCCGCGGTGCGGGTCGTCGAGCCGAGCGCGACGAACGTGTTCGACGCATACCCCAGCTCGCCATGCTTGGCCAGGTAGTCGGTGGTGACGGTGAACGGGGCCGACCAGCCGCCGCCGTCGCTGGTGAGCTGACGGCGCACGGTCACGTGCGGCCCGTCGATCGCCTCGACCCGCAGTACGTCCCGGTTGGCCAGGGTGTGCCCGGGCTCGCCGGCGTGCAGCTTGTTCTGGTTCTTGCGGGCGCGCACCAGGTCGCCGACCCCGGCCATGTTGGCGTCCATCAGGAGCAGCGGTGCCCCGGCCTCGACCAGGCCGAGCGTGACCAGCTCGGCCCGGGCCCGCGCCGACAGCCGGGCTACTTCCGCATCGGATCCGGCCATCATGATCACGTCACGGCCGGTGACGTAGGACGCCAGCCACTGCCGGATGGTCGCGCCCTCCATGTCCTCGGTGCTGCCGTGCCGCACCCGGCCGCGCTGGTAGTACTCCTCCATCGCCTCGGCGTCGCCTTCGCGCAGCCGCAGGCTGGCCTGGCGTTCCCACCGGGCCAGGAACCGCCGCACCTCATGCAGCCGGTACCGGCCCAGCTCACCCGCGAGCAGCCGCATGGCCCCGCCCGCGCCTGGGCTGGTCAGCTGCGCCTCGTCCCCCGTCAGCAGCAGCTTCAGCCCTAGCCGCGAGCAGATCTCCTGCAGGTCGTCCAGGTCCCTGGTACTCAGCGTGGACGACTCATCGATCGCCACGATGTCCCCGGCCCGCAGCGGCCGGTGCCCGCGGGTCTCCTCGCTGCCCTCGATCCGGCCCAGGAAATCAGCGATGTTGTACGCGGTGGCCAGGCCCTCGCCCTGCAGCACCCGCGCCTGCGCGGTGCCGGTGGTCACCCCCACCACCCGGGCGCCGGTGAGCTGGCCAAGAATCGCATTCAGCTTCGCCAGCAGGAAGCTCTTACCGGTTCCGGCCGGGGCGGTCAGCACCTCCAGTGACCGGCCCGACGTCAGTATCCCGTAGATCGCGGCCGCCTGGTCATCAGTCAGCCCGGCCGCCGAGACCGGCGCCGGGTTGCCGTCCCCGCCGTGGCGCAGCTGCGCCTCCAGCCGTTCGGCGTCGGCGTCGAGCAGCTGCGCCACCAGGTGGCGGTCATACGCGGGCGCGCCACGTTCCCGCGCCCGCGCCAGGATCCGCGTCTCCATGTCCAGGTGCGCCACGCTGGCGTAACGCGCCCCGTCGTGCATGCCGAACTTCGGCGACCCGTCCGCCAGCTGGTACTGCGTCAGCTCCGGCACCAGGTCCGGCGCGCTCACGCAGACGACGCCGCCGCCTGGCGTCAGCGCCAGGTCGGCCAGCTCCTCGGCCAGCGCCCCCAGCTGCGCCGGGTCGGTGCCGGGCAGGTGCTCGGGCAGGCAGCGGCCGATCGACCGACGCAGGTCCGGCCGCTTCCAGGTACTCCTGCGTGACTGCACGTCGGCCACCGCCGCCGCGATCACGCCGATCGGGTCATAGGCGTAGGACCGGCCCGCGTGCCCGCGCGCCGCCGCGTCCACGTCACCAGTTACCTGGGACAGGCGCTGCATCTCACGCCGCGTCGTCTGCTCCTCCCACGCGGCCAGCAGCTCGGCCCGCGCCGGCGCGTGCGCCGGCTTCGGCGCCCGCGTCTGACGCTGCACGTGCTGCTTCATCTTCGCCAGCACATAGTCATTCGGCCGGGTGCCGTGCTTGGCCTCATACGCGGCCGCCAGCTCCTCGACGTCGGGGGTGATGGTGGCGCGGCGGCTGCTGAACTCCTCCATGATCTGGTCGCTGACCCCGGCGACCTCCCAGTTGTTGCCGTCCTCCCGCGCCACCATCGCGACTCCCAGCCGCCGGATCAGCTCCTCCCGCAGCGCCATGTCCCCGACCGTGCTCAGCGCGGGCCGCTGCGCGAACAGGTGCCGCCCGTCCAGCGTCAGCCACTTGCCCGCCTCCGGTGCCCAGACCCGGTTCAGAGTTGGGTTGTGCACGTGCAAGTGCGGGTCACCGTCCCGGCTGGTGTGCTGCAGGAAGCTCGCCACGGTCCACTCGTGGGCGTCCTCCTGCAGCACGCCTCCCGCCCCTGACCTGGTGTAACCGCAGGTCCGCTGCGCCTCCGCCAGCATCACCGCGTTCGCCGACCGCACGCACTCGATCACCGTGTCGGCCTTGGCCGCCCACCCGGCCGCCGCCTCCTCATCGCCCGCCGCCCGGGCCGCCTGGGCCTGATGCTGGTAAGCCGCGTGCAGCACCGACACGCTCTTGGGCACGGTGAACGTGAGGTCGAAGAAATGCACCGGCGCCCGCAGGTCCCGCAGCCCCCGGGCACGGATCTCCTCCCGCCGCTCCGCCGTCGCATCCGGCTCCGCCGCCAGCTGTGCCTCGATCTTCGCCGCCACCCGCTCCCGCAGCCCGTCCTCCCCGTCATAGACCGGCGGGCGCCTGCCAGCCGCTCCCCCGTCTGCGGGTGGGTGAACTTGCAGTACAGGCTGCCCATCACCTCCGCGGTGACCTCCGACCCCGGCTCCAGCCCGATCGCCGAACAGCCCGCCCCCGCCCACTGATCTGTCAGCTCCTCCACCGCTATTGTGCAAGAGCTTGTCGCGTAATTCATCCATCTTTCTAACTCCTTGTGATGTTGAAATCGCTACACTTGCTTGATGTGCGAGATTGTATCATACTCTTTTGAGCAGCGCAATGTATTCAATTACGAAATATACGTATTCGCCGATGCAAATTCTCACTTTGATTTGTAAACTACAAAAAAATGCGTATACACATTCAGTTTCGCTAAGAGCGTGTACAAAAACGTCTATCATTTTCAGAAAAAGAATGCCTGTTCGAGAGGTAACTAGAAAGCAATACAATCTGATAATCATTAGAGATTTCGTGAAGATAATAGGACAATAACACATATAATGAAGAGCAGAAATTTGTAGTTAAACTCAGAAGAAAATAAATTGGGCTTAATTTAGAATACATAGCATGTGAAATATGGTGAAATACGATGATTACTTATGGTATAATATGATGTAATGGGGAGCGATACGTCTTATTTGTCATTCATTCTTTAACACGGATATTGTGTGGTAGCAGAGTCGTGCTTTCTACGTAGTGCTTCTTGCTGAGAGGTGAACCGACTTAAAACAAATGAAGTAGGCATTGTTGGATATCTTTTCCAGGGCAGAAGAATGGGTGTTAAGAATGACTGGAAACTCTCATTGACTGAGTGGCCGATATGAATTGGTGCATACATTGGGGTATGGTGGCTGTGCTAGTTGACTTTGGGCAGACATATTTATATTGGTACTGAGTCCGCTGTGAAGGTTCTTCGTAACCCGATGGATCCTCAAAAGGCGACATGGTTCCTGC
>CAVQPP010000392.1:0-11924 GCA_963714445.1 uncultured Actinomycetota bacterium
CCGCCCGCTTGTCACAGCACCAGAATCAGGAACACGAGTACGGTTACGAAGACTGCACAGGTCAGGACAACGACAGCCAGGCGCGACCACCAGTACAGCTCATGCGAGGCCAGCCGGTCAGGAGGCATCGGCCTTGGATCCTCCCAGGCGGATGCCCTCGGAACGCAGCAGCCATTGCGCGAGCACCTTGAGTGATTCGTCCTATACCCCGTCGCGGGCCATCTGGGACGCTGTCGTCCGGAAGAACTCGACGGTGGCGAAGCCCTGCCTCGCTTCCCGCACCTCATCCGCCATGTCCAGGCCATCCGGACTGGCCACCCACGCACCTACCTGTTCATGCTGCGGCGTGCGGGAGATCCGCAACCCTATCTCCTCGAGCAGGTCAGACTTGCTTACCGCAAAGGCCAGCCGGGCGAGCTTCGGCTTGATGCCCATCTCGCGCATCTCCTCGCGAGTGTTCTGATACGCGAGATCCTGCTCCCGTTTCGAGGACCTCATGCCCGCCAGTTCCGCTTGGCGAGCGGCCGGGATTTGCTCCCAGACGGCGTCGGAGGCCAGTGGGTCGGCTACGAAGACGAGGAGCCGGGCGTGACCGAGATACTTCAGCCGGGCCAGGCCGTCCCGGCTGTAGTGCGATTCCCCGGCCGCGTCGAAGAAGTACACGAGCCATTTCGCATCGCGGACCCCAAGCCGGAGGGTGTACCCCTCGGGCGAGCCCGTTCGCGTCTTCGCCGGGTGACCGGTGACATTCAGGACGTCACCCAGACGGTCCAGTCGTTCCTTGGTGTCGGCCTCAAAGGCAACCGTGCCGCCATTGGCCGTCACCAGCTCACAGACTGCCTGTATCAGCCCATACATGAGCTGTGTCTTTCCTACGTTCACCGCCCCGAAGAACGGTATTGATATGTCCGGCATCTTGCCGAACCCGGCGGGAGCCCGGCGCCGCACTCCGGGCAGGACGCGGCCAGCCGACCCGATCCGAGCAACAGCGAGGTGTTCAGCCGTAGCTGGCACTGGCAGTAGCGCGATACGACCCCGTACGGTCCCGGCCTGATGTCGCGATGCGTCTTGCTGCACCGGGGACAGCGGTAAGCGGGGTAGGGCCGGACTCGTTCCCCATTCGTGGGACAGGTCATCCGCACGCCGGCCACGGCGCGCCGGAGCGTGTCCACACCGCGGATCACCCGCACGCGCACCAGGCGACCAGCATGGCCACGGCCACGACCAGCAGGTTGACGAGCCCGACGCCTGCGGCGATCAGGCCACCGAGCACCCCTCCGACGGCCAGGCCGGCGTAGACGCCAACGCCCGCCATGACGCCGAAGATGGACAGATCGCTGTCCAGTGCCCCGGTGGCCAGGTACGCACCGGACGCGATGCTGGCCTGGCAGCTCTTGATGCCGGTCCGGATGACGAAACGCAGGTCCTCGACGGCCTGCCCGAAGAAGTAACTGGGTATCGAGATGGACTGGTCAGGGTGCGGGCGACCCCACGTGTCGTCCCGGACCTTGGCCGGCGGCGCCGTCGCCGTCGGCCACTTCGGGGGCGAAGTCCGGGGCGACGACGTCCGCCGGGCCACCGTCGGCTCCCACCGCACCGCCGGGCCGGGACGACGCGGCCTGTCCGACCCGGGCTGGCGGGCCCAGGGTCCGGCCGCCCCGGCCGGGGATCCCTGGCGGGTCATCGGCAGCTTCCTGGTCGTCGCCGCCCGCATCGGCAGGTTCGCGGCCGGGGCAGACCGGAGGGTCCGGGCCAGGACCCAGAGGTAATTCAGCGGCAGCAGGCCAACGTAGACGACGGCGACCATGAACGCCACCAGCACCATGCCAACGATGGTGATCAGGATCGCGGCGACGCCGCGGAGGAAATCCATGGCGGTCGAACCAGTTTCTGGGCCGGAAGCGGCTGAAGAAGCCGGACCGGGACGAGCGGGGCCAGCGCTGGCTCCGGTCATCACCGGGCCAGCCGCCACCTGGGTGCTGGTTGAGCCAATCTTCGAATTGGTCACGTCCGCGCTTCATCTGGATATCGACCTCGCCGGCCACCGCGTTGATCACCCTCCGGTTCCAGCCGGGCACCACCGGTTCCAGCACGTCGGCCTCCAGATACCGGGCCCGGGCCTCCAGGTGGTTCCAGCGGAGCTCGCTCATCACGGTGAAGATCTTGGCGGCCAGGACGATCTCGTCCGGTCCGTGCACGAGCACGGACCGGGCGTACTGGCAGAACGGTCCGAGCAGGCTCTCCGCACAACCGCTCAGCGCATAGCTGAGTGACGGATAGCGGATCAGCAACGGCGGGAGATGCGCGTCGAGGAATGCACACATCTCCGGGTCGCCTTCGCCGTACAGCTCGAGCAGCTGGTTCACGATCGGGTTGGACGGCTTGGGCAACCGTTCCGCCTGCCTGATTAGCGTGATCGCGGGCTTCAGCTGCACCGCGGTAACCAGCCGGTGATCGTTCACCACCCCAGGCGGCAGGTCGGCCAGCCGGGCGACGAAGGCCATCCACTCGGCGGCCCGCCGGGCCGGATGGCGGATTGTGCAGGATGGCAGCCAGCCGGTAACGCACCGGCTCGGCGCTGAGTTCCTCCACCGGCAGCTGCTTGACTACCTCGGCCGCCTCGGCCGGCGTCCAGCCGGCCGTGGGCCACAGCCTGGTCAGCAGTTCCTCGTCCACTGCCGGGCTGAAACCGCGCCTGCGCCGCAGCTCCACCACACGGGGCAGGGCGGCCACGGGCCGGAGCCGCCGGCGTTCCACCAGATTGTCGAACCAGTGCTCGGCCAGGGCGGGGTACGGTTCCAGGTCGTCGAGCTGGAACATCTCCCAGCCCAGGCTGGCGAACGCCGCCTGCTGCGCGGCGGCGGGCAGCTCCTGGAGCCGGTCCAGTATCCCGAGCCGCAACGCTGGCCAGGCCGGCGCGACCTTGCCGAGACTGGATGGACTCGCCCCGTGCAGGATCGCTGTCGTCACCGTCCCGCGACCGACGTCCCGGACCGCCACGGCGGGCAGCGTAAGCCGGGCGTGCAGCGCCCAGTCCAGCAGCTCGACGGCCCGCTCCGCGTTCGCCTGCGGCAGCCGGGCCACGCATCCGGCCGCGGCGGCTTCCCGCGCCCCGGCGGTCCGGTAGGGGGTGTGCGCGTCGCGAGGCAGCCCGCTCCGGTCCAGCCGGGCGAAGAAGTCGTTGACCAGGGCACATTCCACCGCTGTAGTGAGTTCGTCCTGGCCCGCGCCGCCGGCCGCATCAGCCGAGACTGCGAGGCCGATCAGCTCCGCAGCGCGCTGCACGGGCAGCCGGTCCGTGTCCTGCCGGAGCAGCGCCCGGACCGCGGACACCTTGCACTCGTCGCTAACCTGATGTGCCCCGGCCGCCAGCCAATGCACGGCGGCGTCCAGGTCCTGTTCGGTGAGCGCACGGCCGAGCAGCAGCGCGGCACTGGCGAGCTGCGGGAAGCTCTCGTCCACCGAGTCGGGCAGCTCGCCGAGTGCGGCGGCCAGCCGCCACAGCTCAGCCGATCCGGCCACCCCGGTGCCCGCCAGCAGCGCGGCCGCCGGGCTGGCCACCAACTCGGGGAGGAGGCCGCCCGCCAGATCGAACGTCTGGAACACGGTGCCGGCGCTCACCCGCACCGACGCGCTGTCGGCGACCGTGCCGACGACGTGGGTACGGCACCGGCGCGGATCATGACTGTAGGTGGTGAAGGTCAGCTGGCGACCGAGCTTGGGGCCGAGCAGATAGCAGACCGCGGCGATCCAGCGGCAGACGGCCGCGGTGTCGGATTCCACCAGCAGCACCTGTTGCCCGCTGTCCATCGCGTCAGCCACGGCCGTCAGCAGCAGACCGAGCTGGGCGGCGTGATCCGGCCGCCCGGCCAGAAGGTCACCGATCGCCTGCGCGCTGATCGATCCCGGCGTGGGGGGTGCGGGCAGCGGCGGCAGCACCGTCCCGGGCTCCTGGCGTGCTTGCCAGAACGGTGCGGCCCAGAGTTCCACCGGAAGCAGCGCCCCGAGATCGGCCTGCGCGTCATCGCTGACCAGGCTGTGCGCGAAATAGTTGCCGGACCGGTTGGAGAAGTCAACGCCGGTGAAGACCACGTGGGCGATGATCTCGCTGCCATTGGATTCGCTGTAGGCGTGGATCAGGTTGACCGGGTACTCGGCCGCGTCACCGGTCCCGCTCGCCCGCAGGGCGAGCGGCGGCTCGTAGGCAGTCAACTGCTCGACCTCCCGGATGACCGCCTGCGGGACACCGGGCGACATAGCACAGAACTGAAAGCCCGAGTGCCCGGACAAGCCATGCTCACACGATGTGTAGTGCAACTGGAGGAGCGTCATCACGGACTCACTGTGCTCTGACGAGATCGAACTGGTTCAGCACCCACATGAATGGCTCGGTCGCCCGGTACGGCCACGGCCCCGCGTCCCGGACCCGGTTGTCTTCGGTGGGCGTCACCCCGAGCGCCGAGATCCCGAAATACCGGCACCGTGAGTAGTGCTTGCGGACCGTGTCGTCCAGCCCGGCCGCGCCCCATTCGGCGAGCAGGGAGCGGACCTGCTCCTGCACCGCCAGGTTGTCCGCCTCGTCGAAGTACGGTTGCGGCGGATTCGGCTTGCGCAGTGGGCTGTCCGGTTCCATCAAATGTCCGAGCGCATCGACCTTGCTCAGGATCAGCGCCACCGGCTTGTCCACCCGCTGCTGGCCGGTCCCGGCTAGCAGCAGGCTGGTGATCCGGTTGAAAGAGGCCACCACCTCGTCATTGGGCCGTTCGGGTTTCGGCAGTGGGATACGCCTGCTCACCCGCTGCCGCACATCGGGCAACCGGAGCGGATCGAGCAGCACGAACACGGCGTCGGCCGCCGCGAGGTAGCGCGCCATGAGTTCGATCTTGTCCGGTGAGACCAGGTCCTCACCCGCGCTGTCCGCGAAGGACAGCAGCACTTCACGTGAGTTGGGACGGAACCGTGTCCGCCGGTTCATCGCGAAGCGGAACACCAGCGGGCTGATGTACTGGCCGGCCGCCACGGGATGATGGAAGGACAGCTCGGAATTCTTGTAGAGCCGCCATTCATACGCGCTGGTGTACCGCTCCTGGGTGCTGTCATCCGCGCCGGTGGTGGAGGATTCCAGGAGTTCCCCGACCCCATGCCGCAACTCGTGAATGAGCACGGTCATGAAGGCCGTCTTGCCCGCCTGGCTCGAGCCGACCAAGGCGATGAGCCGGCCCTGCACCGCCCGGAACATGGCGGGCAGGCGGCTGTGACAGCCGGGGCAGACCTGTATCCGGGTCAGCGACCCACACCGGGGGCATGCTGCCTCGTCACGCCGCGCGTCGGCCCGGAAGACCGGCGGCAGCAAGCCACGCTCGCCCATCTGGTCACGCAGCACCTCATCGAGTTCCGGTGCACACGCGGTCTTGCCAAACTGTGCCCGCCCGGAACACCGGAACAGGATGTCCTTCTCGACGAAGGCGTGATAGCAGTACGGGCAGGCCAGCGGACGCTGCGAGCTACGCCGGTCAGTCAGCGAGATACCGGCCAGCACCTGGCTGAATTGCTCGTCGTTCGCGCCGACCGAGCCTGCCGGTTTCGCCGCCGGACCGGCCGCCACGGCGGCTGACCCATTACCGTCACCCAGGGCAGCGGACAACCGGGCCGCCGTCTCCACGTACTGGCCGCCCAGCAGGCGCAGCACCTCCGCGGCCACCATCGCGAACGGCCGGCTGTCCGGGCCGATCAGCAGATCGCCATCCAGATCGGCGCCGGCCAGCAGTGCCCCGAAGTCTCGTGCCGAGCCGAACCGCGCACCGACGTACTCGGATACCTTCCGCAGCACGTGGAGCGCTTCCTTCTTGCGCAGCCGACGAAGCAGCAACTGGCGCACTTCGGAGCGGAAGTCGTATTGCACCTCATCCGGGTCGGCGCCAGGCGGCTGCCCATCGAGGCGGCACAGCAGGCCGCCCAGGAAGACCTCGGCTAGGGCGAACCGGCTGGCACCCGGCATCATCACCTGCTGGATGAGCCGGATGACCGGCAGGCTGATGGGGGCGGCAGAAAGATACTGCGCGAGCTGCATGGCCTCCGGCGATGCGGTGGCCCGGAACCGCTCCAGCCGCTGCTGCGCGTTGAGCTGCCGGGACGAGCCCGGTGCGCGGGCCTCCTCGGCTGGCTGATCACCGTCAGCCGCTTTACCGCCGGCGAACAGCACCATCGCGTCCACCCCGGCCGTGCCGGACGCGCTGAGCAGCCAGGCTCCACGAGTTCAGCCACACCGGGTCGATCTGCAGCACCGGGATCGGGACCGATCCGTCCGGTTGGTCGATACGGCCGACAGCCCGCGTTCCGCAGCCGTAGTACTTGTTCGGCATGGCCGGGCGCCGGGCGTACAGCCGCGCTGGCACCGGGCGGGCGTTGGAGTAGGCCCAGAGCCGCTGCGGGAGCGGCTGGAATATCACCACCGGCCCGCGCTGTGCCCAGTAGGCCAGCACATCGCGCACCGCGGCCGACTTCCACATCGGACTCAGGAAGTCGCTGACGACGACGATCACACGGCGGCCCTGAGGGTGCACGAGCTCGCGTGGGCGGCGCATCGGCGATTGCGGCTGGCGGCGCACGCCAAGCTGGGCTGGCTGGTCAGCTTCCTGGTCGAGCAGCCACAGCCGGACGTCGTTGAACGCTCCCAGACGTTCCAGCAGGCCCTGCAACTCGGCGACAGGCCGACGCCAGATGGACATGGACTCGTAGCAGTCCACCACCAGCGCGAGATCCAGCCAACGCTCCGGGGCCAGCTTGAGCACCGGGAGCCAGAGCCGCTCGTCGGCGATACGGCTGACCGTCGCTTCCTCATCCAGCAGCACGTCATGCCGGGATGGCACGGTCCGGTTGAGCGGGCGCATGGCCCGGCCGAGGGCAAGCTGCTCGGGGAGCGCGGCGGGCGCCGGAGCGCGCATGGTGGCGGCGACCGCACTGCCCTCCGCCAGCACCGCGCCCACCGGCGGCCGGAGGTGCACGGGATAACTCGGGCCAGGGCTGCCGTCGCGGTCCCGCCCGGCGCCACGTGGGTGATCCCGGCCGGGTCCCGCTGGTGTGCCCCGCTCCGGCCCGGCGGGCAGGGGGGGCGCTTCCCCTGGCGGCCCAGGCGGCGCCAGCACCCCGGGCGCCGCACCCAGATGGGGCGCCAGCCAGAGCATGTCCCGGAGGTCTTCGTGCCCGAAGTCCTCCCACAGGCCGCTCAGCAGCCCGGCCAGCTGCTGCACGGTCATCAGGCGCCGCTTTTACTGAGGTACTGCAAGACCGCGTCCTCGAGAGCCTTCCGGTTTTCCGGCCAGGCCTGGTGGCGGGTGAGGAAGATCGCGTTCAGCAGCTGGTCCGTGGCGAGATCCCCGTTCTGCTGCCGGCGCAGGAAGGTCTGGATAAGTTCCGTGCTCTGGTTCGCCGCTTCCTCGCCCAGATGCGCCCGGACGATATCCGCCAGCCGCCCCGAATCTGGCGGCTTGATTTCCAGGTGCAGGCAGCGGCGCATGAACGGCGGCGGGAAATCCCGCTCCTCGTTACTGGTGATGATCACAAGTGGGAACGCATGGCATTTGACTTTCCCACCCTCGATGGTGACCCGGTCGGTACCGTCGTGGATGAGCACCTCTGCGGTCGGCTTCTTCTGCGCAATCCGGGACAGCTCCCGGATTTCGTACTCGCCAGCCTCGAACAATGTCAGCAGATCGTTGGGCAGGTCAATATCGCTCTTGTCGAGTTCATCGATGAGCAGCACCCGTGACCACCTGTACGGCAGCAGCGCGGTACCCAGCGGGCCGAGCTTGATGTAGTCGCCAATGTCCAGGTCCGGATCGTCCTGGCCGCCAGCGGGGTCCGGCCAGGCTGTGCAGGCTGGCATCTTGCAGCCGGGCGATCGCGTCGTACGCATAGAGGCCTTCGTTGCGGTCAGACCGGCTGGTGATCGGCCAGTACAGTACCGGGCCCAGGTTGAGCTCACGAGCCACGCTGTGCGCCAGCGTGGACTTGCCAGTGCCCGGCTTTCCGGTCACCAGCAGCGGCCGCCGCAGGTACAGGGCCGCGTTGACCATCTCGACCTCAGGGGCGCTCGCCTGGTAGGCGGCGCCCCGGGCGAGTTCGCCGAGCCGGCGCGCGGTGACGCTCTCCGCACCCAATTTCGGGTTAACCAGCGGTTCACCGTTGAACTCCCGCCACCGCGGTGGCGGCGGCAGTTTGCTCCGCAGGTCGTCGTGTGGCTCACCAGTGCCCCGGTAGATCAGCCAGTCGGTCGCGACACCGACGTCACTGATGTCCGCCTCGCTCACATCGCCTCCCTAGCCGACCCGGGTGCATCGAGACTGAAGTCGGGATCCGGGGGCCAGCGCCACGGATCATCCCAGAGCAGAGTCAGGCCCGCCCAGGCCTGATCGGTGCTGGCAAAGTGCTTCCGCATCTCCAGCGCGATCATGGGCAAATCGGTGATTGGCCGGTCCGCCATCCGCCGGGACAGTTCTTCCCGGAAGGCGAAGTCGGCCGTCCCGGCGCCGTTGGGTCCGGGCGGCATGTCGCAGCACCATCGCGGCCACACCGCGATCGGGGTGCCCGCCTCCAGCGCCTCTCCGATCGCAATAGCGTGCGGGCTGTCCCGGGGCGGGAACGTCAGCCCCAGCGACACGCCATCCTCGGTTTGCAGGAGGTTATACAGCCGACCCGGGGCGTGCGGCTCATCGTCGCAGGTGATCCACAGGTAGAGTTCGGTTGGCGGGACAGGGCCGTTCTGCGTCAGGTGTTCCCACTTGCTTTCCCTCGCATAACGGACTAGCCCGCCCTGACGTTCGAGATCACGCACCACGACCACGAAGTTCTTGGCCAGCGTTGCGTACTTGTGGTCAGGGAATTTCCATTCTTCGAATGGATAGCACAGCATCTCGCGTGGCACGGCGAATTCCAGGTCCATCCAGTGTTCTTCCGGATGCAGTTGGCGCGCCACCACGAATGCCTGCTGCATGACTTTCATGAGCGTGAGCCGCACCTGGTCGAGATCCATGGGCGCATCGTTGACATACAGCGTCTTAATGAACGAGCGTCCCAGGTACAGCCAGGCTGTGAAAACAAAAAACTCGTCGGGGCGAGGCCCTGACCCGTCAAGCCGCAACACCAGCGCTGCCCGGCCCGTTCTGGGCAGCTGCGGGGCCGCTTTCGCTGACCGGCGATCAGCCAGGTAACGCTGGTGCGCTCCAGGGACCGGTTCTCCGGCATCTTCATCGATACGCCGCGCCAGCCGGTCGGACCACGCGTGCGCTGCCCTGACCACCCTCCGTTGCCGGGACCGCCCCGCAACGTACTCGGTCAACCGGACCAGCGGATGCCCCGGCTCGCCGGCCAGGATCTGCTCAAGTTCGCACAGCAGGTCGGCTAGGCCAGCCAAGTGTGGCGGCGGGTCAGCCACCGCATCCTGATAGGGGCCGGTGAGGGCGTTCAGGTAATAGGTCATCAGCTCCGGCTCTGGCACGTGCGGGCCGAGCTCCTCCAGCAACGCAAACCGCTCCTCCAAGAGGAGCAGGTCAGTAGGGAGCAGATCGTTTACCGCGGCCACGAACTCCTCCGTCATCGGGGTCTTATCCACAATGGCAATGAGATCGGCCAGCCTGTGCAGGGCGTAGCGTTGCCCGAGCGCGCTGTCGATGATCTGCAGACATTGCATCGCACCGCCGCCGCCCGAGTACACGGTCAGTTGACATTTGTGCTGCCGCATCGCGGTAATGACGGATGCTCGTTCGGGGTCGGACTGCATGATGGGGATCTCCCACAGCAGGCTGGCCAGTTTGTCCCGGGCCTCACCGAGCGTCATCCAGCACCGCCGCCCTGGTCATCCGGGATCATCTCCCCACCCGGCTCGGCCAGATCCAGGATCACTGCGTCCAGCTCCTCCATCGGCAGTGAGTCCCCCTCGACCAGGCGCACGGCACGGACGAGTGACTGGAGACCGTCACGGTAATTCCAGGATGTGGTGACCATGCCCAGCACATGTATGCGCGCCATGCGACTGAACGGGATGGCCAGCCTCAGATCCGCCGGCAGCATCTGCAAGACCATTCGCCGCGAGTCATCATCAGCGACCGCGGGAACGCGCAGCAGCGCGTCGGTCAGCCGTTCCACGATTTCCGCCGAATAGCCCCCCGGACCGGCCCGGCCAGTTCGCACGCTGACCCGTCCGCGCGCTCGGCTCCCCAGGCTGGTAGTGGTCCCGGGCGTGGTGCTGGCCGGTGCCTGCGCCGCGCTGCCGAGCCCGGCTCAGTACCGCGTCAACCTGCTCCATGATGGCGTCCGCATTCAGCTGGTTGACCAGTGGGCTGAGCGCCGCCGACGACGCGCCCACCTGCTCGATCGAGCGGATCACCACCCCGGACAGGTCATCGCGCACCCGCGCGGCGTCCACGCCCATCTCATCGAAGAACGACCGGCCACCCGGGCCATTAGCCGGATCGGCCAACGGCGCGATCTGTGCCTGGACGGCGCGGATAATCCCGGTCCGGACCCGGGTGCGGCCATCCAGCACAACGGCTGGCGGCTCGGTAAAACGCTCACCAAGAGCTGAGCTGAGCGCGTCCCGCGATGAGTCCGGGACTCCGTCGAAGGCCACGCCAAAAGCCACACTCAGCGCCTCGGCCAGGGCACGCTCATCCGGCGGACCGAGCACAAGCCGGGTCATCCCATTAAGAGCCCGGTCCCCTAAAAGAGCAACCAGCCATGCCACGATAGCCGCCGCAAACATCTGCCCCCCCTATCCGCCCGGGCGCTGCCCGGCAGCGGTTAGATGAATCATCACGCGTTCCCGACCTCCGGGCAAGACGCAATCTGGTGACGATCCGCGGGCAGGCTCGTGGAGTGCGCAGAGCCGCAATCCGGAATGCCCGGCACGGAAGCCACGTGACGTAGACGAGACACCGTCGCGACAGGTTTACCGGAATCAACGCTCCGATGCCCGGCAGATGAATCGGACGATCCACGGCCAGCCAGCTTGAGTCGGCGTAGTAATGGTCTAAAGAGGGCAAATCATCGCTTTCCGCCTGGCACAGCCGCCAGCAGACGTCAGCTAGCCAGCCCAGCGTCCCGCCAGCTAGAGTCCTAGTGAATCTGCGATCACTTCGATGGAGCAGGCGTGGATTTCGCTGAGACCGCCGAGCACCGCGACCTGCGGGCCGCTGTCGCGTCTATAGCCAGGGGCTTTGGCCCGCAGTACTACGCCGGCGACGCCGCGGCGGGCACCCCCTGCGATGAGCTCTGGGCCAAGCTTGGTGAAGCCGGATTCATCGGTGTGAACATCCCCGAGGCGTACGGCGGCGGGGGCGGCGGGCTTACCGAACTGGCCCTGGTCTGCGAGGAACTCGGCGCGCAGGGCACGCCCCTGCTACTGCTGCTCGTCTCGGCGGCCATCTCGGCCGGGGTGATCGCCGAGTTCGGCACCGGCGAGCAGCGCAAGACGTGGCTGCCCGGGCTGGCCGCCGGCACGACCAAGATGGTGTTCGCGATCACCGAGCCGGACGCGGCTCGAACACGCACCGGCTGTCCACCACGGCAGTGAAGGGGGATGTTGAAGCGGGAATGGGGAGGCGGGCGGGGGGTGGGACCGCGGGCTGGCGGCTGCGCGGCACCAAGTACTACATCTCCGGGGTGGACGAGGCCGAGGCGGTGCTGGTGGTCGCGCGGACCGGCACCGACCCGCGCGGCGACGCTGAGCTGTCCCTGTTCATCGTGCCCACCGACGCGCCCGGGCTGGACGCTCGCGTGCTGCCGGTCAACCTGATGCTGCCGGAGAAGCAGTTCACGCTGCACTTCGACGACGTGCCGCTCGGCCCCGGGGCGCTGGTCGGCGACCAGGGCCAGGGCTTCCGGCAGGTGTTCCACGGGCTCAACCCGGAGCGCACCCGGCGCGGCCA
>CAVQPP010000393.1:0-9023 GCA_963714445.1 uncultured Actinomycetota bacterium
CCGAACACACCTGTCGAACTCGATTACTCGGGCAACTAACGCATCATCAGATAAGCCGCAGTGACCATACAGCCGGGCTACCTGAGCTGGATCTCTCGAACCGCGTCAGACCAGCAGCGGGCTCAGCGCCTCGGCGAGCCGGTCCGGGTCGTGGTACGGCAGATCCCCATCGGCAGCGACCGCTGCTGTGTACACCTGTGCGCCGAGCGCCGCGGCGGCCTTGGTCAGCTGGCGGGCCTCTTCGGCGCCGCGTATTGACGTCGGGTCAACCACGATCGCGTCCAGGCGCAGCGCCGGGGCATGCGCGGACAGCACCTCGAGGTGGTCGGCGGGCGTGTAGCCGTCGGTCTCGCCTTCCTGCGGCACCAGGTTGAGCACGACCATCCGTCGCGCCTTGGTGGTGGTCAGCGCCTCGGCGAGTTCGGGGACGAGCAGGTGTGGCAGTACGCTGGTAAACCAGGAGCCGGGGCCGAGGATCGCCCAGTCAGCCTCGTGAATCGCCGCGACGGCTTCGCGCACGGCGGGCGGATTCTCCGGCAGCAGTCGCACGGCCAGCACCTCGCCGGGCGTCTTCGCGAGTGCGTGCTGCCCGCGCACGGTAGTTATGGCGTCCGGGCGCTCGGGGTCGGCGCCGCGCACGGTCGCCTCGATTTCGAGCGGCACCGCGGACATCGGCAGCACTCGGCCTTGCGCGCCGAGCAGTCGGCCGACCCAGTCGAGCGCGCCGACCGGATCGTGGAGCTGTTCCCATAATGCGACGATCAGCAGATTGCCGAGCGCGTGCCCGGCCAGTTCGCCGTCGCCGGAGAAGCGGTGCTGCAGCGCGCGTGCCCACGTGCGGCCCCACTCGTCGTCGCCGCACAGCGCGGCCAGCGCCATCCGCAGGTCTCCGGGCGGCAGCACGGCGAGTTCGCGGCGAATCCTGCCGCTGGAGCCGCCGTCGTCGGCCACGGTGACCACGGCGGTGAGCCGGTCGGTGACCCTGCGCAGCGCGGAGAGGCAGGCGTACAGGCCATGACCGCCGCCGAAAGCCACAACTGTCGGACGGTACTGCGCGCTGTCGTCGGTCACTCGCGTCCCATATCCCGGTGGACAACCGTGGTGTCCACACCGTCGTCGTTCAGACGCGCCGCGATCTGCTCAGCCATCGCGACACTACGGTGTTTCCCGCCGGTGCACCCTACCGCAAGGGTCAGATAACGCTTTCCCTCCCTTCGGTATCCGGCGGTAATCGTGCGCAGCACTTCCGCGTACGACTCGAGCAGGTCTTTCGCGCCGGGTTGGGCGAGTACGTATTCGGCGACCTCAGGGTCCTGTCCAGTCTTTGGACGCAGTTCCGGGATCCAGTGCGGGTTGGGCAGGAAGCGGCAGTCCACGACGAGGTCCGCATCCACCGGCAGGCCGTACTTGAAGCCGAAGGACATAACTGTCGCGCGCAGCTCAGGTTGGCCGGATTCGGCGAAGACGCTCTCCAGCGCGGCGCGCAGCTCGTGCACGTTGCGGCTGGAGGTGTCGAGCACGATGTCGGCCTCGCCGCGCAGCTCGCGCAGCAGTTCGCGCTCGCGCGCGATGCCGTCGGTGACCCGGCCGTCGCCCTGCAGCGGATGGGGGCGACGCACGTTTTCGAAGCGGCGTACCAGCACGTCATCCGCCGAGTCGAGGAACACTATGCGGTGCCGCAGGCCGCCGGAGTCTATGCGCGCCAGGGCCTCGTGCAGGTGCTCGAAGAACGAGCGGCCGCGCACGTCGACCACCACGGCGATCCGGGGCACGCTCCCCCGGGTGCGCGCGCCCAGGTCGACCATGGTCGGGATCAGGCTCGGCGGCAGGTTGTCGACCACGAACCAGCCAAGATCCTCCAGCACCTTGGCGGCCGTGGACCGGCCGGCGCCCGACATTCCGGAGATGACGACCAGCTCAGGCTGCTCGCCGCCATTCTGGTCGGCGCCATTGTGTTCGGTGACGCTGTTTTCGGCGCTGCTCACGTCGGCGTCGATCCGGTCCGGCTTCGGTTCCTCTTCGTTCGGTGCTTCAGCACTGACCATCGTCTCTCAGTCCCCCTTGGACTCGGCGTGCCGTGCGGTTGGTGGTCACGGATGGTGGACGGTCCGTCTGGTCCGTCCGTTTCCTCTCAATTGTCACTCTCTTCGAGGATTTCACCGGTAGCCGTGTTGATCGCGTATGGCCGTGCCGCGCCGTCACGCTCGGCCGGGCGGGCCAACGCGGCGGCGATCGAGGCCGCGGTGGCCGGGCCGATGCCCGGTACCTCGGCCAACTGCTCGGCGGTGGCGGCGCGCAGCGCCTTCACCGAACCGAAGTGTTTCACCAGCGCCTTTCGCCTGACCTCACCGAGGCCGGGGACCTGGTCAAGGGCGCTGACCGTCATAGACTTGGAGCGCTTTTGCCGGTGGAAGGTGATCGCGAAGCGGTGCGCCTCGTCACGCACCCGCTGCAGCAGGTAAAGCGCTTCGCTGGAGCGCGGCAGGATGACCGGGTCCTCCTCGCCCGGCTGCCAGATCTCCTCCATCCGCTTGGCCAGGCCGGCGACGGCGACCTCATCGATGCAGAGCTCGGCCAGCGCCCGGGCAGCAGCCGCGACCTGCGGCGGGCCACCGTCGACCAGCACCAGCTGCGGAGGATAAGCGCTGCGGCTTAGCTTCTCGCCCTCAGGGATGTCATCAACGGCTTCATCGCCATCGCTACCTTCGGGTACGAGTGCTTCCCCACGTCGGGCGGTCTCCGCGAGGTAGCGGCGGAACCGCCGGGTGAGCACTTCGTGCATGGCGCGCACGTCGTCCTGGCCCTCGAAGGACTTGATGGTGAAGCGGCGGTACTCCGACTTGCGCGGCAGGCCGTCTTCGAACACGACCATCGAGGCGACCACGTTCGTGCCCTGAAGGTTCGAGATGTCGTAGCACTCGATGCGCAGCGGCGCCTGGTCCATGCCGAGCGCGTCCGCGATGGCCTGCAGCGCTTGGCTACGGGTCGTCAGATCGGAGGCACGCTTGGTCTTGTGCAGCGCGAGGGCCTGCTTGGCGTTGCGCTCGACAGTCTCCATCAGCGCGCGCTTGTCGCCGCGATGGGGCACGTGCAGGTCAACCTTGCCGACCATGCGGGAACCGTTGCCAGCCGCGCGCAGCGTGGTGAGCCAGGTGCTTATCGCGGCGGAATCCTCGGGCAGCGCGGGCACCAGGATCTCGCGCGGCACGGCCTCGCCGGCCTGGTCGCCGTAGAGCTGCTGCAGGAAGTGCTCGACCAGGCCGCCGGTGTCCAGCTCCTCGACTCGATCGACGACCCAGCCACGCTGGCCGCGTACTCGGCCGCCGCGCACGTGGAAGACCTGCACGGCGGCTTCGAGTTCGTCCTCGCTGATGCCGATGACGTCGGCGTCCGTTCCGTCGCCGAGCACGATGGCATTGCGTTCGAGGACCCGCTCCAGCGCGGCGAGGTCGTCGCGCAGCCGGGCCGCCTTCTCGAATTCGAGTTCTGCGGCGGCCTCCCGCATCTCGACCTCAAGACGCTTCGTATAGGCGGCGGTGTGCCCGGCGAGGAAGGCGCAGAAGTCGTCGACGATCTGCCGGTGCTCCTCGGGCGTGACCCGGCCGACGCAGGGCGCTGAGCACTTCCCGATGTAACCGAGCAGGCACGGCCGATCGGACAGTTGCGCTCGCCGGTAGACGCCGTTGGAGCAGCTGCGCATCGGGAAGACGCGTAGCAGCGCGTCAACGGTCTCGCGGATCGCCCACGCGTGGGCGTAGGGGCCGAAGTAACGCACGCCTTTGCGTTTCGGGCCGCGCATGACCTGTACGCGCGGGATCTCCTCGCTGATGGTGACCGCGAGGCTCGGATAGGACTTGTCGTCGCGGTATTTGACGTTGAACCGCGGGTCGAACTCCTTGATCCACGCGTATTCCAGCTGCAGGGCTTCGACCTCGGTGGCCACCACCGTCCACTCGACGGCGGCGGCGGTGGTCACCATGGCCTGCGTGCGTGGGTGCAGCGCGGCGAGGTCCTGAAAGTAATTGGACAGCCGCGAGCGCAGGTTTTTGGCCTTGCCGACATAGACGACGCGGCCGAGCGGATCGCGGAACTTGTAGACCCCTGGCTGAGTGGGGATCGAGCCGGGGGCCGGTCGGTAGGTCGCCGGATCGGTCACGTCCCCACCCTAGTGCGCCAGGGCGACAACGGGGCGCGTTGAAGGCACCCTGAAGATCGTCTACAGGTTCAGAAGATCTGAAAATCCGTCAGGACTTGAGGGTGATCTGACCGCCGGCGACCGTGATCTGCTTGGCCGCCAACGGCGCGGGGGCCGGGCCCTGGATGACCGAGCCGTCCATCGCGCTGTACACCGAGCCGTGGCACGGGCACATGATCTTGTTGTCGGCCACCGTGCCGACGGTGCAGTGCAGCGTGGGTGCAGATCGCGGTGAAGGCCTTGTAGGTGCCGGCCGCGGGCTGGGTGATCACCGTGCCGCCGTCGGCGGTGACGATGGTTCCGCCGTCGACCGGGACGTCCGAGGTCTTGGCGAGCACGCTGCCGCCGGCGCCGCCCGAGCCGGAGGACGCGGAAGCCGAGGCGCCGCCGCCGGTCGCCGGCGGCGGGTTGTTGCCGGAGCGACGCGCTGTTGTTCGAGGAGCTGCCGCAGGCGGCGGCGGTCAGACCGACGGCCACGACGGCGCCACCCACACCGGCGGCACGCAGCACGTTTCGGCGGCTGGAACCTTGGGTGGCCTCGGCGTCGGCAGCGGTCTGATGCTGGGTCACTTCAAGGGTCATCGCGCATTTCCTTCCGCAGGTAACAACGGTTACAACGGTGTCGGGCGACAGGGTATCTCGACCCATGTCGCCCGACATTGTCACGTCGATCTGAAGAACGCATGACCGGGGGGTTCGGTTCAGGCAATCGGAAGATCCGCGCCCACAGCGGCCCGACCTGGTGGTTCAGCCCGTCCGGCCCGCGAGGATCTCCTTCAGGAAGCGCCCGGTGTGCGAGGTCTTGATTTTCGCCACCTGTTCCGGGGTGCCCTCGGCGACCACCTTGCCGCCGCCACCGCCGCCTTCGGGGCCCATGTCCACGATCCAGTCGGCGGTCTTGATGACGTCCAGGTTGTGCTCGATCACGATCACCGAGTTCCCCGAGTCGACCAGCCGGCCGAGCACGCCGAGCAGCTTGCGGATGTCCTCGAAGTGCAGGCCGGTGGTCGGCTCGTCCAGGACGTACACCGTCCGTCCGGTCGAGCGGCGCTGCAATTCGGAGGCCAGCTTCACGCGCTGCGCCTCGCCGCCGGACAGAGTCGTGGCGCTCTGGCCGAGGCGCACGTAGCCGAGCCCGACGTCGTTGAGCGTCTTGAGGTGCCGGGCAATGCCGGGGATCGGCTCGAAGAACTCCAGCGCCTCGGCGACCGGCATCTCCAGCACCTCGGAGATGGTCTTGCCCTTGTAGTGCACTTGGAGGGTCTGCTCGTTGTACCGCTTGCCGTGGCAGACCTCGCAGGGCACGTACACGTCCGGCAGGAAGTTCATCTCGATCTTGATGGTGCCGTCACCCTGGCAGTTCTCGCAGCGGCCGCCCTTGACGTTGAACGAGAACCGACCCGGCAGGTAACCGCGCACCTTGGCCTCGGTCGTCTCCGCGAACAGACGCCTTATGTGGTCGAACACGCCGGTGTACGTCGCCGGGTTGGATCGCGGGGTGCGGCCAATCGGCGACTGGTCAACGTGCACGACCTTGTCCAGGTGGTCGATGCCGGCGACGCGCGTATGCCTACCCGGTACAGCCCGCGCGCCATTCAACTCACGCGCCAGATGCGTGTAGAGGATGTCGTTAACCAGCGTCGACTTCCCAGACCCGGACACACCGGTTACCGCGACGAAGCAGCCGAGCGGGAAGCTGACGTCGATGTCCTTGAGGTTGTGCTCACGCGCGCCATGCACGGTCAGCACGCGCTTCTTGTCCACCGGACGGCGCTGCTCGGGCAGCTCGATGCGCATCCGGCCGGACAAATACGCACCGGTCAGCGAGTCCTCGGAGTCGAGCAGGTCAGAAACCGGCCCGGAGACGACGACATGTCCGCCGTGCTCGCCCGCGCCCGGGCCGATGTCCACAACCCAGTCGGCGACCTTGATCGTGTCCTCATCGTGCTCGACGACGATCAGTGTGTTGCCAAGATTCCGCAGCCGGATCAGCGTCTCGATCAGCCGGTGGTTGTCCCGCTGATGCAGACCGATCGACGGCTCGTCGAGCACGTACAGCACGCCGACCAGACCCGAGCCGATCTGCGTGGCCAGCCGAATGCGCTGCGCCTCGCCACCCGCCAATGTCGCGGAGGCGCGGTCGAGCGACAGATAGTCCAACCCCACGTCGACTAGGAACTGCAGGCGCTCATTGACTTCCTTGAGCACACGCTCGGCGATCTGCGCTTCGCGGGACGTCAGCGTGAGCTGCTTCAGGAATTGCGCGCACTCCCCGACCGGCATCGCCGCCACCTCGGCGATCGACCTGCCACCGGTATCCGGCTCCCCGCCCAAGGTGACCGCCAGCACCAGCGGCTTGAGCCGGGTGCCCTTACACGCCGGGCAAGGCGCCTCGCGCATGTACCCCGCGTGCCGCTCCCTCGCGCTGTCCGACTCAGCTTCCGAGTGCCGCCGCTCGATCCACGGAATGACGCCCTCGAAGCCGGTCGAGTACGAACGCGTCCGCCCGAACCGGTTCGTATAACTGACCGTCACCTTGTGGTTGTGGCCGTGCAGGATCGCCTTGCGGGCCTTCGGCGGCAGCTTGCGCCAGGGCGCGCCGATGTCGAAGCCGAGATCGTCCGCCGAACCCCTCGAGCAGCCGGCCAAAGTACTCCGAGCCCTGACCAGCAGCCGTCCACGGAGCAATCGCGCCCGCCTCAACGGACAAGTCCGGGTCCGGAATCACCAGCTCCTCGTCCACCTCCATCCGGATGCCAAGCCCCGTGCACTCCGGGCAAGCGCCGAACGGCGAGTTGAACGAGAACGACCGCGGCTCAAGCTCTTCAAACGACAGATCGTCATACGGGCAGTACAGATGCTCGGAGTACATCCGCTCGCGCTGCGCGTCGTCCTCCGGCAGGTCCACGAAGTCGAGCGTGATCATGCCGCCGGCCAGGCCCAGCGCGGTCTCGATCGAGTCGGTCAGCCGCCGCTTCGCCGACTCCTTGACCGCGAGCCGGTCCACGACCACCTCGATCGTGTGCTTCTCCTGCTTTTTGAGCACCGGCGGCTCGGCGAGCTGGATCACGACGCCGTCGACTCGTGCGCGGCTGTATCCCTTGACCTGGAGGTCCTTGAACAGCTCGCCGTACTCGCCCTTGCGCTCGCGGATCACCGGGGCGAGCACCTGAAAGCGGGTGCCCTCCTCCAGCTCCAGCACGCGCTCGACGATTTGCTGCGGCGACTGACGCGCGATCGGCCGTCCACACTCGGGGCAATGAGGTCGACCGGCACGCGCGTAAAGCAGACGCAGATAGTCGTAGACCTCAGTAATCGTTCCCACGGTCGACCGCGGGTTCTTCGAGGTCGACTTCTGATCGATCGACACCGCAGGAGACAGACCTTCGATGAAGTCCACATCCGGCTTGTCCATCTGACCGAGGAACTGGCGCGCGTACGCCGAGAGCGATTCGACGTAACGCCGCTGCCCTTCGGCGAAGATCGTGTCGAACGCGAGAGAGGACTTGCCGGAGCCGGACAGACCGGTGAACACGATCAGGGCGTCTCGCGGCAAATCGATCGAGACGTCCTTCAAGTTGTGCTCGCGTGCCCCGCGCACGACCAGCTTGTCCGCCACCGGTGGCTCCCTACTTCCGCAGTCCCTGTCCCGCCGAACGCTCCCCCAAACATGCTAGGCGGCCCCGCCGACAGAGTTTTCCGTTCCATAGAACCGCCAGGCGCGCAGCTCTCTTCCAATCGCTCGCACACCGGATCCCTCCCCTCCCCGCCACGCACGTGGCGCGGCCCGCCCGGGCTGCGCGAGAGTAGTGCCATGACGATTGATCCGCGATCTCCGGACTACGACCCGACCGCGCTGCTGGCCGAGCTGACCGACGCGACCGCGCAGTTCCTCGCCTCGACCGAACGGCTTGACGACCAGGCCGTACACGAACCCTCAGGACTGCCGAACTGGTCACGCGGCCACGTGATCACCCACGTCGCGCGTAACGCCGACGGCTTGCGCAACCTGCTGGCGTGGGCGGCGACCGGCGAGCCGCACGAGATGTACCCCGACGGCGACAGGGACGCGGTCATCGAGGAGGGAGCGGCCCGCACGGCCGGGCAACTCGCCACTGACATGCGCGAATCGAGCGAAAAATTCGCCGAGGCCGCCGCGCGCATCTCTCCGGAGCGGTGGACGTTTACCGTGCAGCGCCGCGTCGGCGGCCCGCAGCCGGCGGGCAAGATCCCGTGGTGGCGGCTCCAAGAGGTCGAGATCCACCACGTGGACCTCGACGCGGGCTACACCCCGGCGCACTGGTCCACCGATTTCACCGGCCCAGAGCTGGAGATGACCGCGGAGCGCTTCACCGACCCGACGTACGGCTCCGTAGTCTCGACGCCCTTCCGCCTCTACGCCGACGACACGGCTCGCACGTGCGGCGTCGGCTGCGATCCGACGCTCACGGACAACCTGCTAGTCCGCGGCCCCGAGGCCGCACTGCTGGCCTGGCTGCTAGGCCGCAGCAACGGCGACGGCTTGGTAGTCGAGCCCTTCGACGCACTCCCGGTGTTGCCCAAGTGGCTGTGACGCGACGCTAACGCAGCGAACGGGCGAGAGAATGCAGCGAGAGGAAGTGCAACGCACGTGAGTTACCACGGCAACGTGACGGTAGGCGGCCCGGCCGACGTACGCGAGCTGGCACCACTGATCATCACGAAGATCGCAGTCGGCCCCCACGACAACAACGCGTACCTGTTGCGTTGCCGTTTCACGGACGAGCAGATGCTCATCGACGCTGCAGCCGAACCGGAGCGCCTGCTCAAGACAATCAACGGCGACCTG
>CAVQPP010000394.1:0-5323 GCA_963714445.1 uncultured Actinomycetota bacterium
GAGCAGTGGCTCGGGTTGGGGGAACTCGGTGGTGTCGTCGAGAGCCGCAAGGGGTTCGGTGCTCGGCAGCGCGTGTGCGTATTTCACGGCGTCTGCGCGGGTGGGGCAGAGGGTGAGCGTCGCAGCGACGCCCGAGAGTTCGAGAACCCGTGTGGCGGCGCTGGAGGGGATCACGATTAGGCGGCTGTGCCTCGCCTTCGCGGCGAGGTGGGCTCGGGCGAGTTCTTTGAGCCCGGCGGAGTCCATGAACAGGATTCCGGAGAGATCCAGGATGAGGGGTGCGCCGGGCAGCAGCGCGCCGGAGAGCGCTTCGCGGAAACGCGGTGCGCTTTGCATGTCCACGTCTCCGCCTGCCGCCAGGATCCGGTAGCCGTCCTGGATGCTCGCGGAGACCCACAGCTCGGTGGACATGGGGTTCCTTTCCTAAGGGGCGGGCGGCGCCTGGCCGTTGTGGGGGGGTGCCGTCGCGGTGGGTGGGGTGGCCAGCAGGGCGAGGAAGGGGCCGATGTTCTGGTCGCCTTGGGCGGGGTGCCGAAAGCCGCGGTCGAGGTTGACGGTGTAGCGGTTGCGTCGGCCGACTTTGGTACGGGTTAGGTATCCAGCGGCTTCCAGATCGGCCACGATCGCTTGGGTGGAGCGCTCGGTGATCCCGACGGTGTCGGCGATGTCGCGCATCCGGGCGTCAGGCTCGCGGGCGATCTCCACCAGCACGCGTCCATGGGCCGTGAGCAGGGTCCATTTGTCATCTTCGTCAGTCCGTGTCACGCCGGTATGGTAGCTGCGCACACGACGATAGGCGAGATTTATTTCGCGCTTTTTTTCGCCGGTGTGCGCGGTCGCGCCAGTCCCGCCGCGCCGACGGGCCGGACCGCGTCTACCAGCCGACGGCGACGCGTGCACCGGCGACCAGCGGGTGCCGGCCGAACGCGACAGGCGCGCCGGGCAGCGCGTCCAGGTTGAGCCTAGGGATGAACTGGATCGGGCAGCGAGAAAATCTTTCGTGGCTGGGGTAGATATTCGTCGGCGGTGCGGGTAGTGTTCTGGGTGTTGAGAGTGAAGGAAGTCTGGTGGGCGTGGCAGACATGAACTGCCCGCCGTAGGACGGCAGCAGACCAGGCGCCTCGGTAGGCAACCGGCGCGGGGCCTGGTGCGGATGAGAGTCCGGCGCGCTGGGACCGGTAGGTGAACGGGGTTCCGGCAGGGGACTGGCAGTACGAGGTGAGTAGCAGCGCAAGGCAGGTAGCGTTTCGAGGAGAAGGGAGGGGGCGCACCATCGGATCGCCCGTTTCGGCTGTTGTGGCGCCGGGCGGTTACCGCAGTCCCATCGCACGAAAGGTGGTCTTCGGTCACGCTTACGCGATCCCCGCACCCGCCGGTCTGCTCAGGCGGGCCTCGCGGGTAACGAACGCCGGCCCCCGGTCGGTGGATGGTGTCAACCTGAATACCCCTGGGCCCCGGTGCTACGGCACCGGGGCCCTCTAGCCGTTGTGAGGTGTGCTTGGAAACCAGCGGGCCCAGCGCCGCCGAGAAGTTCGAGGACGAGGACTACCCCGCCTACACCATGGGCCGCGCCGCGGAGATCCTCGGGGTTACCCCCGGCTTCCTGCGCAGCCTGGACGAAGCGAAACTGATCACCCCTCAGCGCTCGGCCGGCGGCCACCGCCGCTACTCGCGCTACCAACTGCGCATCGCCGCCCGCGCCCGCGAACTGGTCGACACCGGCACCGCCCTGGACGCGGCCTGCCGCATCATCATCCTGGAAGACCAACTCGAAGAAGCACTACGGCTCAACGCCGAACTACGCAAAAACACCTGAACACACTGCGTGAACGCTCGGTGCTTACGCAGCGGACCAGCCGTTGCGGTGCCCGCCGGAACCGGGTTTCCGGTGGCCGTGCGCTCGACCCGCCGGACCTCACGTCGAGACGGGCAGCCGCGACCCCGCGGTCAGAGTGGGGCGAAGGAGCCGCTGTCACGAGCGTAGCCGGGGACACAGGCATAGGAGTTCGCCGAAACCCCCGGTCGTGCAGCGTCGCCGCCGCTGTCGGCGATGAGCGGCAGACGACGACGTTGACCGCCAGGTCCCTGCCCGATGCTCTGTCACACTCTTGTCCGCCTGCTCGGTGGCGGCTTGCGAGTCGGACACGGCGGTGATCCTCACTTTTACGAAGGATCTGTCGAGGCCATGGGAACGCGTCGGCGCCGGGTTTAGGCAGCCGTCGCGTTCAGGCGCACCCGCACGGTGGTGCCGCTGTCGGGGGCGGAGCGGATCTGCACCAGATCGCACAGCTGGTTGGCGATCCACAGACCCGCGCCGCCTTGCGCCGTGGGCTGCGGGCGCCTGCGGCCGATCAGCGGGTCGTTCACCTGTCCCTGGTCGTGTACTTCGCATACCACGTCGCTACCGTCGAGCCATAAGCGCAGGGTGCCGTGTCCGCCGCCGTGGCGGATGCTGTTGGCGGCCAGTTCGTCGGCCACCAGCACCAGGTCCGCCGCACGCCGAGCGTCCAGGCCCAGGGCTGTGGCGTGTCGGGTCACCGTGTCGCGCACTTGCGGCAGTTCGTCGAGACCGAAGCCGAGGCGGCACAGTACGGGCGGCTCGGGTTCGGGCAGCGCGGCGGCGAACATCGCGGCGTGGGCCAGCTCCGGGTGCGGATAGCTGGCGCTGCGCCAGGGCTCGGCGCCGTCTAGCAGGCCCGGGTGAGTGTCGTGCGCCCGCGCGATCACCGCGTCGGGCAGGTTCTCGGTGTCGTACGGGCACAGCAGCCACCAGGCCGGGCCGCCGTCGAACGCCGTGTTGAGCAACTGTTCGTGCTGCTGGCATTCGACGAGCTCGGCCGCGCTGCGCTCGGCCCAAATCGGTTCGCCGATTCCCCGGAAACCTCGCCCCGAATCCTGGTGCCGGGCCACCCATCGCTGCCAGGCCGGGATGATGCGCGCCGGGTTGCGTCCAACGTTCCACATGTCCAGGAACTCGACTCGCTTGCTGTCCCCGCCCAGCTCCTCGCGCAGCAGGGATACCCGCGGTTCGATCACCGCGACCAGGATCGGTTCCTCGCAGGCCAGCGCGTCGCGCACGAACGCGGCGGTGCGCGCCACGAACTGCTCGGCGCCGGCGTACAGCAGTGCGTCGTGGCGAAACGCGGGCTCATGCCGTGCCATCGGGGCGGAGGTGAACGTCGCCGTCATGCGCAGAACTCCACATTCGAAATCTCGCCGTCCCAGTCCATCAGCGTCCAGTAGCGCCGCAGCGTTTCGTTAGCGCCTTCAAGGGACACCGTTACCGCCGTGTCGTGGGCTAGCAGCGCGATCGCGCGCATCCCCGCGGCGTTCATGAATTCCAGACCCGTGCAGTCCAGCCGCAGGTGCTGGCGCCCGTGTGCGGCGGTGCGCAGCGCCGTGGGGAACGCCTGAGCGCCGCGTAGGTCCACCTGTCCGGACAGATGCCAGTGCTGCGCCCCCGACGCCCAGATCCGGAAGCCCGGGTCTCGGGGACTCTCGCCGAGCTGGTGCGGGTGCACGCAGGTGATCGCGGCCAGATCGGCGACAGCGAAGTTCTGCCGCCGGTATGCGCACACGATCGTCGCGCCGGTGTCCGCGGCCACCTCATCCAGTCCCTGCTCGAATTGTGCGAGGCCCGTGCCTGGCGGCGCGTCCAGCAGCCAGTCCATGTCCGTGACCACCCGCAGCCCCCGGTAGCCCTGCTCGGCGGCCAGCGCCGCCTGCCGTCGGAACGCGGCGTACACGGTCTGCGGTTCCAACGGGCCGCCGGCCAGGAACTCACGGCGCGGGTCGAGGACCGTCACCTGCTCGTCAACCGGCAGCGGGTGCCGCTGGGTGCGCCACCGTGGACCGAACAACAGCAGCTTATCGCCCGCCGCCGCGCCCTGGCGCAGGCACCGGGCCGCCAGTTGCGTGAATTCGGCGGGCTGATGCACGATCCAGCCCACGTGCTCGCCGCCCTCAAGGCAGTCCAGCGCAGTCAGCACCTGTGCGTGGCGCGCCGACATATCCGCTCCTCACAACGGACCCGGAGGGCCAGCCTGTCCATGCCAGCCCGGTTGGGGAGGATAGTTTATTGCCCGCGCCGGTGAAAGCATGCCCCAGCATGCGGTGTGCGGGTCTGGGCCGGGGCGCTGCGGAGTCGGCAGTGTGCCTGTGCCGGCGGGCCGAGCGACCAACATCGTGATCCTTCGAGCATGGATCGACCCTGCCGAACTGCCGGACGAGATGGCCATCACGGCGATCACTCTCGCGGAACTGTCGGCCGCGCCTCATGAAGTTCGCGGCAATGACGAGCAGAGCGCCTGACGCCCCGGTCGAACGAGCACGGCGCATGGACGTACTCCAGCGCACTGAGCATGAGTTCGACCCGATTCCGTTCGACGTAGAAGCAGCGCGTGTCTACGGCAGGGTCACGGCCGCGGTAATAGCAGCGGGACGGAAACCACGCCGCCGAGCCCTCGACCTGATGATCGCTTCGATCGCTATCGCAGAGGGCTTACCGCTGTACACCACCAACCCCGACGACTTCGTCGGGCTTGAGCGGCTCATGACCGTCGTTCCCGTGCGGCGTCCCGAAACAGCACCCTGACCACCGACGGGCAAACCCAGCGCCGCAGTCCGGTCACAACCCCTCCCCGCATGGCGCCGAACCAAGCGCAGCGCAAGACAAAGACCCCGTCCCCAGCCGCAGTACGCGTGGCCGGGGACGGGTCATATATGTAGAGGCACGTGGCTTTATCTCTGCGATCGCCTGGACATCCGGGCTAGCGCACAGCGAACCGGGAGCGGCTCATGACAGCGATTCCGCAGGTCGCGACCAGTCCGTAGAGAGCCGGGGCGAAGAACACGTGCGGCAGGCCGAGGACGCTGATACCGAAGCCGCCCGTCAGCCCGCCAAGGGCGCTGGCGATCGCCGTGGAGCTCATGAAGACAGCTGAGGCGGTCGCGACGGCTAGGGGCAGTAGTCGCTGCGCGACGATGATGCCCAGGGCAGCGAACACACCCCAGACCCCACCCATGAAGATCTGACCGGCGAACATTCCGGCGACGTCGCCGGTCAGAGCGAAGCAGAGATTCGCGCCGACGCCGAACGCCGCACCGAGGACCATCAGGTGCATCATGCCGATGCGGCGGGCGACGACCACGGCCACCGGCATCAGGATCAGCTCTATCAGGGGTTGGATACCGATGACCGCGCCGCTGACCGCCGTCGGCAGATGCAGGTCGTCGCGCATGTAGATCGGCAGGTAGCCGTACTTGATCGGCTCACCCTGCGAGACAGCAATACGTAATGAAGTTGAGGCGCCACACACATAAC
>CAVQPP010000395.1:0-3455 GCA_963714445.1 uncultured Actinomycetota bacterium
CTCTGTCCAGCGCGGCTACCGCCGGCGCGAGCGCGTCGACCATGGTCTTGTCGCCGTCACGCGCGGCGCCGAGCTTGCGAATCGCCTCGAGCGCCGCGCCGAGCGCCATCGCGAGGCCGGGCAGGTCGGTCTGCGGTACGTCGCCGAGCGCGTTGCCCGCGCGCCGGAATGCGGTTCCGTAGAGCGGCCCGGATGCGCCGCCGACCTTCGAGATCAGCGTGGTGCCGGTGAGCGCGAGAACCGTTGCGGGCGTGCGCGGGGCGGTGGTGTCGAGTACGCGCGACACGCTGGCGAAGCCTCGGTCGAGGTTCGTGCCGTGGTCGCCGTCGCCGATCGCCGCGTCGAGTTCGCTCAGGTGCGCCTTGTTCGCTTCGATGACGTCGGCGACCTTCGTGATCCAGGCGACGAAGAACTCTGTGTCGAGGGTCACTGGCTACCGTCCCCAGCGCAGCGCGGGAGTCTGCACGGGCGCGTCCCACAGCTGCGTGAACTGGTCGGTGAGCTGACAGACGGTCAGCGAGAAGCCCGGCATCTCGAGGCTGGTGATGTAGTTGCCGATGAGGTTACGCGCGATCGTGACGCCCTTAGCGGCGAGCTGGCGGTGTAACTCGCCGTATGCCACGTAAAGCTCGATCAGCGGCGTACCGCCCATGCCGTTGACCATCACCAGGACGTCGCCGCTGAGCGGCATGTCGTCGTTGATCGCGTCCAGCGCGGTACGCACCAACTCCGACGCGGGGGCGATGGTGCCGCGTCGGCGTCCGGGCTCGCCGTGGATGCCGACGCCGATTTCGATCTCGGTCTCGTTGAGGGTGAAGCCCGGCTTGCCTGACGCGGGCGTGGTCGCCGGGCCGAAGGCGATGCCGAACGAACGTGTGCGCGCGTTGACTTCCTCGGCGATGGCCGTCACCGCAGCGAGGTCCGCGCCTTGTTCGGCGAGCGCACCGGCGATCTTCTCGACGAACACGGTCGCGCCGGTGCCGCGTCGCCCTGCCGTGTACGTCGAATCCTCGACGGCCACGTCGTCGTTGACGAGGACCGAGCTGACCTCGATGCCCTCGTCGGCGGCGAGTTCGGCGGCCATCTGGAAGTTGAGCACGTCGCCGGTGTAGTTCTTCACGATCTGCAGGACGCCGGCACCAGCGTTGACGGCGCGCGCGGCGGCCAGCATCTGATCGGGCACCGGGGAGGTGAACACCTCGCCGGGGCAGGCCGCGTCGAGCATTCCGTGGCCGACGAATCCGGCGTGCAGAGGTTCGTGGCCGCTACCGCCGCCGCTGACCAGGCCGACCTTTCCGGGCCGCCCGCGCTCGGCGCGCAGCACCATGCGGTTCTCCACGTCGACCGAGAGCGAGGGATGCGCGGCGGCCAATCCCACGAGCGCGTCCGCGACGACGGCGTCGGGCGCGTTGATCAGCTTTTTCACGTCTCCACATTATGCCCGCAAGCCCCACACGCGCCGCAGGCGACGTGTGCGGAACGTGTAGGCGACTTGTGGAGCGGCCCTCTTCGACTATCTGTCATACGGTTGACTATTTGTCACCCTGTCTTGTTGTCACGCCACCTCGCACACAGTTGCGGACCTGGCAACGTCGGGGCCTCTTCGAAGAGCCGGTATCGTCTGGCATCGTCTGTCTTCACAGATGCCGACCTCCAAGGACTCCCCGTGACCGATTCGCCGACGCCGCGCGCACCCGCGGCGGCCGACGCGAGCAGCGACGCGACGCGCGACGTGGTCGGTCTCGGCGTGATCGCGCGTGAGTGGACGCGGATCGGGTGCATCGGCTTCGGCGGTCCGCCCGCGCACATCGCGTTGCTGCGCCGCCTGTGCGTCGTGGAGCGGCGCTGGCTTACACCGGACGAGTTCGAGGACGGCATCGCCGCGACCAACCTGCTGCCGGGACCGGCGTCGACTCAACTGGCGATCTTCTGTGCATGGCGGTTGCGCGGCGCGGTGGGGGCGATGATCGGCGGCCTGTGCTTCATCGTGCCGGGGCTGCTGATCATCATCGGGTTGTCAGCTTTGTTCCTGTCCGGGCATGCCCCGTTGTGGGTACGCGGCGCCGCCGCAGGTGCGGGGGCTGCGGTCGCCGCCGTCGCACTGCACGCCGCCGCGACGCTGATGCCGGCGAGTCGTCGTCGTGCGCATCGCCCCGGTCAACGCGCGCGATGGACCGTGTACGCGCTGCTCGGCGCCGTCGCTGCGATCACGATCGGCCCATTTCTTGTGCTGGTACTACTGCTCTGCGGCGCGGCGGAGGTCGGGTGGCGGCGATGGCGCACAGCAGCCGCGACGCGGACGAGCGCGTTACTCGCGCCGCTGCTCGCGGTCGGCGCGCCGGCGCTTAGCGGACTCGGCGGCCTGGCGTGGGTCGCGTTCAAGGTCGGCGCGCTGTCGTACGGCGGCGGTTTCGTCATCATTCCCCTGATGCAGTCCGACGCCGTGCATCACTACCACTACATGACCGCTTCGCAGTTCACCACGGCAGTGGCGCTCGGCCAGATCACGCCGGGACCGGTCGTGCAGACCGTGTCCGTGGTCGGATACGCGGCTGCGGGCGTGGTCGGCGCGCTTTTCGCAGCCGCCATCGCGTTCAGCCCGTCGTTTCTGTTCGTGCTGTTCGGCGCGTCGCGCTTTGGCCGCCTGCGCGGCAGCAGCACAGTGCAGGCGTTCCTCGACGGCGCGGGGCCGGCGACGATCGGGGCGATCGCCGGGTCGGCGATCGCACTAGGGAGGGCACTGACCGAGCCGTGGCAGTTCGTCGTGCTCGCCGCCGCGGGCTTGTGGCTGCTGGTGCTGCGGCGCGACGTGGTCAGTGCGCTGGTCGGCGCGGCCGTGCTCGGCGTGATCGCCGCGCTCGTCGGTTTCGCGATCTCCTGACGCGCGCCGGATGGAAATCCGGTTGCCGAGCGTCGGCTCCCGATGGAATCGTCGGCGAGTGAGCATCCAGTGGCGGTCGCTGACCGAGCAGGACATCCCCGCCTGGGCTGAGCTCGGCCGGGCCGCCGAAGCGGTGGACCACGAAGACGAGCACCTCAGCGAAGACGACCTCGCCGAGGAGTTCGCGGCTCCGTTGTTCGACCCGGAACGCGGCACGCTCGCCGGTTTCGACGGCCCGGTGATGGTCGCGCTCGGCCAGCTGCAGCCGCGTTCGACAGCCGATCCGGCGCACCGGATGGGGTACTGGGGCGTCGTGCACCCGGCCTATCGCGGTCGAGGGCTCGGAGCCACGCTGCTGAGTTGGGCGCCCGAGCCGGCCAAGCGGCTGCACGAGGAGCGGTATCCGGGCGGTCGGCTGATTCTGACGACCGGCTGCATCTCCACGAACGGCGCGGCGGCGGCGCTCTTCGAGCGGTTCGGCTACCAGCCGACCAGGTACTACCACGGGATGCGGCGAGTCCTCGACGCGGACCTGCCGCCGATCGTGCCCGTCGACGGTGTCGAGATCGTGCCC
>CAVQPP010000396.1:0-12383 GCA_963714445.1 uncultured Actinomycetota bacterium
ACCCAGACACCGCTCGAGCGCGAGATCGAAGCCCGGACCGGCAGCTGGTATGTGCGGCGGACCTGCCTTATCGCACTCAGGAAAACACCGTCGAGGGCGTCGTCGTCACCTTCACCGATATCAGCGAGCGTCGGCAGGTGGCGGGGGCGCTGGAAGAGGCCAGACGGCAAGCGCAGCTTGCCAATGTCGCGAAATCGCGCTTCCTCGCCGCGGCGAGCCACGATCTCCGCCAGCCGCTGCAAACGCTGTCGTTGGTCCAGGGGCTGCTGGCCAAGGTGGTCGAGGGGGAGAGAGCGCAGAAGCTGGTCGCGCGGCTCGACGAGACGCTCGGCGCCATGTCCGGCATGCTGAACGCGCTCCTCGACATCAACCAGATCGAGACGGGCACGATCCGGGCCCAAATGGTCTCCTTTCCGGTCAACGACTTGCTGGAGCGGATGAAGGGCGAGTTCGCCTATCGGGCACAATCGCTAAGACTGGCCCTGCGCGTGGTTCCATGCGGCCTTTCGATCGAGAGTGATCCGGTTCTGCTCGAACAGGTGATCCGAAACCTGCTGTCGAATGCCTTGAAATACACCAAGCACGGCAAAGTGCTGCTGGGGTGCCGTCGGCGCGGGGAGATGCTGAGCATCGAGATCTCGGACACCGGGATCGGCATCCCCGAGACGGAGCTTCAGGCGATCTTCGAGGAATACCATCAGCTCGACAATGCCGCGCGCGAACGGAGCCGTGGCCTCGGCCTCGGTCTCTCCATCGTGCAGCGCCTGGTGAATTTGCTGGGCCACCACGTGCGCGTGCACTCGACGCCAGGCAAGGGCTCGGTCTTCGCCGTCGAAGTCGCGCTCCCTCCGGGCGGAGCGGCGCAGAGGCCGAGCGCCGCCGACATGACATGGCGACAAGGCGAGCGAGGAGGTCCACCGCAGCGGCATGATCCTGGTCATCGAGGACGATCCCGAGGTACGCGAGCTCCTCGAGCTCCTGCTCAAGGAGGAAGGTCATCGCGTCGCGACGGCGCCTGACGGCGTCGCGGCCTTGGACCTCGTCGCGCGGAGGCGCTCCGGCCCGAGCTCATCCTTGCCGATTACAATCTGCCAAACGGCATGGACGGGCTCCAGATAACGGCCGCGAACGAGCCCTGCGCGGTGATGCAGCCGTGCCGCGGGGCGGTCGGCTTTAGGCCGAGCGGGGTCTTTTCCAGCTGAGCGGCCTGCACCGGGGTGAGGTATTTCACCGCCGGACTGGCCATGTCCTGCAGCACTAGGTTGCGCCGGGCCAGCGCCTGCACCGGATGCTGGAAGGGGTCGTACTCGCTCGGGCTGTTGACGAGCGCGGCGAGCAGCGCGGCCTGCGGGATGGTGAGCTTGTCCGAGGTGGTGGAGAAGTACCGCTCCGCCGCGGCCTCGACGCCGTACGTGCCGTTGCCGTAATAGACCAGGTTGAGGTAGCGCTCAAGGATCTGATCCTTCGACAGGGTCTTCTCGATCGCGACGGCGTACTTGAGCTCGGTGAGCTTTCGGGTGAACGTGTCGGCGATCGCGGCTCGCTGCTTGGCCTTGTCGTTGCCGGCCTCCAGCAGCAGCACGTTCTTCGCGTACTGCTGGGCGATCGTGGAACCGCCCTGCGTGTTGCCGCCGTTCGAGTTGTTCACCAGGGCGCGCACGGTGCCTTTCAGGTCGACGCCGCCGTGCTGGTAGAAGCGGATGTCCTCGATGGAGACCAGGGCGTGCGGCATGTTCGGGTTGATCGCCGACCACGGAACCACGACCCGGTTGCCGGCGAGGTCGTCGCTCCACGTGTACGCGATCAGCGAGCCGTCGTCGGCCAGAATCTTCGAGCGCTGCGGCAATACCGGGGTTTCGAAATCGCTCGGCAGGTCCTCGAAATGATCCGAGGCGGCTTTAGCGGCCAGCCCCACGCTGCCGACGACCGGAAGGGTCAGCCCGGCGATCATGATGCCGCCGAGCGCACTGACTATGAGGAAAATGATCAAGTGGCCAAAGAGGCGGCCAACCCCTCGCACCCCGGTATATCCGGCCGCTTTGCGCATGTGATCAGCGTACTCGGGGCATTCCGTGCGGCAACCGAGACCCCCTACCGCGCCGCGGCGTGTCTACCAGGCTGCTGATCGCTGCGCCGAATGGCTGACAGGAAACTGCTTTGGGCGCAGTTTCACGTGTTGTCGTGCGCTTATGCCGACCTATGCTGGCGCCGCGTGCACGTGGTGAGCGTGCGGGGCGTGATGAGCTAACGATTCGTGCGGGTCCGTGGTGCCGGCAGAAGAGTAGTCATAGTCGGTATGCACGGTCGCCGCAGTGAGCCGGGGCACGGCGTGAATTAGGGCGTGTTCAGCCTCGACGGCGAGGGCGTGGGCCTGCACAACGGTCGACTCCGGGTCCACAATGATGTCCGCTTCGGCGCGCAGCGCGTGCCCGATCCACCGCATGCGCACTTGGCCGACACCGCGTACTCCGTTCAGCGCACGTAGGGCGTCCTCCGCTTGGTCGATCAGATGCGGATCGACGGCGTCCATCAGGCGGCGGTAAACCTGCCGGGCCGCGTCCCGCAGCACGGCAAGGATCGCGACGGTGATCACGAGTCCGACGAACGGGTCCGCCGCACGCCAGCCGAGCGCCACTCCCGTCGCGCCGAGCAGCACGGCGAGCGAGGTAAAGCCGTCGGTGCGCGCATGCAGGCCGTCGGCGACGAGGGCAGCCGAGCCGATCTTGCGACCGGTTACGATCCGGTACCGCGCCACCCACTCATTGCCCGCAAACCCGACCGCCGCCGCGAGCGCGACGGCCCACAGATGGGTCACGCCGCGAGGGTGCAGCAGCCGGTTCACGGCCGCATAGGCGGCGAGCGCGGAGGAGGCCGCGATCACGAGCACGACCGCGATACCGGCCAGGTCCTCGGCGCGTCCGTAGCCGTAGGTGTATCGCCTGGTCGGCGCGCGTCGGCCGAGCACGAACGCCAAGCCGAGCGGCAGTGCGGTCAGCGCGTCGGCGGCGTTGTGCACGGTGTCGCCGAGCAACGCCACCGAGCCCGAGAGCGCCACGATCACGGCCTGCACGGCGGCCGTCAGCCCCAGGATGGTCAGGGACAGCCATAGCGTGCGCATTCCTTCGCGCGAACCCTCCATCGCCGAGTCGACCTTGTCCGCGGCGTCATGGCTGTGACCGAATCTGGGGCCGTGGTCGTGCTTGTGGCTGTGATCGTGCGGATGCGTGCTCACCGGTCCACTATGACACGGTCCGCGTATAAGCACACGCATTCACCTGGCAAGTGCGCGGAACTCGCAACTGCCAGCGTGCGCCACCTGACAGTTCGCTGACCACCGGGTTGTCATAGGTCAGGTTGTTAGGTAAACCTAAGTTAGGCTAGCCTTCCTGGCTGAGGACCCCGGATCCGGCCGGGGCCCGGCCCCGGCACTGGAGAGTACGGATGACGTCGTCGCAGATCACAGCCCTCGGGGCGGTGGCCGGGTTCACGATTTACCTGGGCCTGCCGATCGGACGGCTGCGTGCCCCGGCGCCTACTCTGCGGGCGATGCTCAACGCCGTCGCCACCGGCATTCTGATCTTCCTGCTCTGGGACGTGCTGACGCACGCCTGGGACCCGATCGATACCGCGCTCGGGGATCATCGGTACGGCTCGGCGGTGGGCAACGGGGCAGCCTTCTTCGCCTGCTTCGGCGTCGGACTGGTTTCTTTGGTCTATTTCGACCGCTGGGTGGCCCGCCGCGCCGGACGCTCGCGTCCGCGCTCGTTCGGGCCTGGCGCCGCGTCGGCTGACGAGCTGACCGCCCCGGCCCGGACGACCAGCGTCACCCGATTCTTCGACCTGGCGATGATGATCGCGGTGGGCATCGGGCTGCACAACTTCGCCGAGGGCCTGGCCATCGGCAACTCGGCCGCGTCCGGCGAGCTCCAACTGGCCGTCCTGCTGATCATCGGCTTCGGCCTGCACAACGCCACCGAGGGCTTCGGCATCGTGGCGCCGATGGCCGCCGAGGGGCGCACCCCGACCTGGGCCAGGCTGGGCCTGCTCGGCCTCATCGGCGGCGGCCCGACCTTCCTCGGCACGATCGTCGGCCAGCACGTCGTCAACGACACGCTTTCGATCGGCTTCCTCACCCTCGCCGCGGGCTCGATCCTCTACGTCGTCATCGAACTGCTCTCGGTCGCCCGCAAGATCGGCCGCAAGGAGCTGACCACGTGGGGGCTGCTGCTGGGCATCTTCCTCGGCTTCGTCACCGACGCGATCGTCACCGCCGCGGGCGCCTGATTCCGCAACAGCACTCCCCTAGCGGTAGCCCCTCGTCGCCCCTACGCTGCGTCCTGCACCACCGGCCCCGTAACAGGGCTCGATCTAGCAGGGCTCGATGATCGGGAACGGAGACGATGGCGATGGCGGCACGGCCGATTGACAAGTGGCCTGACAACGGCCCGGGCTTCCGCGTGACGGAGCACGTCGCCGTCCCGTTCGCCGGGGAGGGCTCCGGCGAGGGCCCGCTCACCTGGGGACAGCACCACATCTGGCGGATCATCCAGCAACAGCGCTGCTCACTCGGCGTCGGCGACACCGCGCCGCTGCCAGAGGGCACGACGCTCGAAGCCCTGATCGCCGGCTTCGCGTTCCTGCTCAGCCGACACCAGTCGCTGCGAACCCGCGTCGGCTTCGACGCGGACGGCAACCCCGTGCAGGTCGTCGCGGCTCGCGGCGAGGTGCCGCTCCAGATCATCGATGTCGATGACGACGCCGATCCGATCGCCGTCGGCGCGGAACTGCGGAAGCGGTACCACGACGTAGAGTTCGACTACACCGGGGAATGGCCCGTACGCCTGGCCGCGATGCGACACCGGGGTGTGTTCACGCATGCGGTCGCGCTCTACTGCCACCTGGCCACCGACGGCGGCGGCATGGAGGCGATGCTGGCCGACCTGGCGAACCTCGACTTCGTGACCGGGCGGGCAACCATGCCCGCGACCGAGAGGCAGCCGCGCGCGCAAGCCGCCTGGCAGCGCAGCCCCGCCGGCCTGCGGCAAAGCCGCTCCGCGATCCGCCGCTGGGAGCAGGCCGTACGCAGCATCCCGTCGCGCCGATTCCGCGAGAGCAGCGACTACGACGAGCCGCGCTTCCGGTACGTGTACTTCAACTCGCCGTCCACCCACCTCGCCGCCCAGATGGTGGCCGCCCGCACCGGAACCAACACGTCGCCGGTGCTGCTCGCGTCCTTCGCCCTGACCATGGCCCGGCTGACCGGCTACAACCCGGTCGCGACGCAGGTCATCGCGAGCAATCGATTCCGGCCCGGCATGATCGACTACGTCGGCACGATCAGCCAGAACGGCATCTGCGTGATCGATCTCGCGGACATCACCTTCCACGAGGCGGTCGACCGTGCGCGGCGCGGTTCGATGAGCGCCTACCGGACCGCGTACTTCAACCCGGTTGAACTCGACGAACTGCTCGCGCGGATCGGCGCGGAACGCGGCGAGGAAATCGACGTGGAGTGCGTCTTCAACGACCGCCGCACGGAAGCGCAGCGACTCGTCGCCGACAAGCTCGCGACGCCCGAACAGGTGCGAGAAGCCCGGCCGCGCACCACGATCCGCTGGGCGCAGCAGCTCGAGCGAACCGGGGAGCGGTTCTTCTTCCACATCAACGACATGCCGGACACCGTCGACATCTGGATGTGCATTGACGGCCGGGCTCTATCGCACGATGACACCGAGGCACTGTTGTTCGGGTTCGAAGCCACGACGATCGAAGCCGCGTTCGACCCGAACTACGTCACCGGCATCTGACAAGGCAATCCCTGTCACCTCATGGGCTTACATCGCCCTGACCAGGTTTGTGTTACGGTGAGTAAGGGCATGATCACGCCATTGGGGTGGCGGTGTCGCCACCGAAGGGGGAGATCATGTCTGGTGAGGTGGGCAGCGGCGAATTCGGAACAGTAGCCGAAGGCGCGGTAGTCGAGAACGACGGCGCCGCGGTCGGCTCGCAGTTCAACCAGGACGCCAGGACCGTTCAGCGGCTCCGTTTCGGAATCGGCGCCATCGGGCTGCTGCTGCCGCTGGTGCTGCCGTTCGGGAACTGGATCTTCGTGCAGCTCGGGCACCACACCGAGATCATGCCGAGCTCCATGAGCGGTTCGTACTACACCAGCACGCGCAACATCTTCGTCGGCAGCATGTGCGCGCTCGGCGTGTTCCTGATCGGATATCGGGCCACGCCCAGAGCAGATCTCTGGACCTCGATCGTCGGTGTGTTCGCCATCGGTGTGGCGTTGTTCCCGACGGCGCCGTCCTCGGCCTCGAATTTCCAGTCAATCATCGGATACGCGCACTTGAGCTCCGCTGGAATCCTGCTCGGGGGGCTGGGAATCTTCTGCGTCGTCTCGTTCCACCGCGAGTCCAACGCCACCCGCGAGACACCCAATTACGGCTATCTGACCTCGGGTGTTCTGATCGAGGTCTTCCTGCTGGTCTCCATCATCGCGGGCCTGACGCACTGGGGCGCCAAGTGGACGCTGACCCCGCTGTACGTGTGCGAGTCGCTGTCCGTCTGGGCGTTCGGCGCGGCCTGGGTCGCCGCGGCGCTTGAGATCAGTAAGCCCTGGTCAGCGGCGGTGCGCAAGACGCCGCGCGCCTCGTCGCAGGGCCCTGGTGTCTCGTCAGCACTCGGACAGCCGCTTTAGCGAAACGGCTTCTGTAGCGGATCGCCCAATAATCCGCTCGCGGAATTGGCGGTGATCGCAACTGCGCGGGCAGCCTTCGGGACGGGAGAATCGGCGAAGATCGTACCGGTCCGTCCCGAAGGAGCAGCCGTGGCCGCAGGCACTCGAATCGTTTCGCTCGGCCACTACCAGCCCGCGCGGGTGCTGACCAACGCGGAGTTGGAAACCATCGTCGAGACCAGCGACGAGTGGATCCGCAGCCGGGTGGGCATCGAGACCCGCCGGGTCGCCGGCCCGGACGAGACCGTGGACGAGATGGCCGCGCAGGCCGCCGAGAAGGCGCTGGCCGCCAGCGGTCTCGCCCCGAGCGACATCGACCTGGTGATCGTGGCGACGTGCACGAACCTGAACCGCTCGCCTTCGATGTCGGCACGAGTGTCCAAGCGGCTCGGGCTGTCCGGTCCCGCGGTGCTCGACATCAACGTCGCCTGCGCGGGCTTTACGCACGGGCTCGCCCTGGCCGATCACACGATCCGGGCGCAGTCGGCGACGAACGCGCTGGTGATCGGCGCGGAGAAGCTGACCGACGTGACGGACTGGACCGACCGCAGCATCTGCGTCCTGGTCGGCGACGGCGCCGGCGCGGCCGTGATCAGCGCGAGCGACGAGGCGCAGATCGGGCCGGTGCACTGGGGCTCGGTGCCGGAACTGTCGCACGCGGTGCGCATCGAGGTGGGCAAGACCGAAGAGGGCGCCCCCGACCGCACGACGCTGCCGGTGTTCGCTCAGGACGGCCAGAGCGTGTACCGGTGGGCAACGACGCAGCTGCCCGCCATCGCGCGGCGAACGTGCGAACGCAGCGGAATCGCGCCCGAGGAACTGGCGGCAGTCGTCTTCCACCAGGCGAACCTGCGCATCATCGAGCCGCTGGCGGCGAAGCTCGGCGCGGTCAACGCAGTCGTCGCCAAGGACGTCATCGAGTCCGGAAACACCTCGGCGGCCAGCATTCCGCTCGCGTTCTCCAAGCTGGTCGAACGCGGCGCGGTTCAGTCCGGCGCCCCGGTGCTACTGTTCGGCTTCGGCGGGAACCTCTCATACGCCGGGCAGGTCGTTCGCTGCCCGTGACCTGACACGGAACGGACAGCCGCGCATGACCGAGCACGAAGACACGGCGCCCATACCGAACGACGCGTGGACGATACGTCAGGTCGATACAGGTAACGGTCTCGTCTTCAATGTCGCCGAGCAGGGCGATCCCAACGGCAGCCCGGTGCTCCTCCTGCACGGATTCCCGCAGACGCATCGCGCCTACGACGCGCTCGCGGCGCGCCTCGTGCCGCGCGGGCTGCGGTTGATCGCCCCGGATCAGCGCGGCTACTCCCCCGGCGCGCGCCCCGCCGACGCTGCGGCCTACGCGATGCACGAGCTGGTCGGCGACGCGGCGCGCATTCTCGACGCGTACGGTATCGACTCCGCTGACGTCGTGGGGCACGACTGGGGTTCGGCTGTCGCCTGGTCTTTGGCCTCCGCGCGACCGGAACGTGTGCGTACCCTGACCGCCGTCTCGGTTCCGCATCCGAGGGCGATGTCCGACGCGCTGCGTGACGCGAGCAGCGGCCAGCGCGAGCGCTCGTCATACATGCAGCTGTTCCGGATGGTCGGCAAAGCTGAAGAACTCCTGCTCGAGGACGACGCGAAGCGGCTGCGCGCGATGTTCGAGCCCTTGCCAGACACGACCGCCGAACCGCATGTGCGGGCCCTGAGCGACCCGGCGACTCTGACGGCCGCGCTGAGTTGGTACCGCGCCCCGCAAAAAGAGTTGGCCGCGCTCCCCGAGGCCATGGTGCCGACAACGTTCGTCTGGTCAACCGGCGACCCGGCCATCGGCCGTGCCGCCGCGGAAGGCTGCGCGCTCTACGCGACCGGGTCGTACCGCTTCGTCGTGCTGGACGGCATCAGCCACTGGATCCCGGACCAGGCCCCTGACGCACTGGCTGACGCCGTCCTCGACCGGCTCGGCTAGGCCGCGTCCCTAGGCCTCAGCTGCTCTTCTGGATCGCGGAGATCAGCACGAGAATCACGGAAACGCCGTCAGTTCGACTAACCGGCAGCAGGACCGGAAGCCCGCGCGATGGTGAAACGCAGCAACACGCGCCGGTCACGCACCATTGCGGCGCGGTACTCGCCCCAGTCCGGGTGTTCGCCGCTCAGCGTCCGGTAGTAGTCAACCAGGGCGTCAATCCGATCGGGACCGTCGGCGAACTCGGCCACGCCCTCGACCTGGACCCAGGGTCCGTAGAAACCATCGCTGAACACGCACAATGCCACGCGCGGGTCGCGTCGGGCGTTCTTCGTCTTGGCACGATCCTCGGTGACGCTGATGATGATCCGGCCCTCGCCGTCGATGCCGGCCGAGACCGGGGACATCTGCGCCTGTCCGTCTCGCCGATACGTCGTCAGAACCCCGTGCGCGTTGCCGGAGACGAACTCCCGTGCCCTCGCGATCCGCGCCGCTTGATCCGGCACTGAGCTGCCTGCCTTGCGGCTCGCTGTCTGGTCGGCCACGGCGCTTCCCCTCGTCTCCTGCGCGACATCAACGTCGTTCTTCGAACTCGGCCCGGAGCCAAGGTCCGTTGCAGTCAACCGGGTCCCGCGCGAACCGATTCCCGCGGCGCGCCGCCGTTCGCCCTTATTCGCTCGCCCGTGTGGATTACCGCGCGTAGTTGATCAGATAGTCAGGCAGTGCGGTTCCCTCGAGGAGGTCCGCGTCAGGAACCGGAGCACTGGCGGTGAGCTTGAGCGGGATGTGCCCGGCCCAATGCGGCAGCAGTTCGTCGCCGGGCTCTTCGCTCAGTTCGCTGCCGCGAGCCTTGAGCGAGACCTCGGTCAGTTCGATGGCGACGATCGCGGTCTTGGCTAGCTCCTTCGGCGTTGGCGGTCGGCTGTCGTTGGAACGGCCGTGAGCGATGTGGTCGATGAGCGCGGCCATCGCTGAGCGCTTCTCCTCCTCGTCCCGAACAATTCGCGCGGTGCCGTGGATCACCACCGACCGATACGGCGCCGAATGGTGCAGCCAGGAACGGGCCAGGACGAGTCCGTCGATCAGTGTGATCGTGATACCAACGGATTCGCCGTCGAGCAGAGAGAACCGGCCAGCGGATGAGCCGTGGATGAAGAGCGTGTCGCCCTTACGCGCGTGCACAGTCGGTAGGACCACCGGAGCGCCGTCACGCACGAAGCCGACGTGGCAGACCAACGCCTCGTCGATGACAGCGTGGACGGCCGCGCGGTCGTAGCTGGCGCGCTCGGCGTGGCGGCGCGGCGTACTGCGGTCGGTCTGTATGTACGTGTACGCGTCGTCGTTGGTCGTGACCGTGCTGGCCATCCACTTGCCCCTTCGTTTGTTCTAGTACATAATCTACATTGTGCTGAAACAAAGGTCCTGGACTGCAGACTACGAAGTCAGCGGCTCGCGCGCAAGCGATATTGCGTCGAGCATCGAAGCGGCGATCACTCACGGCCGGCTCGCTCCGGGCAGCAACCTGCCGCCGGTGCGCGAACTCGCCGAGCAACTCGGCGTCAACGCGAACACCGCCGCGAGTGCCTATCGCCTGCTGCGCGACCGGGGCACCGTCGAGACCCACGGCCGCCACGGCACACAGGTACGCCAGCGTCCGGCGACGAGTTCGGTCGTTCCGTCGCTCGCTCTTCCGCTCGGCACGATCGACCTCTCCAGCGGCAACCCCGACCCGGCGCTGCTACCGCATCTGAGCCCCCGTCCGGTGACGCGGCCCCACCTCTACGGCGAGCCGGTCCTCGACGCCTCGCTGCGTCGCCACGCCGAGCGTCTGTTCGCGCGGGACGGCGTGGACGCCGAGCACCTTGCATGCACCTTCGGCGCGCTCGACGGAATCGACCGACTCCTCGAAGCTCATCTGCGGCCAGGCGACACTGTCGCGGTCGAAGACCCCGGATGGCGGCACTTCCGCGACCTACTCGCGGCTAACCGACTGACCGCGCTGCCCGTGCCCGTCGACGACGCAGGCCCGGACCCTGCGGCTCTCGCGCACGCACTCGCGGCGGGCGCGAAGGCGTTCGTCATCACGACACGGGCGCAGAACCCGTACGGCGCCATCGTGGACGAGCAGCGCGCGCGGCAACTGCGCATAGTTCTGCGCGACTATCCCGATGTTCTGACTATCGACGACGACCACGGCGCCGACATCACCGCCGAAGCGCCGCACCCTCTCGCCGAAGCGACGCGCCGTTGGGCGTACGTGCGCAGCGCCTCGAAGGCATACGGCGAAGATCTACGCATCGCTCTAGTCGCCGCCGACGCGATCACCCACGATCGGATAGCGGGCCGGCTCCGACTCACCGCACGGCACGTGAGCCGGATCATCCAGAGCACGTGGGCCGACGCGCTGGCCGACCACACGACGCAGCGCCTCATGCGCACCGCCGGCGAACGCTACGACGAGCGCCGTAACGCACTGATCGACGCGTTGGCCGCCCGGGGCATCGAGGCGCACGGCCGCAGCGGCTTCAACGTGTGGGCGTCGGTCCCCGACGAGAGCGCCGCGCTCAGCTCCCTACTCGCAGCCGGCTTCGCCGCTGCGCCCGGCGCGTGGTTCCGCATCAACACCAGCCCCGGCCTCCGCATCACGACGGCCGCGCTCGAGCCGGATCAGGCCGAGCGCATCGCCGACGCCATCGCCTCGTCCGTCAACCGGCAGGACGATTCCGGCACCGGCTGGACGTGACGTGGACCGTACGACGCCAGGCGCGGACGCCTGCGGCTCCTACAGCTCCGCGGGGCGCTCGTTGTAGACCCCGGCGTACTCCTGCCCGGAGAGCCGCTGGATCTCCTCGATGATCGCATCAGTCACCGCACGGCGGGCGCGGGAGTTCTCCGCCGTCGGCTCGCCGGGCAGATCCAGCTTCAGCGGGTCGATCGGCTCGCCGAAGGTCACGGTGACCGGCACGATCCTCGGCAGCTTCGCGCCGACCGGCAGCACCTCCCGGGTGCCCGTGACGGCGACGGGGACGATCGGCGCCCCCGACTTCAGCGCGAGCCAGCCGAGGCCGACCCGGCCCCGGTACAGGCGTCCGTCGAGCGAGCGGGTGCCCTCGGGGTAGATCACGAACGCGCCGCCGGAGTTGATCACGGCGAGCGACTGGTCGAGCGAGTCCATCGCGGCACGGTGGTCGCCGCGGCGTACCGGGATCGCGCCGATAGCGGTGAAGAAGGCCTTCATCAGCCGGCCCTTGAAGCCCTTGGTCTCGAAGTACTCGGCCTTGGCGATGAAACAGACCCGTCGCGGCGAGACCATCGGGATCAGCAGCGAGTCGACGAAGGAGAAATGGTTGGAGGCGAGGATCACCGGCCCGCGGGTCGGGATGTTCTCCCGGCCGACGACCTTCGGCCGCCAGATGAGCAGCGTCAATCGGGTCGTCAAGGCTTTCACCACAACGTAGAACACGCCACGCCTTCCCAGTTCAGCCAACAGCGACGCTTTGCGCGCCTTCGTCGATCGGGCCGGAATGGAAGGATACGGCCTCGCCTCGTTCGGGTGACAGCCGTCCGACACGGCCGGCGCACGCGTCGGGCTGAGCAGGGCGGTACTTGACTGTACTTGTGCGACCATCTGTCCCACCAACCCCTCCGGAAGGATCGCTTCCTTCCCTCGGCGTGACACCG
>CAVQPP010000397.1:0-3060 GCA_963714445.1 uncultured Actinomycetota bacterium
CCAGTTCTTCAGCGCGCCGACCGCCGAGCTCAGCGAGGTGTGCGCGTGCTGCAGGTCGGTGGTGAGCTTGCCGTTGAAGTGCTGGCGGAACGCGTCACCCGCGTCGCCCTGCCATACGCCGCTCGTCGCGTCGCGGATCTGGCCGAACAGCGAACCGGATTCCTCCATCGAGGAGACGGCCTTCTCGACCGCCGAGCTCATCGCCGCAACGTCAGCCGGTACTCCGGGCACCGGGTTGAAACCGAGGTTCGGGTAGGTGGTCGTGTCCTCAGCCGTCGTGGTCACTTGGCTGCCCCCGCGCCGTGCACGGTCGCCGCGCTGACCGCGGAGTCGATCTGACCCATCGCGTCGCTGTTGATTTTCTGCGCGGCCTGGGCGACCGCGTCGTCGACCTGCTTATACGCGTCGTGTGCCTTGTTAACGCCGTCGTTCGTGTCTTTGATCATCTGGTGCAGCTGGCCGAGGCCGTACTGCCAGGTGTGCTGAAAGTCGTCCGCCGCGCGGTTAAGCGCGTCATCGCCGACCTGACCCGAGTGCGCGGAAGTCATCGACTTGAGCGCGGCCTCCATCTGATCGCCGGCGTCGGACAGCGTCTTCGTCATGCGTTGCAGCACGTCGAGATCGACCTGAAAGAAGTCTGCCATGGCGGTGCCTCCCCGAATTGACCCGTGGACCCCCCGCGCCGGGAAGTCCACGAAGACCTTAGACCCTCTACAGGAGGCTGCGGAACAGAATCCGCAGGATCGGATTATCTGCCTGTGGACCCCGGAGCTGGACTCGAACGGGGCAGCGATCTGCGCACAGCGCTCCGGGACGCTCTGTACGTGTCGCCAAGCGCGGGACAAACTGACCGCATGACGGTCAACGACGCCCGCATCGCGGCGAACCAGGCGCCCCCGCTTCAGGACTACGACGCGTTCAGCACCGATGACGCCCTGGTGGAAGCGGTGGACCGGCACGGAAGCCGCGCTTCGCTGGACGGTCTGGCCGCGCTCGGCCGCCTCGCCGGATCGCATCGGACACTGCATTGGGCCGAGCAGGCGAACATATACGGGCCCGTGTTGCGTACGCATGATCGCTACGGCAATCGCATCGACGAGGTCGAATTCCATCCGGCCTGGCACCACCTGATGGAGGTCGCCGTCACGCAGGGCCTGGCCGGCGCGGCGTGGTCGGGCGGAGCCGTGCGCGCACGTGACGCGCGCCGCCGGGTTCATGGTGTGGAGCACTGTCGGAGCAGGGCACGGATGCCCGATCTCGATGACGTACGCCGCGTCCCCGCGCTCGCACCGACCCCGAGGTCGCCGCGATCTGGGAGCCCGGACTCAAGTCGCTGATCTACGATCCCGGGCTGCGCCGCCGCGCGCGAAGGCCGGGCTGCTTGCGGCATGGCGATGACCGAGAAGCAGGGCGGCTCGGACGTGCGCGCGAACACGACCGTCGCGACGCCCTCGGCGCCGACGGGAGTACCTGCTCACCGGCCACAAGTGGTTCTGCTCCGCGCCGATGAGCGACCTGTTCCTGGTCCTCGCGCAGGCGCCCGGCGGCCTGACCTGCTTCGTGCTGCCGCGCGTGCTGCCGGACGGCACGCGCAACCGGTGGCGCTGCAACGGCTCAAGGACAAGCTCGGCAACCGCTCGAACGCCTCGCAGCGAGGTGGAGTTCGACGGCGCGTGGGCGCGGCGGCTCGGGCGACGAGGGGCGCGGCGTGCCGACCATCATCGAGATGGTCTCGATGACCCGGCTGGACTGCGTGCTCGGCTCCGCCGCCATCATGCGCCGCGCGGTCGCCGAGGCGACGCACCACGCCGCGGTACCGGCACGCGTTCGGCTCCGCGCTGATCGACAAGCCGCTGATGCGCAACGTGCTCGCCGACCTCGCGGTCGAGTCCAGGCCGCGACGGCGCTCGGCATGCGGCTGGCCGCGCGCCTTCGACCGCGCGCGCGGGCGAGGCCGAGCGCGCGCTGCGCCGGCTGGCCGACGGCGGTCGGCAAGTACTGGGTGTGCAAGCGGGCCGGCCGCGTGCGGCCGAGGCGCTGGAATGCCTCGGCGGCAACGGCTACGTCGAGGAGTCGGGCATGCCCCGGCTGCTAGCGCGAGGCTCCGGTCAACTGGATCTGGGAGGGCTCCGGCAACGTCAACGCGCTCGACGTGCTGCGTGCGCTGACCCGCGAGCCGGAGTCGGCAGAGGCGTTCGTCGCCGAGGTGGGAGCGGCGCGCGGCGCCGACCCGCGTTTTGACGCGGCGTTCGACGCGCTGCAGCGTGACCTGACAGACCTCTTCGACGCCGAGTTCCGGGCGCGCCGCCTGGTCGAGCGGCTCGCCGTGGTGCTCCAGGCCTCGCTGCTGATCCGGTACGCGCCCACGCCGTCGCGGACGCGTTCTGCGCTTCGCGACTGGCAGGGGACGACGGCCACACTTTCGGCACGCTGCCGGCCGGAACGGACACCAAGGCGATCTTGCAGCGTTCGCAGCCGCGTCTGGGATGAGTCATTGCGCCTATCTCGGCTGGCGCGCACGGCTGGCGAGCGTGGCCCGGGCCCGTCCGGACGCGACGTGTAAGCCGGCCTGTGCAAAGGTACGGCCCTGGCCGTCGCGGCCGCCGTGCCCGACCCGGAGCTGCCCATGGTCACCGTGGCGGACCTCGGCATCCTGCGCGAGGTGCGCGAGGACGGTGACGCGGTCACGGTCGTCATCACGCCCACGTACTCGGGCTGCCCGGCGATGCGCGAGATCGGCCACGACCTGCGCCGCCAGGTGCAGGAGGCCGGCGACCTGGACGTCACGGTGCGGACCGAGCTGTCGCCGCCGTGGACGACCGACTGGATCACCCGTGAAGGCCGCCGCAAGCTCGCCGCCGCCGGCATCGAGCCGCCGGACCCGGCCGCCCGGCTCACCACGGGCCCAGTGCCGCTCACGCTGACCCAGGCACCAGGCGCCGTGACCTGCCCGCGCTGCGGGTCGGAGCGTACCCGCGAGACGTCGCGGTTCAGCGGGACCGCCTGCCCGTCACCTGGCCCGGACGGCTCAGACAGAATCCACTCCTACTTCCGCAACCG
>CAVQPP010000398.1:0-7420 GCA_963714445.1 uncultured Actinomycetota bacterium
GTACCTGACTCGGTCGAGATCGCGTTCCTCGACTCGACCGGCGCGGACCTCTCGCCCGGCGGGCAGCGCAAGCTCGACCGTGTCTATTCGCGCGCCGAATATCGCCGCGCATTCCCCGGTGAGATCGGCGATCTTTACACGCCCTCGCGAATTTTCGAGAGCTACGTCCAGGAGCTGATGAGCCGCGTCGACGTGTCCGGCGTATCCGAGTCCGGCATCAAGGTCGTCGTCGACGCCGGCGGCGGCTCGGCCGGCTTGGTGCTGCCCGCCCTGATGGGCCGGATCGGCGTGGACGCGTTCACCGTCAACCTCGGCATGGACGAGGCGCACCCCACCGAGTCGCCCGCCGAACAGGCCGCGGCGCTGCGGCGGCTCGGCGAGCTGGTCGCCTCGGCGCGTGCGGCGCTCGGCGTGCGATTCGACTCGGTCGGCGAGCGGATCTGGCTGGTCGACGAGACTGGCGCGCGCATCGACGACGAGCGTGCGCTGCTGGTGCTGATGGACCTGGTCGCCGCCGAGCGGGGCGCCGGCACGATCGCGTTGCCGGTGACCACGACCCGCGTGGCCGAGCGGGTTACCAACTTCCACAAGGTCGGCCTCGAATGGACCTCCACCGCGCCTGACGAGCTGACCCGCGTCGCCGGGCAGAAGGGCATCATCTTCGGCGGGGACGGCCGTGGCGGATTCGTCATTCCCGAATTCCACGCCTCGCTCGACGGCATCGCCGCGTTCGCTAGGTTGCTTGGCCTGCTGGCGCGGACGCATCTGACGATGTCTCAGGCCGATGCGCGCATACCGCGTGCGTACGTACGCCGGATGGACGTCCCGACGCCGTGGGCCGCTAAAGGCATGGTGATGCGTACGGTCGTCGAGGCCGCGCAGGACCGCGAACTGGACACCACCGACGGCGTGCGGATCGTCGAGTCGGACGGCCGCTGGACGCTCGTCCTACCGGACCCGGCGGAGGCGGTCACGCACCTGTGGGCGGAAGGTCCCGATCCGGAGTCGGCGGACGAGCTGCTTGGCCTGTGGGCAGCGGTGGTGGAGCAGGCCGGGGCGTAGTCAGTAAATTCGTGCACGGTTACCGGTGCGAATTCGGGAACTGGGCGGTAATGCCCGGCGTCCATAATGCGAAGGGCGAGGAAAGCAAGGACGTCCGGGCCGTGTGGTCGGTCAGCCGGGCCACCGTGTAGGGTCGCGGCACCAGCTCAGCGCAGCAGAGCGGGACCGGCGGAAACTGACGACAGCAACGGAGCGGCACTGTGGCTACGGCCGAGATTCCCGAGGACCTTACCTACACCGTTGAACACGAGTGGGTGCGCGCGGCTTCCGGCACACTGGTGCGGGTCGGCATCACCGACTTCGCGCAGGACGCGCTGGGCGACATCGTGTTCGTGACGTTGCCGCAGGCTGGAGCCGAGATCCAGGCCGGCGAGCCGTGCGGCGAGCTGGAGTCGACCAAGTCGGTCAGCGACGTCTACGCGCCGGTCACCGGCACCGTCACCACGGTGAACGCGGCCCTGGACGCCAACCCGGAGCTGGTGAACTCGGACCCTTACGGCGAGGGGTGGATGTTCGAGGTCGAGGTGTCCGGCCCGGAGGTGCTCGAGGGTCTGCTCGACGCGGCGGGATATCGCGCCGTCGTCGAGAAATAGTCGGCGGGGCCGGGAAGGCGGCTGTGTGCCAGTGGCGCGGTTCGGTCGTTTCGGACGCGGTCGGGGCGGGAACGGTGGCCCCGCGACGCCCGGCGGGTCGGTTGACCCGAGACCGGACGGACGCCTAGGTTTCGATGCGTCGCCGCCCCCCGCTCCCGGCGGCGCCCCAAGTCAGTCACGAGGTGCCGCGCCGGAGCCGCGGCGGGAGGTCGGACCGATGTCGTTGTGCGCCCGCTGCGGGCACGCTAACCCCGAGGGCAGCCGTTTCTGCTCGAACTGCGGCAACCCGCTGGTGCCCGGTGTGGCGCCGGCGGAGCAGGGCGGCGAGCGGCCCGCGGAGGTTACCTCCACGCTGGCGCTCAGTGCGGTGAACGTGACCGACACCGGCGAACTGATCGGCGGCGACTTGGCCGAGGCGCGCGTCAGCGCGACCGAGGGCCTGGCCGGCGGCACCGCGCTGCTGGTGGTGCAGCGCGGCCCGAACGCCGGCAGCCGCTTCCTGCTCGACACCGAGGTCACCTCGGCCGGGCGCGCGCCGGACAGTGACATCTTCCTCGACGACGTGACGGTCTCCCGCCGCCACGCCGAGTTCACCCGGGCCGCTCAGGGCTACCTGGTGCGCGACGTGGGCTCGCTCAACGGCACCTATGTCAACCGCGAGCGGATCGAAGAGGTCCTGCTCGCCGACGGTGACGAGGTGCAGATCGGCAAGTACCGCCTGGTGTTCCTCACCGGCGCGAACTGATTCGCCGGGGTTGGTTCGGCGCAGTCGACTCGCCACGGTTGATTCACCCGAGCCTCAAGCGCTTCGTGCCATAGTCGTTCCCGAACCAAGGCTGTCGTCCGGACACCTCCGTGCCACCAGCGCGGCTTTGGCCGGAACGGTTTTTGTCAGTGGCGGCCGCCATACTGAACGGCGTTGAGAACACCTGGCAGCACGAGGACCGGGAGACACCATGGCGGGCGCGCGGGGATCGGCGAACGGCAGTGCGACGGCTGGCCGTGGTGCGAGGGTTCTGGAGCGGGCGGACGCAAGTGCGGCTGCCGCGGGGGACGACGGCGCGAGCGCCGATGGCGAGCCACGCGGTCGGCTGAACGGCAAGCCCCGGTCCGGTGGCGGGCACTCTCAGGCGCGCGTTCCGGCACCGGCGGGCGCCCGGACCCTTGGCAGCGCACGGACGCTGACGATCGGTGAGGCGGCCGCTCGGCTGGCCGTCGAGTTCCCGGGTATGACCGTCGCGGTGCTGCGCCGCCTGGAGGCCGCTGGCAAGTTCACCCCCGGCCGCAGCTCGTCTGGCTACCGCCGCTACTCCGAGACCGACCTCGACCTGATCAGGATCGTGTTAGCCGACCAGCCGATCGGCGAGGAGGCCGTGCTGGCGCAGAGCGGTCCGGCTTACCAAGCCGATCCTGCCGACATGTCCGGCGCGGAGTCCCCGCTGACTCACCCGGGTGTCTACGCCCCTGGGACCGCACAGGCGCACGCCCTCTCTACAGCCACACAGCGCCCCGCCGCGGCCCGGACGACCGCCCGTGCGGCTCGCGTGCCGTCCTCTCGGGTCCCTGCGGCCAGACCGGCGGCGTCGAGCCGTACGCAGGCCCCTGCGATCGCCGCGCTCTTCGATGTCGCGCCCGGCGCTGCGCCGAACGGCCGCGTCGCAGGCCCGCCGCCGGCTGTCGAAGCGGTCACTGCCGCCCGACCGGCCTCCACCCGAACGGACTCACCGCGAGCGGTCCCCGCGCAGTCCGCGTCCGCACCGACGCAGTCTCCGTCGACCCGGCGAGCAGATCGGCGCTGGCCGGACGCTGACTTCTTCACCCCTGACCTCGGCGAGGTGTCGCTGGATCGGGACCAGCTGGCCGCCGCCGCGCGGACCGACCGCGAGTGGATCGACGGCTTGATGGAGTACGGCGTGCTGCCTGCGACCGATTCCGCGGGCGGCGCGGATCTGCTGGTGGCCAAGGCCTCGGCTGAGCTTGCCCAATTCGGCGTCGAGCCTCGGCATCTGCGCGCCGTCGCCGCCTCGGCCGCTCGGGTCGCCGAGCTCATCGCAGCCGCCACTTCGAGCGGATCCGGCCGGGATTCGGCACGCCGCGAGCGCGCGATTCTGGCCGCTCCCAACCGCAGTGCGGAGGCCGCCGCAGCCGCCGTTCGACTGCATGCCGCACTCGTTCGCGCGGCCCTGCTGCGCGGCTGAACACAGAGTTGAATCAAGCGTCGCCGAATCATCGCTACCGCACGATCGGGCTGGCGAGAGCGTACTCGGCGGCCGGTGACGACCCGTCGTCACCCATGAACGCTCAGGTGCTAGCCCCTGCCAGCCGGTCTGTCGCGAGGTCCGGCGAACTGGAACATCCCCGGAGCGGTTGTGCGCCCCGGCGCGCGCTAGGGTGTCTATCGTGAACGAACTCGACGTTGTCGGCGTTCGCGTCGAACTGCCGTCCAATCTGCCGATCGTGCTGCTCCGGGAGAGCTCGGGGGAGCGGTTCCTGCCGATCTGGATCGGCCAGGTTGAGGCGAGCGCGATCGCTGCCGCGCTCGAGGGCGCCGCGCCGCCCCGGCCGCTGACCCACGACCTGTTCCGCGACACTCTCAAGGCGCTCGGCCGCAGGCTGACCGCGTTGCGGATCACCTCGCTGCGCGGGGGCACGTTCTTCGCCGAGATGGTGTTCGACGGCGGCGTCACCGTCTCCGCCCGCCCCTCCGACGGCATCGCGATGGCGCTGCGCTGCGGGGCGAAGATCTTCGCCAGCGAAGAGGTGCTGGCCGAGGCCGGCATCCTGCTGCCGGATGATCAGGAAGACGAGGTCGAGCGCTTTCGCGAGTTCCTGGACCAGATCTCGCCGGAAGATTTCGAGGCCTGATCCACTGGATGAGGGCTCGATGCTCCGGCGTGGCGAGCGCGGCGGTCGTTGACGTCGGCAGGGCGACTGCGTACGGTCGGCAGAGCCTGCTTGGGAATCGTGAGACCGCTAAGGACCGGCGCAACGTTCACGCGGGCGTGGGGTTCGCGGGACCGATTCTCCTCGCGGTGAAGGGCGGGGCAGGGCGGTCACCGGTTCGGAGGGTTTGCCGGACCGGTTCGGGATGGGAAGAACAACAGACGAGGGTTGATTTCTCGGCCGGGACTGGCGCGGCTGCACGGAGCAAGGCCGGATCGGGCGGGCGGTATGCGGTTTAGCACGGCGTACGGGACGGAGGTCGGCGTGAGCGCGGTTGCCACTGGCGCGCGGGATGCTGCGCCGGATCCGTTCGACACCTACGGATATCGGGGCACGGTAGCCTGCGCGGCGGCCGGGATCACCTACCGGCAGCTGGACTACTGGGCGCGCACCGACCTGGTTCGCCCCTCGCTGATGCCGGCTGCCGGCTCCGGCGCCGGACGGCTGTACAACTTCCGCGACATCGTCATCCTCAAGATCGTCAAGCGTCTGCTGGATACCGGCGTGTCGCTGCACAACATCCGCGCGGCCGTGGCCCACATCCACTCGCGCACCAGCGGACAGCTCGCGGGCATCACGCTGATGAGCGACGGCGCGACCGTCTACGAGTGCACCTCGGCCGAAGAGGTCGTCGAACTCGTGCACGCGGGGCAAGGCGTCTTCGGCATCTCGATCGGCGCGGTCTGGCGCGAGATCGAGGCATTGCTGACTCAGCTGCCGGGCGAACCAGTGGACGGCGCGACCGCCGAGCCGCCAGCGGCCCTGCTCGGCCACGGCGTCGTCGACGAACTGGCGCTGCGCCGCCGTTCCCGCGCCGTCTGAGTGCTCCAGCGAGCTAACCAGCGCAACCGGCTCCACGTTTCGCGCCGTCCTGTGCTGATAGGGACGCGGGAGCGCGGGGGAGGGACACGCTGATGGTCGAGAGCTCGGGCGCGGACTCGGCTTTGGACGAGCAGGCTGAAAGCCAAGCCGAGACTCACGATCCCGAACAACGGCTGCGCCGCCGTCTCTGGCTGCGCCGGGGTTATCAGGCGTTGTCGATCCTCACCGTGCTGTTTTTCCTACCCGTGTCCTTCGTTCGGCTCAGCGCTGACACGTATGTGCGCTCGGTCGCGACCGTCCCGGCCGAACCGGTCGGGATCGTCTTCGGCGCCGAGGTCTTCGGCGACACACCGAGCGCGTACCTCGCCTCGCGACTGGACGTTGCCATCGCGCTGTGGAAGGCGCACAAGATCAAGGTCTTCCTCGTCTCCGGAGACAATTCGAGCGCGGACTACAACGAGCCGGTCGCGATGCGGGACTACCTCGTGGCGCACGGCGTGCCCATCAACCTGATCGTGCTCGACTACGCCGGATTCGACAGCTGGGAGACCTGCGACCGCGCCAAGCGCGTCTTCGCCGTCGATCACGCGATCGTGGTGAGCCAGTCCTTCCACGTCCCGCGCGCCGTGTACCTCTGCCGGGCCGCCGGCATCGAGGCGTACGGCGTCGGCGACGGCGATGCCGGATGGGCGCTCGGACACCAGGAGTACCTGCGCGACGAGTCGCGGGAAGTCCTCGCCGGAATCAGTGCCGTGTACCAGGCCGTGTTCCACCCGAACCCGAAGTTCCTCGGCCCGCAAGACACCGGCATCGCGGACGCGCTGCGCACTGCCGGCTGAGCCGTCAGTCAGACTGCTTTGGCCCGATAGAGCAGTAGCGGTTCGGCGGCTCGCAACGGGATGACACCCTCGACCGCGAAGCCGGAATCCGTCAGGCATCCGACGATCGTCGCGGGGAAGTGGCGCCAGGCCGTCGTCGGCAGCGTCGTCCCCGTCGAGTAGTCGATAGCGCTCGACGTACGGCGCGCCGTCCTCGGGCTGATCGTTCCCGGCGTGGTTCGGCGGTAGGAACCTCGTGTCTCGCTCGAGGATGGCGAACTCGGCTCCCGGCCGCAGCACTCGGCGTGTATCCGTCAGGAGACCGGTCATCAGACAGGGATGCGCCAAATGGAGCAACACGCGCTGCGCGACAGCTGCCGTGCACTGCCCGCTGCCTTTGCTCTCATCCTTTCATAGAATGGAATAAAATACCGTTGCAGTACATACTTGTACCGCTTAGCCGTCATATTCTCCCCTTCTGGAAGCATATATAAAGGTCCCATCTCATCTCCACAAAAACAGCTCCACGCACCAACAGTAGTCCTTCCACTCTTAAACGTGGGCCGTAGATTCCTATCCGCGTACTCCTCTTCCCTTCCAGAACCCCTAGTTACCCAGAAAGTATTCAAATCCTCCCCCACCTCAAAGGTAACCTCATCACTCCAACAGACCCTCTGGTTGTTCCTTTTTATGGCCTTCTCAGCTCGACAATGCTCTCGACGCTTCTTCTTATGTAAGGGATTTAAGAAAGGCTTCTTGCGTGGTCTGCGCTTTGCTTTCCCCAAAGGATTTGAGGATAATTGCGACCCCATGATGGTGCGTCAGTTTCGCACCAGATTTGGAAGGCATAGCGAGCACTTTTAACGTCATCCTTGTGTCTTGACATGCTGTTCGTACAAGAGCTCTAGACCCCGTACTGTGATTTTCTTAGGACAACCGCTTCTTGGCTTGTTTTCAAACTTGGGGTCGGGGCTAATAGACTGGCGGGTGATGAATGAGGAGCAGGTGGTGTGGGGTATCTTGGTTTTGTGCCAAATCTCGGTCGGATTGTAGCCTTCTTCATAGAGAGTCCATATCCTGGATTTCTAAGCTTTTTAGTAAGCTCCTTACGGGGCCCCTTTGGTGCGACTACCATAGTTGAAAGTTTGGTACGATAATAATAAAAGGTGATTTATTCAATTG
>CAVQPP010000399.1:0-12241 GCA_963714445.1 uncultured Actinomycetota bacterium
GCATATATATAGCTCCTTCATATCATTCGTTTGCATCATTGTTCGTGAAATCTTCACGATTGGGTATTATACGAACGTAATTTCCGAAGATGCAAGGCCAGTAAGGAGGTGGGATAGCAGACAACGAGGAGTCTGCTGATCCACTGGCCTATCACTCCTGGCCTTCTCTGTGATGTTAATCACCACACGCTGCGAGAACCGATTCACCTGTCAGTGCGCGAGTACCAGCTGGTGCTGCTGCGCAGGATGGCCGACTACCAGCCCGAGTTGGTCGAGCGTGCGCGCGAAGAACTCGGCGCGAGCGTGACCGAGATGCGCGAGGTCAATGCGCACTATCAGCGGATGATCCGATCACGTAACTTTCGCGGTGGTTTGGCTGCTCTGCGCGGATTTCTCGGCGAGCCGGTGTCGGTAGAGCAGCGGCGGTTCGGCGACTTGGTCTCGACGGCGACGCTGTGGCGGCTGCCGTTGTGGCCGGATCTGCTCTTCGAGGCGCTAGCCGCGCCAGGTGGACCGGTGATCAACGAGATGTTCGTGCGCGATCCGGCGGTTCCGCCCCCTGCGCTCGAGCGCCTGAGCGATCTGAAGCCATGGTCATGCGTGATCGGCGACGTGGAGCGCGCGTTCGCGCCGGTGAAGCATCGGGAGGGATCGGCACCGAGTCGTTGGACGACACTGCTGACCGCGCCCGGGGACGACGGCGTGCCAGTTCCAGCGACGGCCGAGTTTGTCTGGGGCCTGCTTCAGGTGGTCAACGCCGACAGATTCAGTTGATCAGACGCAGTTGATCAGATTCCCTTGATCCAGCCGGCCTCGACCGCACGCGCTCCGGCCTGGAACCGGCTGCGCGCGCCGAGGCGCTGGGTCAGCTCGGCGGTGATCCGGCGGCTGGTGCGCACCGAAACGCCGAGCTTGCGGGCTATCACGTCGTCCGTCCAGCCCTCGGCCAGCAGGTTGATCACTGCCTGCTCCTGGCCGGTGAGGCCCTGGTCGTCGCGCAGCTTCTCTTCGCCGACCGGCTTCGCGGACTGCCACATCTGCTCGAACAGCGCGCACAGCGCCGCGACCATGCCAGGCCCGCGCTGCACGACCGCGCCGGTCTTGCTGTGCTCCGGGTTGACCGGGATCAGCGCCTGCTTGCGATCAAAGATGATCATACGAAGCGGGAGTGTCGCGGTCGTACGCACCTGGCCGCCCTGCTCGACGAGCCAGCGCAGGTAACCGATCGTCGGCGGATGGTTGCGCACGCTGTCCAAGTACAGCGACCGCATTTTCGTGCCGCGCGCGAGTGCTTCCTCGTCGAGCGGCCGGGCCGCGACCAGGCTCTGCTCGCTCATCGCGCCGCCCGGCGAGAACGTCATCACCTCGGCGATGCCCAGGTGCGCGCGTTCCTCGATCCAGGAGCGCACCGCGTCGATGCCGACCAGCTGCTCTATGTCCGAGTGGTGGCGTGACGGGTGCAGGTCCGCGTAGTCGGCGACCACGGCGGCGACGGCCGCGCGGCTGGCCGCTATCTGGCGCTGCTGCTCGAGCAGCTGGGCCTCGCGTTCGGCCAGCAGATGGGAGAGGCCGACCTCGGGGCTGACAAGGCGCAGCGCGCCCGGATTCTCGTACGAGTCGCGCAGCAGCGAGAGGCGCGCGAGCTCGTCGAGGCCGTCACGCACCCGGTCGGTCGTCCAGCCCAGCCGATCGGCCAGCTGCGCGACACCGATGCGCGGCTCGGCGAGCATGGCCCGATAGACCTTCTCGGCCGTGAGGCTGACTCCCAGCGCTTCCAGCCCCTGTGCTTCCAGCATGGCAAGCCCCCAACGATCGGTTGCTCCTCAGTGAAGCGTGCAGGTCCCTGCACCGCAAGATTCTGCCACACCGAAATCCTGGCCCATAGCCTTCGTCTGACGGAACATCGGAAATATGTATCTCATCAATTCGCGGCTGACCGCCCAGGACACCAGCATTAGCGCCGACGATCTTCGCCGTCTTTTGACGGATATCGCAGATCCCGATGATTGCTTGGAGCACCTCTACGCGGAGACCGGCGCCCGTGAAGCGAGGCTGGCGTTCTTCCTGTGCCACCCCGACCTCGCCGCCGCCGAGTCCGCCGCCGCGGATCTGTGCATGAGGGCCCTGAACAGCTATCCCGAGCTGGACGGATGGTCGATCGACTACTGCGGGGCGGGCGTCGTTCCGGGCACGGAGAAGATCCTGCTCGGGGTGTGAAAGGCGGCCAACAGGTTGCTGCCACCGCAGGGTCATGCAAGCACGGAAGGGTGACAGGAGCGGCGCTGCTCCGGCAAAATCCTGCCTCGGATAGCGGTATTTCCGAGGCGCCGCGGGCTTCGAAAAATCCCCGTTCCAGCCGTTTCCCACCCGGTTTTCATCCTGCGTGAAAGAGGAATTCCCCATGAAGCGTCTCCCCCGTCCCGCGGGCATGCTGGTCGCCGCCGCCCTCGTCTCGACCGGACCCGCGCTCGCCGCCGCGACCATCGTCGCGTCCGCTGCCCCCGCTGTGGCCGTCGCCGCCCCGAACGCGTCTACGGTAACGCCCGACAACTTGATCTGGGACTGAAACTTATGACCGAGACGATCGCCCCACCCCTGCGGCTGCGCCGTCGCGAAAACGCGCCGACGTTCCGTCGTGGAGACGCAGTGTCCGGCCGTGCCGGCGCGGGTGCCACGGGCACCGCGCGGGCCGCCGCGGCGCTGCTCGGCGCGGAACTCGAGGAACTTACCCGGGAGGAGTTGATCGCGCTCGTACCCGAGCCCGAACTGTTCGAGCGGATGGTGCCGCCGGGTCTGTTCAGCAAGCTGCTGCGCCAGGGGCTGACCGTCCGGGTTCTGCACGGCCCGGCGCGGCCGGGCGAGCCCGCGCCGTTCCCGGCGCTGTCCCGGCTCGGCACGGCCGCGCCCACGACGTTCAGCCTGCCCTACCCGGTGATCGTGCGGGACCGTTCGGTGCTTTACATGCCGCACCCGGACCCGCGCCACCCGATGGCGGGCCGCCTCGCGCCCCAGGCGCACGTGGTGGCCGCGCGTTCGCTGGCCGTCGCCTTCGACCTGGCGTGGGCCGCGGCCTGCGGCCAGCCGCCGAACAGCCCGCCGCCGGGCCAGGTGTCCGCGGAACAGCGGGAGATACTTCAGGTGCTCAGCAACGGGGTCACCGACGACCACGCCGCCGCGCAGCTGCACATGAGCCGGCGTACGTTCGCCCGGCGGGTGGCGTCGCTGATGGACAGCCTGGGAGCGACCAGCCGATTCCAGGTGGGCGTCCAGGCGGCGCGGCGCGGGCTGGTCTGAGAAGTCTTGTGAGGCTACGGCCGGCGTACATCGCCGGCCGCGCCGCACTTTTTGGTGAGCACTGTGCGGTGCGTGCTGTCAGACAGCGCTGAAGAGCACGCAGTTATAGAACACGCAGAGTTTCAACACGCACGCACACCAATCGAGCAGGCGTGCGTCAGACACACGCCTGCAGCATCAGCAATGCGAAAGTTTCCCCGTGGATCGACGGCGTCGGCAGACCGAGCGCCGTCAGTCAGCTCAGCCGAAGCGCCGAGTCGCGTCGAGCAGGCTGAGCACGTTGCGGTGCGAGGCCATGATGGTCGGCGCGACGCCAGGTCCCGCCGGGTAGCTCAGGTACGCCAAGTCGTCCGGTCCAGCTGCCCACGGGTCGTCCTCGAACAGCCCGGCCGCCTCGAGATCGGTGATCAGCACCGGCTCGGAATCGACGATGACGGTGCGGTAGGCACCAGCGGGAAGCTCGATCCCAGTTTCCGCGACGATGACGCGCAGACCCAGATCCTCGCGCATGAACCTAAGGCGCTCAGCGGGATGGCTCGGGTCCATCGGCACGTAAGCCGCGCCGGAGCGCAGAATTCCGAGCATCCCGACGACGAGTTCCGTCGCCCGCTCACAGCAAAGACCAACCAGGTGTCCCCGGCGAACGCCGGCAAGACGCAGCCGGGCGGCGACAGCCCCGGCACGCGTCCAGAGCTGCGCGTACGTCAGCTCTTGGCCGTCGGCGACCACGGCCACCGCGTCCGGGTTCATGCAGACCTGCTCGGCGATCAGTTGCGGAATGCTCGCGTCGATCGGGAGTTCCCAGTCGGGATCGGCACATGCGGCCAACAGCGCCCACTCGGCCTCAGGAAGACTGGACAATTCGCCCACAACCTCGTCCTGCCCAAGCTGCCGGATCCGCTGCGACCGGATCACCCCTGCAGGGGATCCGACGGCGCGGTCGGTAAATCGGATGAACATTCCCATCCCTCCGTTTGGCAGTCCCGAGGGAACCCGTTCGCAGGAACGCAATGTTCAGGAAGCTAACAGTCCGGGATCAAGCGCTCGCAATGCGTGGAGGAAACTGGCAAGAGTGTGCCAGGGCTGACGGCTGTGCTCCCGAACGCAATAACGACGCGGTAAGGGCTCTGACGCGTCAGGGCACTGCTCAACCATCCGCGCAGATCAGCGTGCATTGCTGGGTACAGTGTATCTGTCATTCGGGGCACCGCGATAGCTGCGACAAAACGGATAAAACGGCGTGGGTAGCCCGAATCGGGTGGGTCTTATTCCAAGACTTAGAAGAGGTGCAGGACTCGGGAGGGTGACTCGGAAGAGTGACTGCGCGACCCCACAAAGCGAAGCCCCGCAAGGGTGACAGCCCAGGCTTCAATAGACCACCCGACACCCAAGACGAGTGCCAACCCTCACGACAAATGCTCAGGTTCAGAAGAGAGACGGCGGCAAAGCGCCCTCAAGCGTCAGCAACCAATGCTTGGTCTCCAGGCCGCCACCGAACCCGCCGATCCCACCGTCCGCCGCGATGACCCGGTGGCACGGGACGACGATCGGCACCGGATTGCTACCCATCACCGTGCCGACGAGACGAGAGGCACCGAGCGTGCGTCCGGCGAGCAGCGCGAGTTCGCCGTAGCCGACTGTGCTGCCGTAGGGGACCTTCTCGTACAGCGTGCTCAGAATCGAACGCTGCACGCCCGACGTGAGCGACCAGTCCACCGGGACGGTGAACTGCTTGCGCCGCCCGGAGAAGTACTCGTCCAGCTCCTGCGCGACGTGCACGCCTATCTCATGGTCGAGCAGCGGACCGGGTTCCGGACCGGCCACGGCGAACATCCCGACCAGCGCGGCGAGCGGGCGAAATGCGAGACACAGCAGGCCATTGGAGGTCACGACCGCGCCGAGTGTCCCAATCGGCGAGTCGATATCGCCCCACGCAGAATCGGCCGGCAGGCGAGAACGTGTGCCGGTGCCTATGCCTGTGTGCGCGTCGAGTTCGGCCATCCACTCCAGACTAGGCGGCACCACCGACAGCACTGGCACCGTCGCCAACATCATCAGCGAGCGCGCTATCACGAGCCATCGCCTCGATCGCCGCGTCGGCGGCCCGGTGCAACTCGCGCAGAGCGTTGCCCAGCGGCGAACGCGCACGCCGACGACCGGGCGCCGGGAAATCGCGTGCAAGCGTGGCAGCGAGGCTGGAAACCGCCTCGCACAACGACGTGGCGCGTCGAGCGTCCGCCAACGCCGGTCGCGGCGAGTCGCGTAGGTCGCGCAGCGCGTCGGCGAGCGCACGCACCCTCCGCCAGTCGCGACTGAACACGAGCGGCGCGGCGAGCAACGCTGCAGCGTCGTACGCACGGTCCACCACACGCAACGCGTCGATTGCCTCGGGACCGAACAGCTCAAGCCTGTGACGCGGCGCCTGCTCGCCACTTCCCGACAACCGTGCGTCGCTGCGCTCGTCGCTCCCCTCGCCCCCCTCGCTGGCGTCACTCCGGCCTGACGCCGCGACAGTTCGCGCCGCCGACGCGATCGGACGGCTACGCGCCGGATACCGAGGCCGCGCGATGCCAGCACCAAGTCCGGAAGCCAGCGTGGAAGACGATTCGCGGGCCGACAGCCCCACCCTCCGCGCGGCATGGAAAAGTTCCGACGCAGCGAGATCGCGGTCCAGGATGCCCGCGCCTATCAAACGGCCAAGTGCGTAGGCGGCACGGTTGAGCGTGTCGTTGCGCGTTCCGACGCGAGCGCCGAGTACGCGCTCGACCTCGTTACGCAGCGCCGCAGCTCCATAGGCAGCCGCAGCCGCGCCGGTCGGCCGCGCACCTGCGACGTCAGCACGTCCGACCGGTGCCGGTGGCATCGGCGGCAGTTCGGCACGCGACTTGGCGATCAACTCCCGCACGATCCAACGCGGTACCGGCGCGATCGGCACATCAGTCACGACCTCATACCGCCTGCCGCGAATGACGGAGCCGGGACCGACGACGTACCCGCCAGCCGCGCGCGTATCTATCAGCGGTCCAAGACGCGCAACCGTGTTACGCAGACGCGGTGCCGCTGGCGCGCGGAAGTAGAGGTGCACGCCGCCGGAGGGCGTCGTAACAGTGAACGTCTCTGGGATCGGTCGTCCGGCGGCGAGTTCGCGAAGCACATCGGCTCCATCAGTCGGTTCGTCGGCACTGAAGTCGTCAGCCGCTCTCCCGATCCCCCCGAACTCACGACCTACCCCCGGATCCTTCGCCACATCCAGATCGAGGACGAACAATCCGCTCGGGCCACACGCCACGCCGACGTTGCCGCCATTCGGCCAGCCGACCTCAAGCAGCCGCTCCCGATCGGCGATGGCCACGCCCTCCCAGTCGCCGCGCACCGCAGGCACCTTGGTGCCGGGGCGCAACGGGAACACAGCGAACCCGCGCTCCGCCAGCGCGAGCGCCGCGCCAAACTGCCCGCCGACGGCGCCCGAAGCTGTCGTCGCCGTCCCGTCTGTCGTATTCGCCGATGTCGCGATTGTCGGTGTCATGGCCGGTGACATCACGCGATCCTCCGCGGTCCTCCTCGATGTTCGTTCGTACTTATGTTCTATACCCGCCCACCGACAGTGCCACTCGGGCATCCCTCAGTCGGCACTACACGTGGCACGATCGTCGGCATGCGAGCAGTGGTTCAGCGGGTTACCGAGGCGTCGGTGCGTGTCGATGGCGCGGTCGTCGGACAGATCTCCGAGCCGGGTCTGTGCGTTCTAGTCGGCGTCACTCACGATGACACGCCGGACCATGCGCGCAAGCTGGCCGCGAAGCTGTGGACGCTGCGGATCCTGGAAGGCGAGAAGTCGTGCTCCGACCTAGGCGCTCCGATTCTGCTGATCTCGCAGTTCACCCTTTACGGTGACACCCGCAAGGGTCGCCGCCCGACCTGGCAAGCCGCCGCGCCGGGTTCGGTAGCCGAGCCACTAGTGGCCGCGACGGCTGACGAACTGCGAGCGCTCGGCGCGCGAGTCGAACTCGGCGTCTTCGGGGCGCACATGGAAGTGGCGCTCGTCAACAACGGACCGGTGACCCTGATCCTCGAGATCTGACCCGCGAAATCCGCGTCAACCACTGCGCCTCAACCCACCCCGCGTCAGTCAACGCCAAGTCGCGCGTGCATCTCCCAAGCCAGGATCTCCGACGGCTCGATCGCCGTCACTCGCTGACCGTCGCCAGCCGTGATCCGAACCGCCGCACCGGCACCGAGCGCCCCCGCACCCTCCAACTCGACGGCACCGCGCGCAATAAACAGGTGCAAGTACGGCGCGGCAGGGAGCGTGACAGACTGGCCGACCTCCAGCCGCGCGGCGTGCAACGCAGCGTCCTTCTGCTTGATCCGAATGGCCGCCGCACCGTCGTGCTTAAGCATCCCCGAGGCGACAGGTACCAGTCCCCCGCGAAGCAGCTCGTCGCCAATCTCGAGCTGCTCGTATCCGGGCTCGATGCGCGCCTCGTCGGGCACGACCCACATCTGCACGAAGTGCACCGGCTCCGTGTGCGGCTCGTCGCCGGTCAGCCGCCACGAATCGTTCTTCTCGGAGTGCAGGATTCCGCGCCCCGCGCTCATCCGCTGCGCCAGGCCCGGATAGATCACGCCGGCGTGCCCTTCCGAGTCCTGGTGCACCAGCGCGCCGCGCAGCACCCACGTGACGATTTCCATGTCCTCGTGCGGATGCGTCTCGAACCCGGTGCCGGGCCGCACCACATCGTCGTTGTTGACGAGCAGCAGCCCAAAGTTCGTATTACTCGCGTCGTAGTGCCGGCCGAAAGAGAACGAGTGCTTCGAGTCGAGCCAGGACAGTCGAGTCGCGAAGCGCTTGTCCGGGTCGCGCACGTCCAGCGACGGTCGCAGGTCCTGCGGGGCCTGGGTGATCGGGTAAGCGGGCATAGCGCGACCTCCTGGCTGAACTCCGATTGCTTAGACCAGGTTAGTGACGCCCGCGCGATGGGCTCGTTGATCCCGTCATGAACGCGAACGATGCGGTGAATGGCGCAGTCGCCGAAGACGCGGTCGACGATGCAGCTGCGGTTGCCGTCGCTGACACAGACACTGCTGTAATCGCGGAAGCCGACGCGGCCGCCGCGCCTGACGCATCAGTGCCCGAGCCGCGTCCAGCTCCAGCAGTCGAGGCCGATGGCGAGACCGAGCGCGGCAAGTCCAAGAAGGCCCGGCGCGCCGTACGCGCCAAGAGCACAGGAGGCACAAAGGCGTTAGTCGTCTGGCGCGAAGGACGACTGCACTACGCCGACGACAACGTGCTCGTGATCGACCTCGACGAAGCCGCCTCCACCGACGTGGACGTGCACGATGTCGTCGACCGACTCGCCGAACTGCGCGACGCGGTCGAATCGCCCGGCCGGGCCGAAACCGTCGCGGCACTCGGCGAGATCATCCAGGAGAAAGCCCTGAGCTGGAGCTGACGCGCAGACCGCGTCCCGAGCTCCAGTCGCTACCCTCCTGCCATGAATTACACCGATGACAGCAGCTTGCCGGAGATCAGCGACGACGAGTTCGCGCAGATGCGGAACGCGGCCCGGCCGTACACGGTCATGATTCTCAAGGCCGGCCCCGACTTCGAGATGCCTGGCTCAGAGCGCGGTGAGCAGGTGACCGAGATCATCATGGCGCACGGCAAGCGCAACGCCAGGCTTTACCGGGCTGGGCTCATGCCGATCATCTGCCCGATCGGCGATGGGAGCGGCGTCACCGGCATCGGCGTCTTCGATGCCAGCCCGCAGGACGTGCAGCGGATCATGGATGCGGATCCCGGCGTGCAGGCGGGAGTGTTTACGTACGAAGTCCACGCCTGCCGCAGCTTCCCAGGCAGTGCCCTGCCCGCGAGCGATTGACGCTCCGTCACACAGCAGCCTTCAGATTCTCAGGAAGCTTCTACTACGTTTACCACGTTTCGTGGGCCTGTTAATAATTCAGGTCGCTATCACCGCTCCCGGCCGCGCGGCTTGAGCGGCGTCGCCGGCATCGTCGGTGCGAGCAGTCGATCACCGTCGTAGCCGTGCACCTCGCCGAACCGGTCGCCTTCGTTCCAGGCTTCCCTCGCCTCGGTGATCTCCTCGCCCGTTCGGCCCACGAAGTTCCACCACATGATGATCTGCTCTTCGAACGGCTCCCCACCGAGCAGCATCAGGCCGGCCGGCGCGTCCCCGACTCGCAGCGGCAGTTCACGGCGCCCGCAGCCGAGGTAGAGCATCGAGCCCGCGCTCACCGGCACGCCGTCCACCTCGGCGGTACCGGCCATCGCCAGCACTGCGTACTCGAAGTCGGGCTCGAGCGGCAGCCGAGCCTGCGCGCCCGCGTCGAGCGCGAGATCCGCACCCATCAGCGGCGAGAACGTCGTGCCCGGCGAGGCTGCACCATCGACCTCGCCCAGGATGACCGTCGCGCGCAGGCCGGGGGCGTCGATGACCGGCAGCGTCGGGTGGTACTCGAAGTTCGGCGCGGTCTGGCGGTGCGCGTCTGGCAGGGCGACCCAGAGCTGCGCGCCGTGCAGGATCCGCGGGTGCGCGCGCGGCGAGACCTCGGCGTGCGCGATCGCCCGACCTGCCGTCATCAGCCCGAGCTGATACGGCTTCAGCGTCGCCAGACTGCCGATGCTGTCGCGGTGCAGGATCTCCCCGTCGTGCAGCCAGCTGACCGTCTGCAGCCCCATGTGCGGGTGCGGCGGCACGTCCATGCCGGTCGCGTCGCCGATGTCGTCGGGGCCGTAGTGGTCGACGAAGCACCACGCGCCGACCATGCGCCGCCCGAGGTTCGGCAGGAGCCGGCGGACCTGGGTGCTCTCGCCCAATTGGACCAGTCTGGGCGTCAGCAGTTCGTGCACTGGTCGGGCCGAAACGTCCTCGCGACCTCCGCAGAGCGTGGCGGTGGGACGCGCGTCGAGGTTGCTCATACGGACTACGCTACGCCGGGCATCGGCGGCCAACCCGCGATACTGGTTCCATCGATCACAGGAGGACTGGCATGACCGACCGCCTCAGGCTGTTCATCGGCAGGTACACCCAGGGCGATGCGTCACCGGAGCCCGCGCCCGGTATCACTGTGGCCGATTTCGATCCGGACAGCCTCACGATTACGACGGTCGGGAGTGTGCAGTTGCCTGAGGCGTCGTTCCTTGCGTTGTCGCCGTCGGGCGACGTGCTCTACGCCGTACGTGAGGAGGCGGCGGGCTACGTCGCCGCGTTCCTCGTGAACGGCGCGGAGGGGACGCTCACTCCTTTGGGCGAGCAGCCGACGAATGGCGGCTATCCGTGTCATTTAACAGTTGATCCGAGCGGTCGCTACCTGCTGACGGCGAACTACATGTCCGGCAACGTGGCCGTGCACCCGATCGAGGAGGGCGGTCGGCTGGCGACGCTGTCGGACCTCGTGCAGCACAAGGGGACCGGCCCGCAGTCGGACCGTCAGGAGGGGCCGCACGCGCACATGGTCGTGCCAGCGCCGACCGGCGGCGGGTATCTCGCCGTGGACCTCGGCACGGACAGCGTGTACTCGTACTCTCTCGACAGCGAGTGGGGACGGTTCGTGCTGCGCGCGCAGAACAAGGTGCGTCCGGGCAGCGGCCCTCGCCATCTGGTGTTCCATCCCTCCGGCCAGTACTACTACCTGGCGAATGAGCTGTCGAACACCGTCGCGGTATGTATGTACGACGCGACGACCGGCGTGGCGCAGACACTGATGGAGGTGTCGGCCGCGCCGAATTCCACTGCGGGCCGCAGCTTCCCGTCGGGGATCGCATTGTCTGCCGGCGCGCGCTTCGTCTACGTCGGGAACCGTGGGGACGAATCGATCACCGCGTTCGAGGTCGCCGACAACGGCGCGCGCCTGAGCCCGATCGGCACCTGGTCCTGCGGCGGTGGCTGGCCGCGGCACATCACGCTGAGCCCGGACGGCCGGTATCTATTCAGCGCGAATCAGCGTTCCCATAACATCGCGGTGCTGGAGGTCGACAAGGAGACCGGCCGGCTCACGCCGACCGATCTCTCGTTCCCGATCTATCAGGCGGCGCACGTCCTGTTCGGTAAGACGGACTGACGACGCGTGACACGACGAGGCAAATGAGCGACGGCTGGCCATCAGCGCGCTAACGCGGCCAGCCCGGCGCCTCCGGTCGGGACTGCCAGGGCGCCGGACCTGTCCGGCGACGATACTCGACGCCGAGCGCGTCTAGCCGCTTTTCGTGCACCGAGAGGCGGCGTTCGAACTCGGCGAAGTCGCCGCGGGCCGTGCCGCTGCTCCAGACGGTCTCGGCGAACGCGGCCAGCCTCGGGAACGCCATGTAGTCGATGGCGCGCACCGAGTCCATGTGCTCTGTCCAGATGTTGCACTGCCCCCCGAGCACGAGTTCTGATTCCGCTTCGGTCAGTGCCGGCGGAACGGGTTCGAACGCATAGACGTGTGACAGGGTGCTGACCGTGCCGACCGGGATGGGCTCGCCCGGATCCTCGGACTGCCGGTAGTCGAAGTAGACCTGGTCGTCCGGGCAGAACACGACGTTGTGCCCGCGTCGCGCCGCTTCGATCCCCCGGCGACGCCGCGCCAGGACGCGACAACCGCGTCTGGCGGCAGGCCGCCGTCGCCATCGACGATCTCGTCCCAGCCGTAGGCCGACCGGCCGCGCTTCGCCAGGTGGTCGGCGAGTCGGGCGACGTACCAGTGCCGGATCGCGTCCGCGCTGCCGAGTCCGAGTTCTGCGATTCGGGCCCGAGCGCGTGGACTGGACTCCCAGGGTTCTGTCGGGCACTCGTCACCGCCGACGCCGATGTGCCGCGTCGGAAACAGGTCCATGACCTCGTCGAACACGTCGCGGAAGAAGTCGAGCGTCGATTCGTCGGCGTTGAGAACGTTCTCGAGGACGCCCCAGTGCGTCGCGACTCGCGGCTCGCTCGGAAAGCTGGGT
>CAVQPP010000400.1:0-48356 GCA_963714445.1 uncultured Actinomycetota bacterium
CCGCGAGCGTGTCCTCCCCCCAGTCCAGCTCAACCCGCGCCCAACTCGCCCGCGCGTGCTTAACGACATTCGTCAGCGACTCCTGCACTGTCCGGAACACGGCGATCTCCGCGTCCGGCACCAGCGGCCGACTCGTGCCGCGGCTTTCCAGTACAACTTCAATCTCCGCCGACCGCACCGAATCGATCAGCCCCGGCAACGCCGCGATCGTCGGCTGCGGCGCGAGCGCGACCGCCACCGCGTCGTCGTCCCGCAGCACCCCCAACATCCGACGCAACTGCACCAACGCATCGCGCCCCGTATCGCCAATCGCGTCGAACGCCCTGACCGCCTTATCCGGCGACGTGCGCGCCACCGCGCCGCCCGCCTCCGCCTGGACCACGATCAAGCTGACCGCGTGCGCCAAGATGTCGTGCATATCCCGCGCGATCCGAGTCCGCTCCGCCGCCGCAGCCTCAGCCGCGCGAGCGCCCGCCGCCTCCTCGGTCTCGCGTACCCGCGCCGCGAGCAGCACGGACGCCTGCCGCTGCTTGGCGGCCAGCCGCCCGAACGCGAACGCGAGCGAGATGGTCAGCGAGGTGATGATCGACTTGGCCAGCACTTCGTTCACCGATACGAACACGCCCATGACCGTAAGCGCGAACGCTGCCGCGAACTGGCTGGTCGAGCCCAGATAAGCGACGGTCGCGCAAACGACGAGGATCGGGAACTCGGTGCTGTGGTTGTAGTTGGCCGCGTCACTCTGACAGAACGCGAACAACAGCTGCACCACGCCGGTCAGCAACCACGCCGTGAACGGCGCTCGTCTACGCCACAACCCGGGCAGCGGCACCGCGGTTCCGAGCACCCAGACCCACCAAGGCCAGGTAGTCCGATAAAAATTCTGCGACGTGGCGGTGCCCCAAAGGACGGTGCCCTCGCCGATCATGGTCAGGCCGAAGTCCACCACGGCAGGCGGCACGTTCGCCTTCACGCGGTGCACAGCCGCCGCGAACCAGTTCATCCTCTTGAGATTGCCGCGCCGACCCAAGACGGCGCCTCCCCCGAGAGAGGGATCTTTGCGTCCCCCGCGTCCACGTTCATCCCCACGTCCACGAAATCAACCTAACCAACTACACGCAGCCAGGTAGAGATCCCAGTCTCGGCTCCGACAACCAGATAGAACGCATCACAACCACGACCCCACACAGGAGCCCACCATGAAGATCCGCGCCCGCCTATGCATGAGCGCCGACGGCTACGTGACCACGCCGAACGGCTGGCCGGTCCAGACCGCCGACCCGGCCTTCAACCCCGGCCAAAGCCACGGCATCCGCGAATTCCTCGAGCCCTGCGAGGCAGCCCTGATGGGCCGCACGACCTTCGAGCCCGCGCTGCCCGCCGACCGTTGGCCATGGCCCGACCTGGACGTCTTCGTCCTCGCCTCCCACCGCCCCGCCAACACCCCCGACCACGTGGTGACCGACAACGACCCGGCTCGCCTCCTAGACAAGGTCCGCAAGTCCAACCGAGGCGGCGACGTCCACCTAATCGGCGGCCCCCGCACGATCGAAACCTTCCGCGCCCTAGGCGCCCTCGACAGCCTCGAACTGGTCGTGCTGCCGTTCGTAGTAGGCGACGGAATGCGTCTAACCCCGTCGCTCAGTCTCACCACCGGCCTAACCTTCGAGCGCGAGCGCGCCCTCCCCGGCGGCAGCGTCGAGATCGTCTACGCCATCGACAAGGCAAGGGACGCCAGCGACATCCTCGCCCGCGTCGCCGAGTGGCCCCCCTTCTCGCAACAGCAGCTCGCCCCCAAAGCCGAAAGTTGAGCACTCGACTGGGGCTCCGTCACGCATCAAGCCCGCCTCGCGCGCCGGAACCGTGCGCCGTTCGCACCGCTCTATGCTCGTTCCGCGGTGCGAACGGCGCCGCGTGCCCGCCGTCCCGAAAGGCTTCGCCGTGTCCGTCGTCAAGATCAACGTGCTATCCGTATCGCCGGAAGCACGCGAAACCCTCGAGCGACGCTTCGCCGGCCGTGCCGGAGCAGTCGAGGCCAGCGACGGCTTCGAGTGGTTCGAACTCCTGCGCCCCGTCGAAGGCACGGACCAGTACCTCGTCTACACCCGTTGGCGCAGCGAAGAGGACTTCCAGAAGTGGCAGTCCTCCCAGGACTTCGCCCGAGGTCACTCCGGCGGCTCCGAGAGCAGCGGCGAGAACGCCGCACCCCCGCGCCCGGCAGCCCACGCCTCCGAGGTCTGGTCCTTCGAGGTCCTCCAGCAAGCCGCCCCCAAGCCCCAAGCCTGACACGCGTCAAGATTCTGCGTGACGGACGTGCCGGAAATGGCGTCGCTCAATCCATGCCGATGTGGGTGGCGAGCTGTGGCGGGACGGGGTACTGGCGCTCGGGCGGTAGCAGCTTCGCGGCGGCGTCAGTGCCCTGCTCACGGAGCGCGGCATAGCACTGGTGGGCGAGATCGGTTACGTCGCGGATCTCGCGGATCCACTCGTCGCAGTAGCTTGCGACGGACTCGCCGCCTAGGCCGATCTGGATCGAGCGGTGGTCGAGTGGACGGAAGAGTAGGTCCCGCTCTGGATCCCATTGGACGCGTACCGGTTGTCTGAGTGACGCGCGCCAGGCCTCGTGGTCTGCGTGGAGCGCCGCGTCGAAGTGGGCGAATGCGCTGTGGGCGAGGGCCCACTCGAAGCCTTCGCGCGCGATGCGGATCCCCAGGACGCGTTCCTGGCCGGGCTTCGTGGCCCAGCCGCAGCGGTACATCATCCAGCGGAAGGACGGCTTGATCCACGTCATCCGGTCGCGCTTGAAGTGGGTCGAGAAACGGTTGTTCGCTGCGGCGGGCGCTGCGATGGTGAGGCTGAACGCCTGGTAGACGGTGATCGACTCGTCGTCATAATCCGCTCTGATCTGGCGCTTCGGAACGTCCGCGTGCTCGTCCACGTGTATATCCTCGTATATCTCTCAGTGAGATCTTGCGTGACCGGGGTCATATCGTCGGTGCGGCTCGGGTCGGGTGTGAAGTGAGGTCAGATTAGAAGATGAGCTTCGCGACGCTCGCGGCGATTTCGCTGGCGGCGCTGCTCGGGCCGTTGCTCGCGGTGCCGCAGCGCTGGCACGTACCGGTGGTCGCGGGGGAGTTGGTGGCGGGCATCGTGCTCGGGCCGACCGGGATCGGCTTCCTGCATCCGGGCGACGCGACGTTCACCTTCCTTGCCGACATCGGGTTCGCGCTGGTCATGTTCGTGGCCGGGTCGCACGTTCCGGTGCGCGACGTTCGGCTGAAGGCTGGATTGCGGACGGGTGCGGTGCGCGCGGCGTGCGTTGGTGCGCTCGCGGTGGTGCCTGCAGTGATCGCGTCACGCGTCTTCGGGACCGGTCACGCACCGATATATACGGTGCTGATGGCGTCCTCGTCGGCCGCGCTCATTCTTCCGATTGTCGATTCGCTGGGGTTGACTGGCGGCGCGGTGCTCGCGCTGCTGCCGCAGGTGGCGATCGCGGACGCGGCGGGCATTGTGGCGCTGCCGCTGGCGATCGATCCCGCGCACGCCGGACGCGCGGCGCTTGGAGCGCTCGCGGTGCTCGCGTGCGCGGCGGTCGCGTTGGTGCTGCTGTTGAAGTTCGAGAACACCGCGGCGCGCCGCCGCCTGCACCGGCTCTCGGAGGAGCGCAAGTTCGCGCTCGAACTGCGGTTCAGCCTGATGGTGCTGTTCGCGTTGGCGGCGCTGGCTGCGGTCACGCACGTGTCGATCATGCTGGCCGGCTTCGCGCTCGGACTCGCCGTTGCCGCGGTGGGGGAGCCGCGGCGGTTGGCCAGGCAGATGTTCGGGGTGACGGAGGGGTTCCTCGGGCCGCTGTTCTTCCTCTGGTTGGGTGCATCGCTCGGTCTGCGCGAGTTGGGGCGGCATCCGTCGTTCATCTTGCTCGGGTTGCTGCTTGGCGGCGGCGCGATCGTGGTGCACGCGGTGATGCGAGTGAGTGGGCAGCCTGTCGCGCTCGGCGTGCTGGCGGCTGCGCAGCTCGGTGTGCCGGTCGCGGCGGCGACGCTGGGGACGCAGTTGCACGAGCTGAAGCCGGGGGAGGCTGCGGCGCTGATGCTGGGGGCGTTGGTGACGGTCGTGGCGTCGTCGGCCGCTGGTGGTATCGCATCGCGGGGTGGCAGTGCGGGCGCTGGTGCGGGTGCTGGCGGCGGTGGGAGTGCTGGGGTCAGCGGCGGTGGTGGCGGCAGTGGCAGCGGTAGTGGGAGTGGCGGCACCGGGAGTGGCGGCAGCGCCAGCGGGTGATCCGCTCGTCGTCGGCATCTGCAACCAAAGGTTGCGTATTGGGGCGGCCCGTCGTAGAGTCATGTGCAACCAAAGGTTGCACTGCGAGAGGATGCGAGCGTCATGGCGACGGATACCGCGACGGAGTACGGCAGCATCGAGCGGGAGATCCATATCGACGCCACGCCCGACGTGGTCTACGAGGTCATCAGCACGCCCGAGCACCTGCGCGGCTGGTGGCCGGACGAGGTGGAGCTCGAGCCGGTGCCCGGCGGGACCGGAGTCCTCACGTTCGGCGACAGTGCGAAGCCTGACGTGCGCATCAGGCCGCTGACGGTGGTCGAGGCCGATCCGCCGCGCCGCTTCTCCTTCCGCTGGATTTACGACGAGGGCGCGACGCCGACGACCACCAACTCCCTGTTGGTGACCTTCGACTTGGTCCCGTCCGGCGCGGGCACGCTCCTGCGCATGAAGGAGTCGGGCTTCCGGGAGCGAGGCTGGGAGGCGGCCGTGCTCGAGGAGTACTACCGCGGCCAGGTCACCGGTTGGGACTACTACCTGCCACGCCTCGTCACGTACGTCGCCCGGCTGAGGTCGACGCAGTGAACGCCAGCCGTCGACGACGAACTGTGGTCGGCGGTTGGGGACCCGATTCGGCGGCGGCTGCTCGATCTGCTGCTGACGGATGGCGGCGGGACGGCGACCACGCTCAGCGAGCAGTTGCCGGTCACGCGGCAGGCCGTCGCAAAGCATCTCGTCGTACTCGACCGCGTCGGACTCGTCCATGGCACGCCGTCCGGACGTGAGCGCCGATATGAGGTCGACGAGGCTCAGCTCGCTCGCGCGGTCGCGCAACTGTCGTCAGTTGGCGCCACCTGGGACGCCCGACTGCGGCGCATCAAGCAGATCGCCGAGGCGATTCAGCGCAGTCGCGATGCCGCGAAGTGAGCAATCGAGAAGACGAAACGATAAGAGGAAGAGGTACCGAGATGGTGGACATCCTGCACAGGATCGGCGTCACGTCGGCTCCTGACAAGGTCTACGCGGCCCTGACCACGGTCGACGGCCTGGCCGGCTGGTGGACCGAGGACACGCGCGGCGACAGCGATCCCGGGGGAGTGCTGCAGTTCGACTTCGAGCCCGGCGGCGTCGAGATGAAGGTGCTGGAGACTCAGCCCCGCGACCTCGTCCTTTGGGAAGTCGTCGGCGGTCCAGCGGAGTGGATCGGCACGCAGGTCCGCTTCGAGCTCAAGCAGGAGGGTGACTTCACGATCGTGCTCTTCCGGCACGAGGGCTGGAAGGAGCCGGTGGAGTTCATGTACCACTGCAGCACGAAGTGGGCGACGTTCCTGCTTAGCCTCAAGCGGCTCGTCGAGACCGGCGAGGGACAACCCGCGCCGCGCGACGTGAAGATCAGCGACTGGCACTGATGAGTGCGCTTGACACAACTACTTGACGGTCCGTCAACGGGGGCGGGCCGCCTGGTAGTAGGTGATTTGGCCCATGATCGGATGGCGCTGTGAGGCCATCTGAGTGCATTCAAGGCCAGCCGCGGTGAGTAATTGGGTGATGGCCCCACCGCCGTTTTCGGCCACGTGACCGGACTTGAGCATGCGCCGGGACAGCAGGTTATGCAGGTTGTGCATACCGTGCGACCCCTGTGATCCGTGCGATCCGCGTGCCTCGCCGGTGAAGTCGACCAAATGCAGGCTGCCGCCGGGACGCAGCACTCGCTGAATCTCGGCGGCAGCCGCTGTCTTCGTGTCCTCGTCCAGGTGATGCAGCATCAGGGACGAGAGCACGCGATCAAAGCTGGCGTCGGGATGGGGCAGCCGCTGCGCGTATGCACGCTCGAAACGCACGCCGGTGAGGTTGTGGGTTTTGCGTTCGGCGAGAGCTAGAGCGCGTGGATCCGGGTCGGAGCCGACGAGGTCGATGCCGGGATGAGCGCGTTTGGCGCGAATGGACAGCTTGCCGGTGCCGCAGCCGATCTCGAGTACGCGTTGTCCGTCGGCGAGCCGTGCTTGATCAATCAGTGTGCGATGGATTTTCGAGACGCCTAAGGCTGCGGTGAGCAGGTTGTAGAACGGCAAGAAGGCGTCGCGGCCTGCCGCCGGTAGATAGTCGTGGCGATCATCATCGATGGTCGATGTCGCTGTCGATGTAGGACGATGCTTGGTCATGTAATCCATCGTGAAGCCTGCTCTGTTACCACGATCGGTCGATCGTTGGCAGAAGTAGGACTATCTTTAGATTCGTGACGACGATGGTCAGCCCGGTGCGCTACCAGGCGGGCGTGCCGGTTTACCGCTACCGGATCGGCCCGCAGGTGCCGCCGATTTCGGTGATGCGGTTCGATTCACACCAGATCCCGGGCCACGGACGTCGGCACATTCACGAGTTTCCGGTGCTGCTCTACATCGAGAAGGCCGAACAGTCGCCGGTAGACGAGCAGGCCGGCTATGGAGACATCTGCGTCCGGGATGGGGACGTTTTTGTAGTTGCTGCTGGCGAGGTGATCGATCCGCGCATCGTTAACACGATCGCTTCTGGGTTCGGACTCTTCTTTGATCCGTCGGCGGTGGGTGGCGACTTGCAGGCGCCGTGGTCATCGTGGCGCGCGCATCCGTTGCTGTTGCCGTTCTTGCACGCGGTGCCAGGCGGCCTGTTGCGCCTTCACGTGCCGGTCGCGCGGCGGCCGCTGTGGTCGGCGACGATCGCGGCGATCGAAGCTGAGCTTTCCGAGCGCGACGAGGGATTCCGGCAGGCCGCGCTCGCGTATCTGACTGTCCTGCTTGTTGACGTCGCGCGCCTGGCTGCGGACGTGGTCGGCGATCTGCGACGCAGCAACGAGGCCCTGCTGGCGGAAGTGTTCGACACGATCGAGCAGCGCTTCGCGGAGCAGTTGTCTCCTAACGAAGTGGCGAAGAGCGTCGGTATGACGCCGGGTCATCTGACGACGTTGGTGCGCCGCCGAACCGGGCGCGCGCTCGGCGACTGGATCACCGAGCGGCGAATGGCGCAGGCTCGGCGACTGCTGACCGAATCCGACCTGCCGATCAATGAGATCGCGCGACGTGTCGGATTATCGGACCCAGGATACTTCGCCAGGGTGTTTCGACGTACGAACGGGATGACGCCGCGCGCTTGGCGTCAAAGCACGACGGCGCAACCTGTGGCCCAGGCTTCGCCACGTATGGCCCCAGCCTGATCGCGTTATTGGGCTGAGGGCGTGGTGGGAGCTTTTGCCGTGACGCTTAGCGTTCTTCTGCGTCCGTACTCGTGCTGGCCCACGTGTGCATCGACGAAACCATGATCGAGGCAGCGCAGCACGAATGCTTCAACTTGCGCGTCTGTCCAACCGTGGCTGGCAAGGCCTTGAGCGCCTGGCAGCGTTCGCTGTTCGATTGCGACGAAGCGGCCAGCTGGGCTTAGGACGCGCCGTACCTCGCGAAGGCCGGCGTCGAGATCGGCCCAGTGGTGCACGGACGCGATCGTCCACACCACAGTCGCCGATGCGTCGGGAAGGGGTAGTGCTTCTGCGCTGCCCTCAACGAAGCGCGCAGGCAGCGAGGATCTGGTCAGGAAGCGCGCCACGCGCAGCATCACCGGCGCTGGGTCGATGCCGATCGTCGTCGCGCCGAGTCTCGCCGCGTGGCGCACTGCTGCGCCTGGCCCGCATCCGATGTCGACGATCGTGTCGCCCGAACCGAGGCCGCTTAGGCGTTCGGCCAATCGGGCGTCCCCCTGTCGGCCCGTAACCATGCTTATCGCAGCTAGCAATCCGGACAGCCCAGCGAACGTGGGGTGATCGGCGTGATGGTTGGGGACGCGACTGTTCGTATCCATGCCTGAAACCTTGACACTTGAACCCGACTTCAAGTCAACTGACGTCTTGTGTCCGAACTGCTCACTGCCGCGCCCGAACTGCTCACCATCGGCGAGGTCGCCGAACGCGCCGGCGTGGCGACATCGACGATCCGCTACTACGAGCGCCGCGGCTTGCTGAGCGCTGACGCGCGGCAGTCCGGTCAGCGCAGGTACCGGATCGAGACACTGCGCCGGCTCGTTTTCATCGGCATGATGCAGGATGCCGGCCTGGCGCTCGACGAAATCCTCGGCGTCCTGAACGCCGACGCGTCGGCGCAGTGGAAAGCCATCGCGGGCCGCCGCCTGGACATTCTGGACGCGGAGATCGTTAAACTTCGCCGCGCCCGCGAGCTGCTCGCGCTCGCGCTGAATTGCCGGTTTGACCATCCCGCGACTGACTGTTCGGCCATGGGCGCCGAAATCGACCGTCGGCTGGCCGATCGGTAGCAGGCCTGTGGCCAGCCAGGATGTCTAGTCGTGTTTGTGTGCTGACCATCCGTTCCCAGCTCTAAATGCGTACAGGGATCGTCCATGAGACGCCCTCTGATCGTGCGGCCGAAAGCCAGTGTTCAGCCTTTCGTCGCCGGTTCGCGCAAGTCTTCGAACCTCGGCTGCACACGTGGAGGCGTCAAATGGATGTTGCAGGGACGGAATCGCCCGAATCGGACGGCGGCCTGAGTCGTCGTCACGCCCTTGGACTGCTTGGCGCCGCAGGCACCGGAGCCGCCGCGGTTCCGCTGCTCGGCGCCAACCCCGCCGCAGCGGCGACGGACACCGCGCAGTTCGGCGTGCCGGCGATCAGCCTCACGTCAACCAAGTCCGGGGTACCGCCGGTTCAGGGCCTGCACCTCACGTTCGGTGCGGATCCCAGCACCCAGATGGTGGTTACCTGGCTCACCGACGGCCCGGTGAACAAGCCCCGTGTCATGCACGGCACGCTGGAGGACGGCTTCGGCTCGAGCGTTAGCGCGCAGACGCGTACATACGTCGACGGTGCGTCAGGTCGCACCGTGTATACGCACCACGCGACGCTCAACCACCTCCACCCCGGCACCGACTACGTGTACGTAGCGACGCATGAGGGCGCGACGCCGGACAGCGGCACGTTCCGCGCGGCCCCGCGCGGGCGTGCCCCGTTCACGTTCACCAGCTTCGGCGACCAGGCGGCGCCGCAGGTGTCGTGGAACACCGATGGCACGGTCATGCTGGACAACAACTCGACCCCCGCCAGCAAGGACATCGTCACCGGCATCGAGACGGTCGCGCCGCTGTTCCACCTGCTCAACGGTGACCTGTGTTACGCGAACCGGGACGTCGACCGCGTGCGCACCTGGAACAACTTCTTCACCAACAACACCCGCTCGGCGCGCTTCCGCCCGTGGATGCCCGCGGCCGGCAACCACGAGATCGAGTCCGGCAACGGCCCGATCGGCATGGACGGCTTCCAGGCGTACTTCACGCTGCCGTCGACCGAGACCGACCCCGAGCTGCAGAGCCTGTGGTACGCCTTCACCGTCGGCTCGGTGCGGGTGATCGTGCTGCAGAACGACGACTTCGTCCTCCAGCACGCGAGCGACTACTACATCGCCGGCTACTCCGGCGGCCGGCAGCTCGCGTTCCTGGAAAAGGAGCTGCGCGCCGCGCGGTCCTCGCGCGCCGTCGACTGGGTCGTCGTCGCGATGCACCAGGTGATGCTCAGCACCGCGAACGCCAGCGGCTGTGACATGGGACTGCGACAGGCGTACGGCCCGCTGTTCGACCGTTACGGCGTCGACCTGGTCGTCTGCGGCCACGAGCACGACTACGAGCGCTCGCTCGCGGTGCGCGGCGTCGTCTCGGGCAGCTCGACCCTGACCCCCAACCCGGTCTCGCGGGCCACTGACGTGATCGACACGTCGATGGGCACCGTGCACATGATCCTCGGCGGCGGCGGGGTGTCAGGCACCAGCTACCAGTCGTTCTTCACGGACGGCACTGCGAAGGTCCTCACCGCGTTCTCCGGCGGCAACTCGATCTATGTCCAGGAAGAAGCGATCTGGGCCGGCACCCGCGACGACCAGCACCCCTACGGCTTCGCGGCGTTCACCGTCGACCCCGGCCGCTTCCCCGGCGATGAGACGCGCATGTACGTGACCTACTACAACGTGAACAAGCCGCACGGCGAGCTGTCGGTCTTCGAGCAGTTCACGCTGCACCGCAAGCGCTCCGACGGCCACCACTAAGCACAGAGGCTCAACAGGTGCCCGGAATCACCACCTCATGGTTCCGGGCGCCGTCACAGCGGTACGCGCCCACAGGGTGTCGGTCGCGGACTCGTGGTCTAGGGCGCTGATCAGGACGTCGTCGATCTCGGTTAGCGAGCGCACGATGTGTTTGACGCCGAGTTCGCGCATGGCGGCGGCTTGGTGGTTGTGGGGCTCGGCGCTGGGGTGGCCGATGAAGGGGGCGTTTAGGCGCTTGGCGGCCTCGGCTACGCGGGCTACGTCGTCGATGAACAGGATGTTGCCGGGGGTTAGGCCGAAGAGTTCGGTTATCTCGCTCAGACCCGGGCGCATGCCGTTGGTGCAGACATAGCGGGGATCGTCGAACAGGGTCCTGTGCTTCGCGAAGTAGCGCTCGAAGTGGTCGATGCCTAGGCCGCCGTAGACGACGGTGCGCAGGCCGTGGGCGCGTAGGCGGCGGACTAGGTCCAGGGCGCCGGGCATCGGCTGGAGCGGGTTCTCGGCTAGGTACGCGTCGCGCTCTTTGAAGTACTCGGCGACGATTTCGGTGGTGCTCAGGTCGCTGTCTAACGCGTCGGCGAGTGCTTGCGCTGCTTTGGCGCGGTTCTGGGAGAAGACTGCGTGTTCGAGCTCTGCGGTGTACGTGCCGCCCCGGCGGGTTACGAAGCGGTGGATCACGGGACTGAACGAGTCCGGAAGCAGCACGCCGTCGATGTTGAGGGCGGCTAGGCGTAGGCGGCGGGGGTAGTAACGGATCGTCGTTGTTGTCACGCCTGTCGTCTCACTCAACGTTCGTCGATCACTCTCTGTGGCAGATCTTTGCGATTGCAGGCAGCGCGTCGGCGGATACCCCGGATCGCGGACTGTACACGTGCCTGATACGTGTCGACGAGAACTCAGCCGAGCCGGTCAGTCTGCCGGTCAGCGGCGTTGAGCATCGCCCCGAGCAGGCCGGGGAAGAGGGATTCGAGGTCTTCTTCGCGCAGCACGTTCAACTTGGATGTGCCCTGATATACCTGCTCGATTAGACCGGCCTCACGCAGCACGCGCAGATGGTGCGTCGAGGTGGACTTGCCGACCGGCATGTCGAAGGCGTGGCAGGGCAGGCCTTCGTCCGGGGCGGTGGCTAGCGTGCGGACGACGCCGAGGCGCAGCGAATCGGACAGCGCGTGCAACACGCGCTCGAGCCTGATCTCTTCGCGAGCCGGGTGATCGAGTTCGCGGTTGGGCGACTGCATGGTCACCGTTTGATTGTACGACGGATTTCGAATTTGTAAGAGTCAGCTGCTAGGCGGTGCGTGCGCTGCGTGATCGCGGCTTGCGGGCGGCACGCTCGGCGTGCTCGCGGGCTTCGGCTAGGTCGGCTGCGGCCTGCGCGAGGAGGGCTTCGACGGTTACACCGGCGCGGTTGGCGTCGCCTTCGCGGACCGCGTCTAGCAGCGCTTGGTGCGCGGGCATCGGGTCGGAGCCGTACTCGCTGTGGTGCACGAATCGGTCGCGGACCTGGAGGCCGGCGGCTAGGACGACCTCCATCCGGCTGAGGACTTCGTTGTGGGCGGCGTCTAGCAACGCTCGGTGGAACCGAAGGTCGGCGTCGACCATTGCGTCAGGGTTTTGCTTGGCTGCCGCCATTGCGGCCAGGGCTGACTCGAGTGCCACTAGGTCGTCTTCGGTACGGCGTTCGGCGGCTAGGCGTGCGGCGGCCGGTTCGACCATCGCGCGGACCTCGGCGAGGTTCTCCAGGAAGACGAAGTTGGGTGCGTCGCGGCCCTGCCAGCGCAGGACGTCGCCGTCTAGCAGGTTCCATTCGTCGCGCGGGCGGATCACCGTGCCGCGCTTTTGGCGACTTTCGACGAGACCCTTCGCGGCCAGCACCTTCAGTGCCTCGCGCACGACGGTCTTGCTGACGTCGAACTCCCGCTCGAGCTGCTCGGAGTACAGCGGCGCGCCGGTGGGGTAGGCGCCGCCGACGATGCGCACGCCCATCTGCTCGACCACCTGGCCGTGCAGTCCACGGCCTTGATAACCCGCCATCAGTTCTCTCTTCGTTTTGTCAGCTGATCTGCCGAATGCGCCGAACGGCGGTCACGCCGACTGCTTAGCGACGCTCCAACCGCCGTCGACCAGCAGGCTCGCCCCGGTGATGAACGATGCGTCATTCGAAAGCAGGAACGCGGCGGCCGCTGCGACCTCGTCGGGACGACCGAGCCGTCCGGCCGGGGTCGCGGTGATGGTCAGCGCGCGGCCGTCGGCGTCGATCTCGTCCCAGGCTGGGGTCAGGATCGGGCCGGGGAGGAGGGCGTTGACGCGCACTTCGGGAGCGTATTCGACGGCCAGTTGCCGGGCGAGCGAGCAGAGCGCGCCCTTCGCCGCCGCGTACGCCGGGTGCTCCGGCATGCCGAAGAGCGCGTGCACCGAGGACGTGAAGAGCGCTGAGCCGTGGGCTTCCTGGAGTATCGGCAGGAACGCCCGCATCGCGTGGTACGCACCGGTTAGCGCGACTGCGAGCTGTCGGTTCCAGTCGGCGGGCTCTAGCTCGAGGATGCGCGCGGGCTTGAACCAGTAGGCGTTGTGGTTGAGCGCGTCGAGCCGGCCGTGTCGTTCGATGATCGCGGAGCGCAATGCCCGCCAGTCGGCCTCGTCGGCGGTGTCGCAGTGTACGTACTCAGCGCTGCCGCCGTCCGCCTTGATCTCGTCGGCGACCTGCCGACCCGGCTGATCTGCGATATCGGCGATTACGACCGCCGCGCCCTCGGCCGCCAGCCGCCGCGCGACGGCGGCGCCGATGCCCTGGGCGGCACCGGTCACCAGGGCGGTACGCCCCTCGAAACGGCGTGTTTCCACAGCAGTCCTTTCGCATTAATTATGACAAGTCTTGCAGTCGGCCCGAACCGAGCGCAAGCTTCCCACCCGGCCGGAGACGATCTTCCGCAACCTGTTGACGGGTCCGCTTTAATTCGTTAATAATGCGGAAATCCGCGAGGGCCGGGATGCCCTCGACACAGGCAGGAGTACGCAGGATGCTGATACCCTCGCCCCCGGCGGACACCGCGCCGCCGGGCCCGCGCAGACGCTCCGGCCCGCGCCGCCGGACCTCTGTCGCGGCGGCGGTCGCGCTCACGCTCGCCGCCTCAACCGCGCTGGTCACCTCGGCTGGCCCCGTCTCGGCCGCCAGCGCGCCGAGCAGCACGACGAGCACCGCGCACCGCATCGGCGGCCCGAACACGACGCCGCCGATCAACGACCTCGCCAAGACCCCCTACCAAGGCTGGAACACCTACTACGGCCTCGGTTCCACGTTCGACGAGCAGACGATCAAGGACGTGGCGAAGTCCCTCGTCGACCGGGGCCTGGCGGCCGCCGGCTACAACTACGTCTGGATCGACGGCGGCTGGTGGAGCGGCACCCGCGACGCCTCCGGCGACATCACCGTCAGCGCCACCCAATGGCCCGATGGAATGAAAGCGGTCGCCGACTACATTCACTCCCTCGGCCTAAAGGCCGGTATCTACACCGACTCCGGCCTCAACGGCTGCGGCGGCCCGAACCAGGGCAGCTACGGCCGCTACCAGCAGGACGTCAACACGTTCGCCGCGTGGGGGTACGACGCGGTGAAGGTCGACTTCTGCGGCAGCGAGCAGCAGGGGCTCGACCCGGCCACCGTCTACGGCCAGTTCCGCGACGCGCTGCTGAACAACAGCAGCCACCGGCCGATGCTGTTCAACATCTGCAACCCGTTCATCCCGGAGACCGGCGCCGCGCCCGGCCGCAGCGCGTACGACTCGTACAAGTTCGGCCCGAGCACCGGCAACTCCTGGCGCACGGACACCGACGTCGGCTTCCCCAACGACATCCGCTACAGCGACGTGCTGCGCAACCTGGACGCCGACGCTGCGCACCCGGAGGCAGCCGGCCCCGGGCACTGGAACGACCCCGACTACCTCGCTCCCGAGCTCAGCATGACCGACGCCGAGTTCCAGTCCCAGTTCTCGATGTGGTCGATCGTCGCGGCGCCGCTGGTCATCGGCAGCGACCCGCGCAAGCTCTCGGCCGGCACCATCGCAGAACTCGCCAACTCCGAAGTGCTCGCGGTGGACCAGGATCCGCTCGGGATTCAGGGCACGGCTATCTCGACGGCCGGTGACACTCAGGTCTGGACGAAGCCGCTGACCGGCGGCGACTACGCGGTCGCGCTGCTCAACCGTGGCACGACCCCGCGAGTGATCTCCACGACGGCTCGGCAGGTCGGGCTGCCGGCTTCTGGCGCGTATGGACTGCGTGACCTGTGGCAGCACACGACGACCGAGTCGGCCGGCCGGATCTCCGCCAGCGTCGCCGCGCACAGCGTCGTGCTGCTGCGCGTGTCTCGGCACGGCGACATCGAGAACACGCCGCCGTCGACCGTGCTCTCGCCGGCGACCATCACGCCGACCGCGCAGGCCGCGCTGCCGCTGGTGACCCCGGGCGACTCGTTCCCGGTCTCCGTGTCGTTCACCGACAACGGCCGGCTCGGCGTGCAGAACGTGAAGCTCGCGCTGAACGTCCCGGCCGGCTGGACGGCCACCGCAGTCGGCGGCGCGAGCGCGGGTCGGCTCGGGACGGGACAGTCGATCACTGCGCACTGGCAGGTCACTGTCTCGGCCGGCACGATGCCGGGTCCTGATTCGCTGACGGCATCCGTCGGCTACGGCTGGCAGAGCGACTCGTACTCGCAAATCAACACGCTGAGCGCAAGTGAGTCGGCGCAGGTGCAGGTACCTGCGGCGCCGCCGTCTGGCGCTGGTCCGCTGAGCCATCATCCTTGGCTCGACGCGGCGAGCGGCTACCTGGTACCCCGGGTAGACCTCGACGACGCGGGCGGCGGACCGCTGGTCATGAAGGGCGTCCGCTACCCGACCGGCGTCGGCACCGCATCGCCGTCGACGATCGACTACTACGTCGGCGGCAACTGCACGACGCTGACCGCGACCGTCGGCATCGACGACTCAGCGAACTTCGATCCGAGCGGTGGAACGGCCACGTTCCAGGTCTACGGCGACGGCACGAAGCTCTACGACACCGGTCTGGTAACGCGCGCCGGGACTCAGACGATCTCGGTCAATCTGGGTACCGCGAAGGTCGTCAGCCTCGTCGTCGGCGATGGCGGCGACGGCGGCTACAACGACCGCACGGACTGGGGCGGCCTGCGGATCACCTGCGGCGCGCCGGTCCCGACCGTCCCCGCCGGACCGTGGCCGCACTTCGTCGCGCCATCCGACACGAGCGCGACCGCGTCCAGCGCGAACAACGGCTACCCGGCGAGCAACGCGGCCGACGGCGACGTGACCACGCTGTGGCACTCGCAGTTCAGCCCGGTACACGACCCGCTGCCGATCTCGCTGACGATCGACCTGGGCTCAGCGCAAACGGTCACCGGACTGACGTACCAGCCACGCTTGGACGGCGTCATCACCGGCACGATCACCGCGTACACGGTCGAGGTGAGCAGCGACGGCGTGACGTTCACGCAGGCCGCGCCGCCGGGCGCGTGGACGCAGGACGCGCTGCTGAAGTCCGTTCAGATCGCTCCAGTGCAGGCGCGATACGTGCGGCTCACGGCGACGCAGGCCGCCTTCGGTTACGCCGCCGCGGCTGAGGTCGCGGTGGCCACGAACCCGGGCGCCTGAGCGATGGGGGACCGCGTGGGAGAAGCACGCCTCGACTGGGTGCCCGAACTCGGAGGCAAGATCACGAGCCTGCGATTCGGGGCCGGCGGTTCTGGGGCCGACACTGCCGACGATGCCGGCCGTGAATGGCTCGCGCCGCCGGTTCGAACCCTCGCGGTCCCCGCGCCCGGCCAGGACTGGGGCGAACTCGACTGCTCCGGCTGGGACGAGTGCCTGCCGAACATCGGCGCGGCGCCAGGGGAGGGCCTGTCAGACCACGGCGACGTCTGGCGGCTTCCCTGGACGACGACGTCGGGCCCCGCGTCCGGATCTGTCGCGCCGCCGCACCGGACGCTACCACTTCGCGCGCGACATCACATCGTCGTCGGCTGACAGCACTCTGCGTATCGACTACCGGCTGAAGAACCTCGGCCGGAACCCGCTGCGGTGGGCTTGGGCGCAACACATGCTCCTGGCCGCCGACGACAGGACGCGGATCGTCGCGTCGTCGCCGATGAATCTGCGTGTAGACAGTGTCTTTTCTAACGGCGCCGCCTTCCCCGACGGCGAGCTGAACCTCGAGCCGACGACCGTCATCGAACTCGATGACATGGTCGGTCGCGCGGCGAAGCTGTGGCTCGAACCGCCGCTCCCGGCCATCGTCGCCGTCGTACGCAACGCCGACAGTGGCACCGAACACGACACGGACTGGCTCGCCTGGCGGATCGCAGACGCCTCGTTCCCGCACCTGGGGCTGTGGCTGAACCTCGGTGGATGGGGTGAGCCGCCACTACGCCAGGTCGCCGTGGAGCCCGCCTTCGGTGCCTACGACGACCCGGCCGACGCCTATGCGGACCTTGCTCCGCTGGCCCCGGGCGACGAGCGCGCCTGGAGCGTCCTGATCGAGGCCGGAACCGGCCTCCTACCAGCAGCGAAACCCTCAATACCGGAATCGGAGTAACGACAGTGCGGACAAGGACACGAGTGCGGATGCGGACACGGACATTGCGGAGCGCGGCGGGCATTGCCGTCGGCGCGCTCGCGCTGGCCGGTTGTTCGAATGGCAAGGCCGCGACCGCCGGCACCGGTGGCGCCGGCGCCGCGCCGAAGAGTGGCCAGATCACCATCGCCTACCTGCAGAAGCAGGGCGACCAGCAGTACTTCATCGACGAGGCGAACGGCGCCAAGGCCGAGGCCGCGAAGCTTGGCAATGTCAAGATCGTCGCGGTCAACCTCGGCACGGACTCGAACCAGGCGATCAGCGCGATGGGCACCGAAGTCGGCCAGCAGGTCGACGGTATCGCCATCGTCGTGCCGGACCAGAAGATCGGCCCGCAGGTCATCTCCGCGGCCGGTTCGATTCCTCTGGTCGCCAGCGACGACCCGATCAAGGACGGCTCCGGCGCGGCCGCACCGTTCGTCGGCTTCGACTCGGTGAAGATGGGCACCGAGGTCGGCACCGAGGCGGGCAAGCTGTTCAAGCAGTACGGCTGGTCGGCCGCCGACACCCGCGTGATCGCCACGTACCAGCAGGATCTGTCCGACTGTCAGCAGCGTGAGCAGGGCGAGGAGCAGGGCTTTGCGACAGCCGCCGGCGTGAGCCCGCAGATCGTCAAGCTCGGCACCGACAACTCCGTGGTCGACGCGCAGAACAAGACCGGCGCGGCGCTGACCGCCAACCCGGGCGTGAAGCACTGGGTCGTGTGGGGCTGCAACGACGAGAGCGAGACCGGCGCGGTGACCGCGCTGCAGAACAGCGGCGTCGCCCCGGCGAACATTGACGGCGTCGGCCTCGGCGCCTACCTGACCTGCAAGGACTGGAAGGCCGGCAAGGAAAGCGGAAACAAGGCGGCGCTGTTCATCGACGGACACGCGGTCGGCACCAGCGCCGTGGACGCGCTGGTCGGCAAGATCCGCGACGGCAAGGCGCTGCCGGCGCAGTCGATCGCCAAGACCACGATGGTCGACGCGACGAACTTCGTGCAGGCGGGCGTGCAGTGCAGCTGACCGGCCCGGCTCACACCAACGGCGCAGGTCGGGTTCCTGCGGCGCCAGTGTCCGACGGAACAGTGTCCGATGGCGGCGCGGTGCGGCTGCGGGCCGAACGGATCGGCAAATCGTTCGGCCCGGTGCGCGCACTCGCTGACGTCAGTCTGGACGTGCGCGCCGGAGAAGTACTCGCGCTGATGGGCGAGAACGGCGCCGGCAAATCGACGCTGCTGCGGGTGCTCTCCGGCGACCACGCGCCTGACGCGGGACTCTTGCTGCTCGATGGCGAGCCGGTCCACTTCGGCTCGCCGCGCGACGCGCACCGTGCCGGCCTCCGCGTGATCCAGCAGGAGCCTGAGATCGTCCCGCACGTCTCCGTCGCCGAGAACGTATACCTCGGCGCGCTGCCGAGCCGTGGACGCATCCTGGACAAGCGCACCCTTTACGACCAGGTTCGCGCGGACATCGAGCGTCGTGGATTCAGTGGTCTGCTGGATCCGCGCACGCTCGGCTCGGAGCTGTCCGCAGCGCAGCGTCAGCTGGTTGAGATTCTGCGGGCTCTCGTCGGTGACGTGCGCGTCATCGCGTTCGACGAACCGACGTCCTCGCTATCCGACCACGAAGTCGGCGCGCTGTTCGGACTGATCCGCAGGCTGCGCGACGACGGCGTCGCAGTCGTCTACGTCTCGCACCGGATGTCCGAGATCTTCGCGATCGCCGATCGCGTAGCCGTGCTGCGCGACGGCCGCTACGTCGGCGATCGGATGGTCGCGCAGACCAGCGAGGCCGAACTGGTGCGGATGATGGTCGGCCGCGACCTGGTCGACATGTTCACGCGCGAATCGCGCGCGCCTGGCGAGGTCGTGCTCACCGTGCGCGGCCTGGTCACCGACGACGTGCGGGACATCGACCTCGAGGTGCGCGCCGGGGAGGTGGTCGGCCTCGGCGGTCTGGTCGGCGCGGGACGCTCCGAACTCGCGCTCGCCGTCGCCGGAGCGGTCCCGATCCGTGCCGGACACGTCGAGATCGCAGGCAAGGCAGTGCGCCTACGCAGCCCCGCAGACGCGTTGCGCGCCGGCATCGGCCTGGCCCCGGAGGAGCGCAAGGCCCAAGCGCTGCTGCTGCGGCGGACGATCCGGGACAACGTCTCGCTCGCGGTGCTCTCCCGGATCTCGCGCCTGCACGTCGTCGGCCGCCGCGCCGAGCGCGATCTCGCTCGCCGCTATGTCAGCCAACTGTCGGTCCGCGCTTCAGGGATCGAACAGGAGGTCGGCACGCTCTCCGGCGGCAACCAGCAGAAGGTGGTGCTCGCGCGCTGGCTCGCCCGACGTCCCAGGCTGCTGATCCTCGACGAGCCGACGCGTGGCGTCGATGTCGGCGCTAAAGCAGAGATCTATTCCATCGTCAACGACTTGGCAGCCGAAGGCATGGCCCTGCTGGTCATCTCCTCCGAGATGCCCGAACTGCTCGGCCTGTCCGACCGGATCGTGGTCATGCAAGGCGGCCGCGTCACCGGCCGCCTGTCGCGTGCCGAGGCCACCGAAGAGCGCGTCCTCGCGCTGGCGATGGCCGAAGAGCACGCCACCGACCCCGCCGCCGAGCGCCCCGTGACCAGCACACACGACCGCACCGAAGACCGATCCGCCCCCGGAGACGCACCGTGACCCAGACCGAAAGCCCGGCCGCCGCGGCCCGACCCGCGCCGAGTCCCGGCCCGAACCCGCTGCGCCGCGCCCTCGAAGTGGCCGGCGTGCAGAACCTGAGCCTGATCGCCGCGCTGGCGGTGCTCTGCGCGGTCATCGGGTCGCGGAACTCGAACTTCTTCCTCATCTCCAACATCAAGAACATCGGCACCACGGTCGCCATCGTGGGCATCCTCGCGGTCGTGCAGACCGTCGTGATGCTGCTCGGCGGCCTGGACATCTCGGTCGGCTCCGCGGCCGGCCTGACGTCGGTGGTCTCGGCGATGGTGTTCACCAGCGCGTCCAGCGCCGCGGTCGGCATCGTGGTCGGGCTGCTGGTGGGCATCGGCGTCGGGATCCTCAACGGCGTGGTGATCGTCTACGGCCGAGTCAACGCGGTCATCGCGACACTCGCCACGTACTCGGCGCTGCGCGGCCTGGCCAACCTTGTCTCGGACGGCCGTGCGCAGGGCTACACGGGCACCGACTCAACGTTCGTGTTCATCGCACGCGGCAGCGCACTGGGCATCCCGTTCTTGATCTGGGTACTGATCGTCGTCGCGCTGGTGATCCACCTGATGCTGCGCTACACCGACATCGGCCGCAACATCTACGCGATCGGCGGCAACCCGACCGCCGCGCGCCTGGCGGGCATCGACATCAACCGCTACGTCGTCGGCTGCTACGTGCTGGCCGGCTTCGTCGCCGCCATCGCCGGCGTCCTGCTCACCGCGCGAACCGGCTCTGGTCAGCCGACCTCTGGAAGCCAGGGCCTTGAGTTGCAGTCGATCACGGCGGCGGCGCTAGGTGGCGTGGCGCTGCAAGGCGGACGCGGCGGCATCTCGGGAACGGTCCTCGCCGTGATCCTGCTAGGCGTCCTGCAAAACGGCCTGACGATCCTGAACGTGAACTCGTTCTGGCAGGACATCGCCCAAGGTGCGCTCCTGGTGGTGGCGGTCGTCATCCAGCAGCGTCGCAGGGGCTTGAGAGCGTACGGACTTCCACGATGACGACCTCACTTCACGACGTACTCGGCGAAGACCGCGTCATGGCGATCATCCGCTACCGCGACGGCGGCGACGTGATCGGCACTATCGAATCCTTGGCGCGCGGCGGCATCCGAGTCCTCGAAGTCACCGTCGACACCCCCGGCGCCTGGGACGCCATCAAGCACGCCGCCGCACGTCCCAACGTCATCGTCGGCGCCGGCACCGTCACCGAGACCAGCCAAGTCGAACAACTCGCCGCACTCGGCGGCCGATTCGTCGTCAGCCCCGGCTTCGACCCCGAGGTCGTGAAAGCCGCGCTGGACCACGGCCTCGAACCGCTACCCGGCGTCGCAACCAGCTCCGAAGTCCTCGCCGCACGTCGCGCCGGAGTCAATTTCCTCAAACTCTTCCCCGCCAGCCCTCTCGGCGTGCGCTACCTGGCCGCACTGCGCGGTCCGTTCGGAAAGGAGTTGTTCGTGCCCACCGGAGGCATATCGATCGCTGACACACCCGACTGGCTACGCGCGGGAGCATTCGCCGTGGCCCTTGGCAGCGAACTAGCCGGCCGCACCGCCCCCACCAATGATGACGACCTAGCCGCGATCACCGAACGCGCCGAAGGCGCGCTAGCTCTCGCCGCCGCTGCATACCTCACCACCTCGGGCAACAACGCATGAAGATCACAGCTCTCACAACCTACGCAGTAGCTCCCCGCTGGCTGTTCGTGCGCATAGACACCGACGAGGGCATCACCGGCTGGGGCGAACCAGCTCTCGAAGGCAGAGTGCGCACCGTCGCCACGGCAGTCGACGAACTCGGCGAACTCCTGATCGGCGCGGACCCGCTGCGCATCGAAGCCCACTGGCAACTGCTCACCAAAGCAGGCTTCTACCGTGGCGGTCCCGTCCTGTCCTCCGCGATCGGCGGCATCGACCAAGCCCTCTGGGACATCGCAGGCAAGGCGCACGGCGTACCAGTACACGAACTGCTCGGCGGTCCGCTGCGCGACAAAGTGCGCGTGTACACGTGGATCGGCGGCGATGGCGACGAGGACGTCGCCGAGCAAGCCGCCCGCAAGGTCGCCGACGGCTTCACCGCAGTGAAGATGAACGCGTCAGCCCAACTCCGGCCGATCGACACCCCCGAAGCCGCCGAGCACGTAGTGCGCCGCGCCGCCGCCGTGCGCGACGTCCTCGGCCCGGCCCGCGACCTGGCGATCGACTTCCACGGCCGCGTCTCCACTCCGATGGCTCGCAGACTGCTGCCACTCCTCGAACCGCTAGCGCCGATGTTCGTCGAGGAGCCGATCCTGCCCGAGCACACGGCGAATCTGGCCTCTGTCGTCCAGTGCACGTCAATCCCCATCGCGACCGGCGAGCGCCTGTACTCGCGCTGGGATTTCCGCGCCGCGTTCGAGGCCGGTATCGCCGTGGCGCAGCCCGACATCTCGCACGCCGGCGGCATCTCCGAGGTGCGCAGGATCGCGGCCCAAGCCGAGACGCATGACGCGTTCATGGCGCCGCATTGCCCGCTCGGCCCGGTGGCGCTGGCCGCGAGCCTCCAGGTCGACTTCGCCATCCCCAACGTGCTCGTGCAGGAGCAGAGCTTAGGAATCCACTACAACGGCGTGGGCTCCGACCTGCTCGATTACCTGCTGGACCCGACTGTGTTCGAGTACCGCGACGGCTGGGTCGCCCGACCGACCGGCCCTGGCCTAGGCGTCGAGATCGACGCGAAGGCGATCGAGCAGGCAGCAGCCCACGCCGCTGAGCACGGCCTCGAATGGCGCACGCCGATCTGGCGCCACGACGACGGCTCCGTGGCCGAATGGTAACCTGCAAACAGTGTCGAACCAAGCAGTGTCGAACACCGTGAGCGGGCTACCGTGAGCAGACTACTGACAATCGGCGAGAGCATGGCCGTTGCCGTCACGGACCCCGGAGACCCCCTGCGCACGACGCGCACCCTCCGTCTCTCGACAGCCGGCGCGGAGTCCACGGTCGCGATCGGCATGCGCCGCCTGGGTCACGAGGCCGGGTGGGTCGGTGCGGTCGGCGACGACGAACTGGGCGCCCGCGTCCTGCGCGACCTGGCCGCCGAGGGCGTCGACACCCGTTTCGCGCGCACCGACCCCGACCATCCCACCGGCTTCATGCTCCGCGAATTAAGAACCGCCGAGTACACAAAGGTCAGCTACTACCGAGCCGAGAGCGCCGGCTCCCACCTAACCCCCGCCGACGTCGAAGCCGCCTTCTCCGCCAGCCCTGACATCGACATCGTCCACCTGACCGGCATCACTCCCGCACTAGGCGCGACCTGCGCCGAAGCCGTGCGCCAAGCCGTTCACCTGGCCCGCGCCGCCGACGTCCCCGTCTCGTTCGACGTGAACTATCGCAGCACCCTCCCCGGCAGCGACGCCGTCCCCGCACTCCTCAAGGAGCTGCTGCCGCACATCGACGTCCTCTTCGTCGGCGATGACGAGCTCGCCCTCGTCACAGACGAGCCCGACCCCGAACGCGCCGCGCGCGAACTCCTAACCCGGGGCCCCTCGGAGGTCGTAGTAAAACAGGGCGCGAACGGCGCCCTCGTGGCGACGGCCGATTCAGTGATCTCCCATCCGGCACTACCGGTCCGCGTCGTCGACGCCATCGGAGCCGGCGACAGCTTCACCGCCGGCTACCTAGCAGCCCGCTGCGATGGACTCCCACCGGCCGAACGCCTGCGCTGGGGCACCATCGCCGCCGCGTGCACCGTCGGAACCCACGGCGACTGGGAAGGCCTGCCCACGCGCGCTGACCTCCATCGCCGCGCCGCCGCCCCCGGCGCCACGACGATCCGCTGACCTGCCCTCGCCGGCGAGGCGCCCTAGATCAAGTTCGACATACTGATCGCAAAGAGCTACTGACCTGCCAGCGGGAGCGGAATCCGCAGGCTGACGGTGCCGCGCAGGTCCAGCCAGGCCGAGTCCGGGCTGCGGACGAGCCGCAGCACGACCTGCTCGCAGTCCGGACAGCGCGCGACCAGGCCCGGTCCGGCACCGTAAACCCGCAGCCGGGCCAACGGTCCGGTGCTGCCGCAGCCGGTGCACCTACCAACGGCGGTGGTCACGTCGACGGTGAAGATCTCTGATAGCGGTCCCGCGAGCGCGTTCCCGTCCTGATAGTCCTGGGCGTCCGGATACGCCTCGCCGGTGAGGTATGCGTGCGCGTCCATTGAATCCATAGGTTGATCAGCCTCCGCTCGGGCCGAAGCGTTCGGTGCGGATGAGGTCGGGGGAATGGCCGAGGTCGACCAGCAGATCGGCCGCGTGCTCGACGAAGCCAGTGGGGCCGCAGACGTAGACCGTCGGCGCGAAGTCGGCGGGCCAGCCGGCCGTGGCCACGTCCTCGATGGTCAGTCGGCCCGGCGGACGCGACCAGCCGTCCGGGGCCTTTCGCGTGTACAGGTACGTGGTGTCCAGGCCGGGATCGCCGCGACGCAGTTCCTGAACATACATCCGATCCTCGGGCGTACGTACCGAATACAGCAGCCGGAAGGGCACCTTGCCGCCGATGGCGCGCCGGGTTCGAATCATCGCCATCAGCGGCACGAGGCCGGAGCCGCCCGCGATCAGCAGCACGGGCTCGGTCTGCTCGGGCCGCCAGACGAACCAGCCGCCGACCGGGCCGCGCAGCTCAAGGTCGTCGCCGACCGCCAGGTCCTGCACCAGGTACGGCGAGACCTCGCCGTCCTCGACCTGCTGGACCGTGAGCTCGATCCGCTCATGACCACGCTCACCGTCAGCCTCACCGTCGCCCGGCGCCGACTGCGGCGCCGACGCGATCGAGTAGCTGCGCTGCGTGCTGTACCCGTCCTCGGCGGTCAGCCGCACGTCCACGTGCTGGCCGGGCAGGTGACCCGGCCATCCGGGCACGTCGAACACGAGGCTGGAGGCGACCGAGGTCTCCTCCTGCCGCTCGACCAGCGTCGCGGCTCGCCACCGCACGCGCTCGGCTAGTCGCCCTGGTACCGCTGCTCGCGCCATGGGTCTCCGTAGTTGTGGTAGCCGACGCTTTCCCAGAAGCCCGGCTCGTCTTCGAGCAGCAGCTGGATTCCGCGCACCCATTTGGCGGACTTCCATAGGTAAAGATGAGGAACGAGCAGGCGTGCCGGACCGCCGTGCTCGGGAGCCAGCTCCTCGCCGTCGTACTCGTAGGCGATCCACGCCTGGCCGTCGAGCAGGTCCTCCAGCGGCAGATTGGTCGTGTAGCCACCGTAGGAGTGCACAAGCGCGTAATCGGCGGCCGTCTCGACGTCCTCGAGCAGCAGGTCCAGCGAGACGCCGCGCCAGTGAGTTTCGAACTTGGACCACTTGGTGACGCAGTGCAGGTCGACCGTCGGTTCCTCGGTCGGCAGCGCCGTCAGCTGCGGCCAGGTCCAGGAGTGGCGCTTTCCCGCCTCGGTGATGACGGTGAACTCCCAGGCGTCGAGGTTGAGCCGCGGCGTCGGGCCGGCCGAGAGCACCGGGAAGTCGCGCGTCTCGTACTGTCCCGGCGGCAGTCTGCCGTCTGAGCTGCGCGGTCGTCCGCGGAAGCCGCGGGAGATGATGGCCACGACGTTCCACCCTTCTGTCCGAGTCCGGCTGAGGCTGGGCTCGGGGTGATTCTCCACCCGAGGTGTGCATCCGCGCACCCCGGAGCGCCCTGAGATTCACCAGCGCTTGACAAGACAGGTAAGCGCGTCTCCGAGCGCCGAAGCGTCCCCGCGAGCTACTGCGACGCAGAGACCGAACATCGTAGGCTGCTTCGGTGACCAACGTACGACCGCCCGACGTGGCATTGCCGGTGCAGCGAAAGGCCCGTGGCTGGGTTCTGCTGACGACCGCTTGGATTCTGCGGATCGCCAGCGCTCTCGCCTTCATCGCCGGAGTTCAGGGCAGTCGAACGTCGTCGAACAGAACGCACTACATCGGGTACAGCGGACCGCCGTGGATCGTGCTGCTGTTCATCTACCTCGGCGTCATGGCCGCGGGCTTGGTCGTCTTCGGCATCAGCCTGGCGATCGGACGGCGGGCCCGGCTCCACCTGAAGACCATCGTCCCGGATGTATCAGTGCTCGCACCGGGCAGCTACGTGCTGTATCTGCGTCCGTTCACGCAGGATCTGACCAGCGCGTCCATCGCCCAAGGATCGACCAGCATGAACTCGTTCGCGCCGGTCTTCCGCTCGGGCCGTACGCACGAGGAGCGGCTGGGCCGCACGTTCCGCGAGTTCGGGCCGCTCATCGCGGTCGGCCGCCCCGGCGAGCCGTTGCCGGGCGGATCCGGCGCACGCCGCACCTACCTGCCGCTCGACGACTGGAAGGATACGGTGCGCGAGCTGATCGACAACGCGCGCCTGGTCATCCTCGGCGCCGGCCCGGGACCGGGCACCGTGTGGGAGTACGTTGAGATCCTGCGCCGGCGCGACCCGTCGCGCCTCGTCATCCTGATAACCAAACCAGAGGACTACCTCCGCTTTAAGGCGTCGAGCATCGCAGAGGCCGAAGGCGTGCTGTACGAACTGAAGGCCAGGCACGGCGAACTCTGGCAGCCGCCGGTCCTGCCCGAGCTACCGGCGGCCGCGAACCCGAAGGTGAATCGGGCGTTCTATTTCAGGGCCATGGTTTACTTCAGCGCGGGCTGGGAGCCGCAGCTCGCTTACTTCGACAGGTCCGCCCTCAAGGACGGCGCCAGCGCTCTGAAGGTGAGTCGCCACTTTATGCAGACACTGCGACCGGTCATGGACAGCGTGCGGGGCGGCACGTCTCGATGAGCATCCCGAGCCCGGCGAGCGCCGAAGCGAGCACTTCTACGAGCACTCCGGCGAACGCCCCGGTGAAAGAGGCCGACGTCCTCGCGCAGTACAAGCTCGCAGTCGAGATGGCCGACCGCGTCTCGGCTCGGCGTGGGACGGCCAACCTCTTCTATTTGTCAATCCAGACGACGCTGCTGACCGCCGCTGGATTGACGTACACGACGACGCAGCACGCCACGTGGTACTCCACGATCACCGTGGCGCTGACCGGTTGCTCGATCTCAGGAGCCTGGTGGCGGCAGCTGCAAAGCTACCGGTTGCTGAACCAAGCCAAGTTCGCGGTGATCAACGCGATGGAGGACCAGTTGCCGGTCAAGGTCTTCAGCGACGAATGGGAAATCCTGAAGCAACAGACGAGCTCATACATCGAGCTCGGAGCCATCGAGAGGGTCGTCCCGTGGCTGTTCGCCGTGTTGCAGATCCTGCTGATGGTCGGCAGACTGATCAAGTGACTGTCTATCTGGCCGAGGACGCCGCGCTCATCCGCAGCTTGCTGTCGGCGAGCGCGAATCCGCCGCAGGACGATGACACGTTGTTCCTCGGTTACGCGGTACTTATGCGGGCTAAGGGCCTGGAGTGCACCGCAGCGGACGTGCACGACGCGTGGTCCGCGTGGCAGTTCGCGCGCGACCCGCATCACAAGGCATTGGTACCGTTCAGCGAACTGTCACCTGCCGTGCAGAACGAAGACCTCCCGTACCTGGACGCGATCCACGCCGCCGCTCGCGTGCGCGCCGCGTCGTCTCTCTCGTCCTCCTAGACGCTCACGCGCAAACGCCTACAGCCACGCCATCCGCTCGCGCACCCGCTGCACCCGCTCCACCGGCGAGAGCTCCCACGCCTCAGCGACGGCATAGGCCACCGTGCGAATGAACGGACTCTCGTCCGGATCGTCGCGCTTCATGTCAGCAGCCATCATCGCTGCCGGGAAGTCGGCCAGAATCTCGTCGTCCGCGGTGAGCGGCGGCACTGGCGCCGACGGGCTCTTATCCAGGAACACCTTGAGGACGGCGTTGTTCACGGCGTCGTTGCCAGGCTTCGAACTGTCCTCCAACAACACGACAGTGTCCTGCGTCCGACCCAATTCCCGGAGGATGCCGAGCTCGTCAAGCAAGCCCGGCGTCTTGCCTTTCGCCCAGATGACGATGTACTCGGCGACTGCGGCGAGGAGTCTGACAGTGTGTTGCCATTCGGCGTGTGGCAGGTATAGCGGTCGCAAGACCTTCTGATGCAGGATCGACTCGGTGTACCAGTCGATCTCCAGGCCCGCCGCGTTGGTGCTCGCCACGCGAACCATCCACGTGACCTCGGCGAGCCGATTGATGAGCTTGAGTCCGTCGCCGAAGTGAAACGACTGGCTATAGCGCTCGCCCTCGATGTACGACTGCTCGACGATGTCGAAGTTGCGCAGCAGCAGCACCAGCGGCGGGTTTCCGAAGGACGCGGATCGGCGCACCAGATTGGTCGTGGCGGCGTGTAAGGCAGCTGCGGTCTCGGTGTACTGCGCGATCGGGCTCCCGCCGGGACGACCCTCGCGGTGGTCCTGACGCATCTGGACTTCGAGCCATTCGGTCTTGAATTCTGGCTCTGGAATGGCAACGCGCGCCATCGCGTCCCGCGCGTGCGTGGCCATGAAGAGGCGATCTTCTAGCAGAGCGTCATCTGCGGCGATATCGGCGACGAGGCCGGCGCACTCCCTCTCAGCGTCCTGCTCGTCGCCGATCTCCGTGAAGTCCTTCGCCTTCTGCAACCTGGCATCGGCGACCGCGACGCGCAATGCATCGTGCGGGCTAGCGTGCCAACGTTCGATCATCGCGTCGCACACGGCGATCGCTGCCAGCGTGCGCTGCCGGTTGTTCTCGCTGGTTCGGTCGGTGAGGTATAGGCCGTGCAGGTGTTGGAGCGCTTCGCGCAATGCGTCTTCGAACTCTTCGGAGCCATCGCCGAAGGCGGGCGCGATCCGAAGCATGTACTGAAGCAGCTCACGAGCACGATCGAGATGAGCCGATTCTTCGGCCATGTGCATGCAGAATCGGATCGTGCCGGACACGGCCTGGGCAGCGTCTGCGTCGCCGGGGGGCACGTACGTGTCGACGAGCCACCGGCACACGAGGAACGCGTCGTCAATCTCGCCACTGACGGCGCACGTGCTGACCAGTTGGCCGAGGACCATGAAGAGGACGTAGTCGGCCTGCTCTGTCGTCTGCCCTGATTCAACCAGCTGCGATCGAGCCAGCCGCAGGAGCCAGTCGCGGAAGGCCGTGTCCGCCGCTCTGCGATCACTGAAGTGGCGCCGTGCGCACTGCCACTGCAGCAAGCAGTTCTCGACGATGCCGGGCAACTCTTGCGCGCGCGACGTCAGCGGAAGGTCGATCAGCCACTCTGGGTTTTCGAGCACAGAACTCTTATACACCGTATCTTTTGCTCAACGTGGCCCGGTGCGGCACGCAGTCACCGAAACCGGTCATCGCGGCCGCCGCCAAGCGCCCCGGTCGTGGCGATGATCGACATTTGGGAGACTGTCGGGCATGGAGTTCTTCGTCTACCACCGCGACCGGCCCGGCTCCGCGGCGTTGCGCGACGAGCTGGCGGAAGCGCACTGGTCCTACATGGACGGCTTCGCGCAGCAGATGATCGCGCGCGGCCCGACCCTCACCGACGATCGCGAGACGGCCACCGGCAGCGTGCACATCCTCGACCTGCCGGACGCGGCGGCCGCGCGTGCGTTCGCGTTCGACGAGCCCAACTACCAGGCCGGGGTGTATCGGGACGTGCTGTTGCGCCGGTGGCGCAACGTGCTCGCGCGCACGATGTGGGACTTCCCCGGCGGCCGCGGCGGTGGCAACCGCTACCTGGTGCTCGGTCTCGGCGCGGGGGAGCCCGCCGATCTCGCCGTGCCGGGCGACCAGGATGCGGTGGACGAACTGATCGCCTACGGACCGCTCCTGTCCGACGACGGTGCCGTGTGGCTGGGAACTGCGGTGCTCCTCCGCGCCGAGAGTCCCGACGCGGCGCGCGCGATCGTCACCGCTGACCGGTATGCCGACATCGAGGTCTACAACTGGCAATTCGGCGGACGGCCAAGCTGACCGTCGCCAAACTGATCATCACTCTGACGAATCAATCCGCGAGGCGGAACGCCAACTGCGTCACCCATTTGGCCATGTCCGGCTCCTCGGCCGGATCGGTCAGATAAGACTCCAGGCGACTGCCCCAGACGTCCCCGCGCTCGCCCGGCGTCACGTCCCACCGCAGGCCTTGCTCTTCGGCCCACGCCAGCAGCGTCGCATTGGCCTGCTCCAGCTCATCCGGGTGTCCGACGTGCACCATCGTCACGTAGCGACCGCCAGGCAGCACGCCCGATGTGACGTTCTCGTCGCCCTCCACCGGCGACGCGATCGGTACGCCGGCCTCGACACGCAGCTCACGTGCCATGTCGATTTCGTCGTATTTGAAGAACGGCGCGCCGGCGGGCTCGACGCCGTGAGCCTCGAGCCAGGCGAACACCTCGCCCAAGCGCGCCCCGAGCGCGCCGAGCTGCGACATCGTCACGCGCGCGGTTATCGACACGTAGGGCTGCTCGGCACGGGTCTCGATCTGCGGTGTTTCCGGCATCTGCTCATCCTTCCTCGCGACAGTCAAGAAGCCGAACGTACCAAGTGCCCATGACACCAGCTCCTTAAGATCATGGGGGAGAGGGGAGTGGTTCGGTGATCGACCCGGTTGGCGGATTCGCGGCGGTCGAGCGGCGGATCGAAGCCGTCCTCGGCGACGATCGTGCGGCACGGATCGTGTCCCGCTTCTTCGCCGAGACGACCGGCCGCGCGGCGCGGCGACTCCGCGACGGCACGGTGTTCTTGCTGACCGGCGACATCCCGGCGATGTGGCTGCGCGACTCGTCGGCGCAGGTCATGCCGTTCCTGCGGTTGGCTCCGTCGGAGCTGGATGCGACGGCACGCGCCGAAGCCGAGGAATTCGTGGTCGGCGTGTTGCGGAGGCAGTTGGAGTTCATCGCCCTGGACCCGTACGCGAACGCGTTCAACGCCAGCCCGAGCGGCGCGGGGCACAAGGACGTCACCGACGCCGATTCGAATCCCTGGGTGTGGGAGCGCAAGTACGAGGTCGACTCGCTGTGCTTCCCGCTGCTGCTCGCCTACCGCACATGGCGCCGGTACGGCCGCACCGACATCTTCGACGCGCGGTTCTGGCGTGCGGTCGAGCGGATCTTGGACACATGGGAGATCGAGCGGGACCATGACGCGCGCTCAACGTACCGGTTCCGGCGGTCGCATGGGCCCTTCCGGCAACCGCTAGAACGAGGCGAACGTGAACGATCAACCGGTCTCGCCGTCACCGGAATGACGTGGAGCGGATTCCGCCCGAGCGACGATCCCTGCCGGTACGGCTACAACGTGCCCGGCAACATGTTCGCGTCTGTCGTCCTAGGCTTGATCATCGAAATCGCAGCGGTCGTCGAGCATCTCGAACACCGCGCCAACACAGTCGAACGAGCGCGGCAACTGCGCACCGCGATCGACGCAGGAATTCGCGACCACGCCATCATCGACGATCCGGCAACTGGCCCCCGCTGGGCTTACGAGGTCGACGGCCGCGGCGCCCGCCTCGAAATGGACGACGCCAACATCCCGAGCCTCCTCGCGCTCCCCCTAATCGGATACTGCTACGCAGACGACCCGACGTACCTAGCAACCCGCGCGTTCGTGCTCAGCGACCGCAACCCCTACTACTATCGCGGCACCTCCGCGTCCGGCGTCGGTAGCCCGCACACCCCACGCCGCCAGGTCTGGCCCATCGCGCTCGCAGCCGCCGCCCTGACCAGCACGGACCCAGCCGGCAAACGCGCCGCGATCAACGTCCTGCTAGCGACGGACGCCGGTACGACCCGCATTCACGAGTCCTTCCACGTCGACCGCCCCAAGCGCTGGACCCGCGCCTGGTTCTCGTGGGCAGAAGCGATGTTCGCTGAACTCGTCCTCGAAACCTGCGGATATACCTACCCGGAAACCGTGACCCGCCCGGCTAGGTAACGATTTAGCGGTCATCCGAAAGGCTGTGCCGCCACGCGCGATGCTGGTCCTAGAGGGGAGACCTCTGCTCGTTGCGCTGGGGAGGGCATCGTGGCTGATCAGTGGGGTGGGCAGCAAGAGCAACCGCAGCAACCGCAGGATTCGCCGGGATGGTCCGGCGGTGAAACGACGCCGAACTGGCCTCCGCCTGGGGACCAGACGCAGCAGTTGCCGCCGTATGCGGCAGGGCCGCCGGCCGAGGCGGGATACGGCACGCCGCCGAGCTACGTACCGCCGAGCGACCCGGGATACGGAGCACCGCCCAACTATGCACCGGGCTACCCTCCGCCGAACTACCCGCCCAACTACGGGTACGGCCCCCCGCCGCCACCGCAGCAGACTGGGAATGGTGCCGCGATCGCGGGATTCATCCTCGCATTCTTGCTAGCGCCGCTGGGCCTGGTCTTCTCGATCATCGGACTGCGCAAGGCTGACAAGGTCGGCGGGACCGGTCGCAGTCTGGCCATCGCGGGAATCATCATCAGCGCGCTCGACCTCGTCGCCGCGGGCGTCCTCATTGCCACGCTTGGGGTCTCCTCCAAGCCGACGGTCGTGGCTTCGAACGCGGCTAGCCATCCGTCGAGCGCGGCGTCCAGCGCCGCTGCGAACAGCGGATTCGGTAGCAGCCCGTCGCCTTCTTCGACGTCGACCGACGCCGGCACCGGATTGTCCGATCCGGGCTGTACGTCAGCAGAGAGTTCGTTCCAGTCTGTACTCAGCAAGATCCAGACCGACGAGACCAAGCTGAGCACGGACGAGGCTGCCTCCGACCCGAACGCGCTGCAGACGGATCTCGCGGCGTTCACGACTGACGTGCAAGGCATCAAGACGGCGCTGGACTCCGCGCTCGCGCAGGCTCAGCACCAGTCGGTCAAGGACGCGATCCAGGCCATGGACACCGACACCAACACCGTGCTGACCGGGCTCCAAGCCATCGAGAAGGGCGACACCAGCCAGCTGAGCGACTTCACGGACGCCGCTGGCCGACTCGGGTCAGACGGCGACGCGTTGGACAGTCTCTGCAGCTCGCTCTGACGGAGATCTAGTCTCGATTCGAGCTTCGACGGCGAGGCCGTTGGCGCCGTGAGGCGTGCGGCTTACCCGGAAGGCGACGGCGCGGTCGGCGCGGCCTGACCGTGGGGTGGAGGTGAAGACGAACTCTTCGACGCATCCGTCTCGGCGGTAGGCGAAGCCCTCGGTGAAGGGGCCGACGGAGTTGACCATCGACTCGAAGACGCCGTGTGTCATCAGTGCTTTGAGAGTTGTGCGCGGGCCGAGTGGGATGCGGAGGCGGCAAGTCGTGATGTGCCACGGTCCCTCGGCTGCGAGCATGAGTGTGAGGGTGCTGAGGGCGACGACGCTAACGACGATGCCGTCGCCGATCGTTGGCGTTGGTCGCGGGAGATGGATCAGCGCCTGGATGACGCCAGCGGTTAGGAGCCATGCTGCGCGGGCTTGGACCGGCCAGGTGATCGCTGCGTCTGCGTTCTTTGAGGGGCGGACGCATGAGCAGCCTCCGGATACCTTTGCGCGACGCGTGTAGGCGAGAAGTCCGCTGAAGATCGCGCCGAGCGCGGCTAGTGCCGTGCCTGCGATGGCTGGATGGAAGCCCATGAATATGGCTAGGCACACGGCTGTACCGGTTACGGTCTCGATGACGCCAGCGACCGTCTCGATCTGACGCCATCGGTGGGGGCTGACGCGCAGCGCGGCGCGGATCGCGGAGTCGTTGGACGTCCGAGAGAGCTTGGTCGCGCCGGAAAGGAGCAGCAATACGCCGCTGGCCAGGACGGTGCCAGTGAGGATCAGCGACAGCGTTGGCATCGGCTCACTGTCCGTTGAAGGAGAAGTCGGAGAGCGGATGGACCGGCGACGCGGCTAACGGGGCACAGCTTGGCAGGCCGCCGGAGAGCGCGGACGTGGTCGCGGGGACCGTCACCGAGGTTGAGTCGCCGGGGGCTGATACGCGCAGCTTCCCGTAGGGCGGGGGACAGGATCCGCCGCCAGCCGAGTTGTCAGTGCCCGATATGTCGATGCCTGCTTTGCCGCCTGGCTGGAGCGTTACGTGCGGCGTGCCTGTTGTGTTGAGGCCGTCCATCGCGTCGGAGCGGTTGGTTGCGGGTGACGTGGTGCCGGACGACGTGATCCCGGCGACTGCGGGCCAGCCGGTCATGGTGCACGAGGCGTTGCCGGCGTTCGTGAATTCCAGGAGTGTCGCCCACGTGCCGGCCGCGACTGCGCCGGGACCGAGCTCGATCTTCAGCTCGCTGGTCCGGCAGGGTGCGGCCGTCGATGGGGATGGTGATGTCGGCGTCGAGTGGGAGGAGGCGGGGGTGCCGGATGCCTGGTTCTCAGTGCTCGCACATCCGGCGGCGGCGAGAATGGGCGGTAGCACCGTTGCCGCTGTCACGATCGCTCGCCGACATAGCGTCAGGCCTCGTCGCATTCTCCCGCCTCCTCCGCTTCGCCTACGGCGTGAACTACGGCTTTGAACTGAGGTAGAAGCAGTAGTTGCTGTACGACGTGTTCGGGTGTCCGAGATCGAGGTCTACATTCGCGCTCGTGCTGGCGCAGATATCCTCGTCCCAGTACTGCCAGAGGTACGTCTCGAAGCCGCCGCACGATTCGGCTGCCCAGGCCGGCGGGTTGGCCAAGCTGTTGCCACACTTCAGCGGCTCGCTGGACCAGACCGCGTAGCACTTGGCCGCGCCGCCTGCGCCGATGACCGTGCAGTTCGGCGGGGCCGCGAACGGGTTGCAATACAGCGCGGCGTGGAAGGGGTGGCCGCCGGCGTACGCGTAGCCGTTCATGTAGCCGGCCCAGCCGTTCCAGTAGCCCAGGCTCAGCGACGTCGACGCCTCCTGGTCGAGCCAGCAGAACAGCGTGCCGTTGCTGGGCAGCTGCAGCGGGCCGACGGAGGTGTACGTGCTGATCAGCGCGCTGACGAAGGTCTGCGCGTCCGCCTGGCCCTCCGCGCTGGTGCCGTTGAGGCGTGACTGGGTCGGGGTGGTGACCGCGCCGAGGTGCGGCGAGCTGCTGTTGCCGTTCCAGACCGCGGTGCACTCGCTGACCGCGTCGGAGCTGAGTGAGGTGAAGTAGCAGGGGTTGAAGTACCGCACCCAGAACGCGGGCGCACCCCACTCGTTGATCGCCACCGGGACCTGGTTCTGCACCGTGCTGGCGGTGTCGAATCCGGCCATTTCAGAACACCTCCGCCACGTACATGTCGGTGCTGCTCGCGCCGAGCTGAGCGAGCGACGGGGAGAAGAAGCCGAGCTGCGAGCCCGACTCGGTGCCGACGACGGCCATCAGCGCGCCGCTCGGCAGCTGGTAGACGCCGGAGTAGTGCGCGCCCGCGCCGTACGCGGCGACCAACTCGCCGGTCGCGAGGTCGTAGGCACTCAGGCCGCCCGCGCCGTTCGCAGGGCCGAGCGTGTAGAGGATGGTCCCGTCGGGCGAGAGCGCCGTCTTGGCGTCGGGGCCGCCGATCGCGATCTTGGGCTTGGCGTACTCGACCATTGACGCGGTCCGGAATGACGTTGCCGGATCGACGACGATGGCACGGCCGAACGCCGCGTTCGCCATGACGAGTGTGCCGTCCGGTCTCGGGTGCACGGTCGTCGCACCGGCGCGCGCCGACTCACGCTGGAATTCGGCGAACCTGAAGCGAGTGCTGGCGTTAGTGCGCGGCGAGTAGACCTCGAGGTCGCGGCCCTCGGCGACGCGCGCGACTTCGCCGGTCGACAGCATCAGGCCGGTCGCGCCGTTCGGCCACGCCCCGGCGGAGCGCGTCGCGCGCACCGGACGGCCCGAGCCGAGCGGGAAGGTCAGCAACCGGGGCGGCGGGGCGGGCAGCGGCTTCTGCTTCGTGCCGACGGAGACGGCCGGCTCGCGCATCGTCCACAGGTAAAGGTTCTGCGAGTCGGCGACCGCGTCGGTCCAGGCGAGGGACGGCGCGTCGGCCAGGTCAAAGGGGCCTGTGAAGGTGCCGGTGGAGCGGTCTAGGTAGGCGAGGACGTGGTGCGTGGTCCACGTTGCGGTGGGGACTGTCGCGGCGGCGCCGTCGGCTGAGACCTTGCGGAACGTGGTCCAGTTGGTGGGGATGGTGATGGCGATGACGAGGGCGATTGTCGCGGTGCCGGGGGCGAAGACCGGGCGTACTAGGACGGAAGCGTCCTGCGGGACGTGGGGGAGGTGGAGTCCGGGGCTGGTCTCGACTGCTGCGGTGGCGGTGTTGACGAGCGCGAGCGTCACCGTGGCGCCGGAGGGTGCGGTGGTGACCGTCGGGAACGCGACGGTCGCGCCGTCGGCCGAACGTGCCGGCCGGGCCGCGATGCCGGAGCCGACGACGAACGGTGCGGCGGGGGCGGCGGTACGGCTCGCCGGTGGGCGCCAGCCTTGCAGCTTCGGCGTGGCGGTTGGTCCGGGTGCGCCGTAGAGGAAGAAGTGCGCGGGGGTAGCGGTGGATGCGGGTGCTGAGACTGGTGCCGGTGCGGATACGGAGCCTGAGCCTGGGTCCGGGACGACTGCGGCCCGCGCGGGAGCCGCGGCGAGCACGTCGGGGAGGGCGACGAGCACGCTCGCGCCGACGCTGCCGGCGAGCACCGCGCGTCTGCCGACCTTTCCCTTTCCAGCGGCGGGCGCTGTGGGCGCGCCCGACCGTACGTCATCGACCACGGATAACCGTCCTTGAGTAGGGGCCAGTGGGTATGGCCTGCGACTCCCGCGCCGCGGGGTGGGTAGGCGCGGTGACATCCGGCGGCGTTCCGTGGTCAGCCGTTGCGAGGTGTGGAAATCTCGTACCACGGCGCAGCCGGACCGTGTGCGGGTACGGTGTGGGTAGAGCGCCTCAGGCGCTCTTTGTGGTGGAAGTACGTGAACGATGTTCAGTTCAGCATTCGAAGGCGCCTCGGACGATGTACTGCGGTACACATTTCGGCGAGGTAGAGCGCTGCGATCGCGGTGACCTTGGTCCGCGACAGCCCGAGTTTGCCCATGATTCGCGAGACGTGCGCCTTCACGGTGCGCTCGGTTACCTGAAGCTGCGCGACGAGGTCCGCGTTGGACAGTCCGAGGCCGAGCAGCATGAAGACTTCGCGCTCGCGCGCCGAGAGGGAGTCGATCCGGAAGGCGGCTAGCACGTCCCGGTGGCCGTCGAGCAGGCCGACGTACTTGGCGCAGAACTCGCACACGGCGGCGACGATCCTTCCCCGTGACGCAGCGCGCCTGCTCAAGCCCTCCGCGATAGCTGGCATGCAGCGTGATGGAACGTCGCCCGAGACGTGATGTGGAGTCGTTAGTGAGTCTAGCTGACGGTCGTTGAGTTGGCGCGGTTATGGGGAGTTATGGGGTCGATGTCGTAGCTGGGGCTGGGGCTGGGACCGGGCCGGTCGAGCCGCGTACGACGAGTTCGGTGGCGAGTTCGACGTGCAGGGCGTCGACTCGGTGGCCGTCGAGGAGGCGGATCAGGAGGCTGACGGCCATTCGGCCCATCTCTTCGAGGGGTTGGCGGACAGTCGTCAGCTGCGGGTTGGTGGCCTGCGCGAGATCGATGTCGTCGAAGCCTGAGACGGACAGGTCGGCCGGCACGCGCAGGCCTCGTTCGGCCGCGGCGGTCAGCGCGCCGACTGCGGTCTTGTCATTGAAGCAGACGAGGGCGGTCGGTCGTTCTGGGAGGTCTAGTAGCTCGCCGGCCGCGCGGTAGCCGAGTTGTGTCGTTGGTTCGCCTTGGCGCGTGAGTGCCTGGTCGGGGAGTACTCCGGCGCTGGCGAGTGCGGCGGCGTGACCGGCCAGGCGGGCTTCCCCGGCTAGCCAGTTGTGCGGTCCGGCGATGACGCCTATGCGTCGGTGGCCGAGCTGGACCAGGTGGTGGGTGAGGCTGCGCGCCCCGGCGAAGTGCGCTGCCGACACCGACGCGACGTCGCGCGGCGGCGTGGTGCGCGGGTCGACGACTACGAAGGGAAAGCCTCTGGCGCGCAGCGCGACGAGTTGGTCGCTGGGCTCGGGCGGCAGGATCACGATCGCGCCGCCGACGCCGGGGCGGCTCGGCAGCGTGGGCAGCACGGTCTCGCGCTGGGCGGCTTCGCCGGCGTTGAGGATCAGGGATCTGCCGTGCAGTTCCAGCGTCTCGGCGATCGAGGAGACGATCAGGCCGAAGTAGTCGGTGAGCGTGTACGGGCAGCGCAGGTAGACCGCACCGGCCGGGCCGGGACGGGGAGTGGCCGCCCGCGCGCCTAGCTGCTCGGCGGCGCGGCGTACCAACTCGCGAGTCTCGGGCGCGACGTTCGTCTGGTCGTTGAGGACCCGGGAGACCGTCGCGATGGAGACGCCGGTCTGCGCCGCGATCGCGCGCACGGTCACCCGGCGCCCCGGCGCGCCGCTAGCCACGCGCTACACGCTTTTGTTCCATGAACGAAGCATAGCCAAATCTAGGCAATGCATGGAGAAGAACCCGGATCCCTTGACAGCTCCAGGTGCGACTGCTTTTCTACGCTGCTGAAAGTGTTCCATTCGCGTTACATCTGTTACATCGAGCCCATCCAACTCGGCGCAAGGAGGACGACGATGTCCCGAATACGAGTGATGGCGGTATCGCTGGGCACAGCGGTGGCCGCGGTCGGCGCCACCGCGTTGGCCACCGGCGGCGCGGCGGCTGCGAACGCGGGAGGACCGGCGCCGGTCGCGGCGCACATCTGGGTCACCACGCCCGACGGCGCGGACAAGATGAGCGACCTCGGCACGGTCGCGTTCAGCGACGCGGCGACCACCGCGCCCACGGTCGTGGTCGATCCGACCCTGAAATATCAGACGATGCAGGGCTTCGGCGGCGCGATCACCGACTCGTCGGCGTCCGTGCTTTACAGCCTCTCCCCAGCGGCGCGCGCCGCCACGATGCAGTCGCTGTTCAACCCGCGGACCGGCGACGGCCTGGACTACCTGCGCCAGCCGATCGGCGCGTCAGACTTCGTCGTCAACGCCGCCTACACGTACGACGACCTGCCGGCCGGCCAGACCGACTACGCGCAGCGCGATTTCAGCATCGCGCACGATCAGGCGCAGATCCTGCCGCTGCTGCGCGAGGCCAGGGCCATCAACCCGCGGCTGCAGATCGTCGCCTCGCCGTGGAGCCCGCCCGCGTGGATGAAGACCGGCGGCTCGCTGGACGGCGGCCGGCTGATCGACGACCCGCGCATCTACCGCTCCTACGCGCTCTACCTGCTCAAGTTCGTCGAGGCGTACCGGGCGAACGGCGTGACGGTCAACACGATCACGATCCAGAACGAGCCGCAGAACCGCACGCCCAACGGATATCCGGGCACGGACATGCCCTCGTGGCAGGAGGAGAAGGTCATCGAGGACCTTGGCCCGATGCTGCGTGACGCGGGCCTGCGCACCGGGATCCTGGCCTACGACCACAACTGGACCGAGCACCCGAACGACATCGCGAACACCCCGCCGGACGAGACCGCGGACATCAACGCGTACCCGCAGAACGAGTTGGCCTCCCCGGCCGCCAAGTGGATCGCGGGCGTCGCATACCACTGCTACTCCGGCGACCCGAGCGCGATGTCAGCGCTGCACAACCAGTTCCCGGACAAGCCGATCTACTTCACCGAGTGCTCGGGCAGCCAGTCCTCGAACCCGGCGAACACGTTCTCTGACACGCTCAAGTGGCACGCCAGGAACCTGATCATCGGCAACACCCGCAACTGGGCCGAGACCGTCATCAACTGGAACCTCGCTCTCGACCCAGGCAACGGCCCGCACGTCGGCGGCTGCGGTACCTGTACCGGCATCATCACCGTCGGCCCCGGCGACACCGTCACCAACGACGCCGAGTACTACACGCTCGGGCATCTGGCCCGCTTCGTGCAGCCCGGCGCGGTGCGCATCGCCAGCACGTCGTTCGGTACGACCGGTTGGAACGGTCAGGTCATGGACGTGGCGTTCCGCAACCCGGACGGCAGCACCGTGCTGGTCGCGCACAACGAGAACGACAACCCGCAGGCCTTCGCCGTGCGCGAGGGCAGCCAGGCGTTCACGTACACGCTGCCCGGCGGCGCGCTCGCGACGTTCGTGTGGCGCGGCAACATCCCGGGCACCTACGCGCTGCGTCAGGTCAACCCGACGGGCTGGACCGCGACGGGTAACCCGAACGGCCCGACCAACTCGTGCTGCACCGGCGATGTCGCGGCCAACGCCGTGGACGGCGACGCCAGCACGCGCTACTCGACCGGCGAGGGTCAGGCCCCGGGTCTGTACCTGCAGGTCGATTTCGGCAAGGCGATCAACGCCCGTCAGGTCGTGTTCGACACCGGTGCTTCGACCGGCGACTACCCGCGTGGCTACGCGATCACGACCAGCGTCGACGGCGTGAACTGGACGACGGCGGTCGCGAACGGTCAGGGCAGCGGTCAGTTCACGACGGCTGACTTGAGCGGGAGCCCGGTGCGGTACGTCCGGCTCACGCTGACCGCAGCGGTTGGCAACTGGTGGAGTCTCGCCGATGTGCGTGCCTACACCGCGGGTTACCACGAGCAGGACTAGTAGATGTACGTGCTGATTAACCGATGAGTTGAGCCGATCGAGCGCCTCGCCGACCCGAGTACTAGTCAGAACTAGTCGGCGAGGCGTTCGATTTGCCGGATCTTGTTCATCGCGTCGAGCGCGGCGACCTTGTACGACTCGGCCAGCGTCGGGTAGTTGAATACAGCGTCGACCAGGTAGTCCACCGTGCCACCGCAGCCCATGACGGCCTGTCCGATGTGCACCAGCTCCGTCGCACCGGTACCGAACACGTGCACGCCGAGCAGCGAGCGGTCGTCGGGGGAGACCAGCAGCTTGAGTACGCCGTACGAGTCGCCGATTATCTGACCGCGCGCCAGCTCGCGGTACCGGGAAACGCCGACCTCGAACGGGATGCGGCCGTTGGTGAGCTCGTCCTCGGTGCGCCCGATGAAGCTGATCTCCGGGATCGTGTAGATGCCGATCGGCTGCAGCGCGGAGATCACGTTCACCGGCTCGCCGCATGCGTGGTGCGCGGCCAATCGCCCTTGCTCCATCGAGGTCGCGGCGAGCGCCGGGAAGCCGATCACGTCGCCGACCGCGTAGATGTTCGGCACCGGCGTGCGGAAGAACTCGTCGACCGCGATCCGGCCGCGCATGTCGGCTTCCAGCCCCGCGTTCTCCAGCTTCAGGCCCTCGGTCATGCCCTGGCGTCCGGCCGAGTACATGACGACCTCGGCGGGGATCTTCTTTCCGCTCTCCAGCACCGCGATGGCGCCCTTGGCGTGCCGTTCCACCGCCGCGACGGTCTCGCCGAAGCGGAACGTGACCGCCAGGTCCCGCAGGTGGTACTTGAGCGCTTCGACGACCTCGATGTCGCAGAACTCGAGCATCCGCGTCCGCGACTCGACGACGGTGACCTTCGAACCGAGCGCGGCGAACATGGACGCGTATTCGATGCCGATGACTCCGGCGCCGACGACGAGCATTGACTGCGGCACTCGCTCGAGTTGCAGGATTCCGTCGGAGTCGATGACGGTCGTGCCGTCGAACGCCACTGCGGCCGGCCGCAGCCGGCGTGGTACCGGTGGCGATGACGATCTTGTCCGCGGTCACCCGGCTCTCGCGTCCGGTGCCGTCCGAGACCTCGACGGTGTGCGCGTCGACGAACGCGCCGAGCCCCGGCAGCATCGCGATGTGGTTGCGCGACAGCTGGCTGCGGATCACCTCGACCTCGCGGCCGATGACGTGCTGCGTGCGCACGAGCAGGTCGGAGACGGTGATGTCGTCCTTGACCCGGTAGCTCTGCCCGTACATCTCGCGCTGGCTCATCCCGGTGAGGTAGAGCACCGCCTCGCGCAGGGTCTTCGAGGGGATCGTGCCGGTGTTGATGCACACCCCGCCGACCATGTCCCGCCGCTCGACGACGGCCGCCCGCTTTCCCAGCTTGGCGGTGGCGATCGCGGCCTTCTGGCCGCCCGGACCGGAGCCGAGAACAAGCACGTCAAAGTCGTACATGCGAGCAGTCTGCCAGGAGGGACGGCTGATCGGGACCTTCTCGCGTGAACGGGAGGTAGCCCGCCCGTCAACTCCGAACGGCAGCGCTGCTGCGAACGGCGGTGCCAGGCAGCCCGCGGCGGAAAGGCCTTGCTGCCGGTGGCGTTGTTCTTGGTCGGCGTCTTCGTGTCGAACTGGTGGTTGATCGAGGCCGGCGTCGGCAGACCGAAGACGTACTCGATGAACTTGAGCACCGAGCTGTGGTCCGAGAACGTCGTGTCCACGTGGCGGACCTTGGCCGCCGCTGGTGCCGGAGTAGAGCACCGGCCGGTCCGGGAACGTCGGGCCGAGCACGCCGTTTCTCTGCGAGCGCACCGAACCGCGTCACTGCGTCACTGGGTTACCGCGTCGCCTCCTCGCAGCGTTGCCGAATCTTTACCCTGTTTCCGCGGACAGCCGAATCAGAGCCCTTGATCCAGCCCGCCGCCTCGGTTAGTTTGCGCTGACAACAAAGGCACTCCCAGCCGTGTGCTACGCCGCCTCGTCTCCCGGCCAGGGCTTTTGACCCACCCGATCTCCCGGAGAAGAGCCCATCTCGATGACCTCCCAACAGGTCACCCAGCCCACACAGCCCGCGAGGCCACCCCACCGGCGCCGCAAGCTCTCCTACCTTTCCGTCGCCGCCGTACTCACCGCGGCCGCCGCGGCGTACACGTTCACCCAGGCGACGCCGTCCTTCGCGGCCACCCCCGCCAACGTCTGGCTCACCACCGCGGACCAGGCCAACAAGCTGACTCAGCAGGCCCCTGTCACGTTCGGATCAGGCGGCAGCGGCTCGGTCATCACCGTCAACCCGAACAACACGTTCCAGACGATCGTCGGCTTCGGCGGCTCGATGACCGACGCCGCGTCGTACGACATCTTCAACTCCCCGTCGCGCGACACGATCATGAACAACCTGTTCGGATCGAGCGGGAACGGGATCGGTCTCAGTTTCCTGCGTCAGCCGGTCGGCACCGCGGACTTCTCCCGTGCGTTCTACAGCCTGGACGACGGCTCGTCCGACCCGAGCCTGAGCCGGTTCTCGATCGCCAAGGACCAGGCGTACATCATCCCGCTGCTCCAGCAGGCCAAGTCGCTCAACCCGCAGCTCACCTTCATGGCGACGCCGTGGAGCGCGCCGGGCTGGATGAAGACCAGCGGCAACATGGTCGGCGGCGGCTTGACCGGCGGCGACGAGGCGGTGTTCGCGCAGTACCTGACCAAGTTCGTGCAGGCATATCAGGGCGCGGGCATCCCGATCACGTACCTCAGCGTCGCCAACGAGCCGCAGTTCTCGCCGCCGGCGTACCCCGGCATGCTGATGTCGGCCTCGCAGGAGAGCACGATCATCAACGACCTGGCACCGGATCTCCACTCCGCCGGCCTGAACACGAAGATCCTCGCGTGGGACCACAACTGGGACGTCCCGTCGTACCCCGAGCAGGTCTTCAACGCGACCGGCAACAACGCCGCCGGCGTCGCATGGCACCACTACGGCGGCAACGTCAGCGCGCAGACCACGGTCCACAACGCGTACCCCAGCAAGGAAACGCTCGAGACCGAGGGTTCCTGGACCAACGGCACCAACTGGGGCGCCGAGATCAACGGCCAGGGCGGCGGCACCGCGATCAACACCCTGCGAAACTGGTCGAGCACCGTCACGTTCTGGAACATCGCGCTGGACAACAACGGCGGCCCGAAGATCGGCAACAGCTGCGGCTGCACGGCGCCGATCACCACGAACGGCAGCAGCGTGAGCTACAACGCCGAGTACTACATCCTCGGCCACTTCTCGAAGTTCGTGAAGCCCGGCGCGGTGCACATCGACTCCAACGTGGTCGGCACCGTGAACAACGTGGCGTTCAAGAACCCTGACGGCACGATCGCGCTAGTAGCCGAGAACACCGGCGGCAGCTCGCAGACCTTCCAGGTCTCCTACGGCGGCCAGTCGTTCGGCTATACCCTCCCCGCAGGCGCGATGGTCACCTTCACCTGGCCCGGCACCGTAACCGGCCCGACCGGCAGCCCGACCCCGTCGCCAAGCAGTACCGGCGGCAACGGCAACGGCGGAACCGGCCCGATCACCGGCTACCAGGGCCTCTGCCTGGACGTGCGCGGCGCAAACAACGCGGACGGCACGCCGGTGCAGGTCTACACGTGCAACGGCACCAACGCCCAAACCTGGACCGCCGCCGCCAACGGCACGCTCCAGTCGCTAGGCAAGTGCCTCGACGTAAGCGGCGCCGGCATCGCGAACGGAACCAAGGTCCAGCTATGGACCTGCAACGGCACCGGCGCGCAGATCTGGCAACCCCAATCCAACGGCGAGTACATAAACCCGAACTCCGGCAAGTGCCTGGACGACACCGGTTTCGGCGCCGCCGGCACGCAGGCCCAAATCTGGTCCTGCACCGACAGCGCAAACCAGCAATGGAGCGTCCCGTAACCGCTAGCTCTTAATCCGGGGGTTCGGAAGCGACTAGTCGTTTCCGAACCCCCGCGCTGTACTAGGCAGTCCATGGTCATTTACGCATACTGATAGCCGTGGGGTGGACTGCTGGGGTGGGTAGTGCGCTAAGACGTCTGCGCCTTGCGCTGCGGCTGGCGCGAACGCTCATGCTGGCGCAGAGCGGGGACAACACGACAAGGGGCAAGGGGACGGCCCCGGGCGAACGATACGTGTGCCTGACAAGCGGCTGCACCGCCGGAAACAAGAGAGTGACCCCCGTCAACCGGTACAAGCCGCCTTTTTGCGGGAAGTGCGGTGCGACCATGGTGTTGAAAAGCAGCGGGACCTCCTCGTGAGCGAAACGCCCAAAATCGCCGCCTCCACCGTTGAGGGCCTCGGCAGAGGGGCATACCTGGTCACGCTGCTACCGAGTGTGGTGACCGTGCTCACGGCGTTCGCGTTCTTCGCCTCGGATCTTTATCCGTGGGCCAGCCCGGTGACCGATAAGGGCAAGCCGATTCGGCCTGGATTCGACGCTGTGCTTCATGCGGCGCACGGGCTCGGTGGGCTCGGGCTCACTCTCGCGGGCATCGCGGCACTGTGTCTCTCGGTGCTGCTGCGGCCGTTCCAAATCGCATTCGTGCACCCGATGGGAACCTGGGCTTCCGCGAGGTTGGCCTTCAGCGTCCCGACGACGGCGGTGAGCAGCAAGACGGTGGGAGTTTCGTATTTCCCGGAGATCTTCACTTCACGAGAGACGACGACACATGTCTTCCGCCGATACGGGATCGGCCATTTGCTCTCATCGGGCTGACGTTCTGGACGTGCCGGAAGTGTCGCCAATCCAACTCCCGCGAGGACGAGGAGGGCCCCGACAAGAGCCCAACGGTGTGCATACCATGCGGAACGATGGTGTAAGCCGATCAGCGCGAGGCCGCCGAGCACGAGTATTATCGGCAACATTCGGGCGTTGCGCGGCACTATTCGTACGAAGGTGACAACAGTCGCGGCACCTATCAGGGCATAGCCGCCGTAAGCGACGACGAGATGACCGATCCGCTGAAAAGCCTCGGGACCGTATGCGGCCAGGATGATGCCGGCCGACGTCATGATCACACTGATGATCGCCCTGGCAGTTGAAGCCCTCATGAGCTCGAAGTGTTATCAGAACATCGGTCCGGGCGCGGTCCGGATGCCGCAGTCGAGTCGGAGCCGGAGGTAGCAGCGATGGGCATTGGCGTGGGTACGGGCAGCGTGCGCGTCGAGATCGAGGGCTCGATCACCACGATCTGGCTGGATCGGCCTGAGCGTCGCAACGCCGTGGACGGCCCGATGGCGGACGAGTTGCGCGAGGCGTTCGAATCCTTTGCGGCCGACCCGGACCAGAAGGTCGCGGTCCTCGCCGGGGCCGGCGGGACGTTCTGCGCCGGCTTCGACCTGACGGCGATCTCCGACCCGACGCGTGTCAACGCGCTGGAACCCGACGGCGGCGGCACCGGCCCGATGGGGCCGACCCGGATGGCGTTGCGCAAGCCGCTCATCGCTGCGATCAGCGGATACGCGGTCGCCGGCGGACTCGAACTCGCGCTGCTGGCGGACCTTCGCGTCGTCGAGAGCGACGCGGTGATGGGAGTGTTCTGTCGCCGATGGGGCGTCCCGCTGATCGACGGCGGCACCGTCCGGCTGCCGCGCATCGTGGGCCTTGGCCGTGCATTGGATCTGATTTTGACGGGGCGTCCGGTGGATGCGCAGGAGGCGCTGGCGATCGGCTTGGCGAACCGAGTCGTCGCTCCCGGCGATGCGGTCCGAGCGGCGCGCGAATTCGCGGCGGAGATCGCCGCGTTTCCGTTTGGGTGCGTGCTCGTCGATCGGTGGTCGACGTACGTCGGGCTGGACCTTCCGCTCGCCGAGGCGTTGCGTGCCGAAGGCGCGGCGGGAGTGCCGATCGTGGCGGCCGAGGGCGAGGCGGGCGCCGCGCGGTTCGTCGGTGGAGAGGGGCGGCACGGAGCGTTCGCAGCGCCCGCAGGCGGCTGATAGCCCGCAAGTCCGTCCAGTCCAGCCGTTATGCGGCGCGGTTCAGCCGCAACCCGAAGACTGTGCCCATTGACGGATCCGGAAGGTGGTCAGTGTCGCTCCAGCGCCGCTCGGCCAGCGGTGCCAGCAGCTTTCCTACGTCGCACGACCAGGCCCGGCAGACCTCCTTGAGAAATAGCCCCCATATTTGGCCGGACTGACGCCACCAGTACTTTTCCCAAGTCAGCGTCTTGTGGCTCCGGGCGTATTCGTACGCTGGCCGTCGAACGAGGGAATTCGTGCGCGGCGAACTCGATTATCAGGAACCTTATTGAGGGCATGCCGGAGCGCTCCCGCCGCACGATTGGCGAAGTCGTGTGGCGGGAGCGCTCGTTCCCCCAGCGCGTGCAGCGTTGTGCGCTGCGTCAGGTGGTCAGGGGTCAGGTGGTCAGGTGCAGGGCGATCGCGGCTAGGCGCACGTTGCCGGGGACGCCGGGGGGTAGCAGGAGGCGTAGTTCGGTCGCGGTGATCGGCTGGCCGAGGTTGGCCGGGTCGGGGTCGGTGACGCGGTAGCTGCGGGCGGGCTGGTCGGTGATCAGCCTGCTGATGGGGCGCCAGGGGTGGTCGGGTGAGTCGCGGACGTCTAGGCGCAGGTCGCGCAGCCAGGCTTCCGGGTGCGCCGGGTCGTCCCAAAGGGAGATCGCGTTGAACGTCACCGGTGCGGGGAGTTGCATGAGGATCGCTTGCGCCACGGCGTTGTCGCTGGCGGTGCTGATGCCCTCGACGACGGTGTCGCGCAGCCACGGGGACTTTTGCGGCGTCGGCTGGTAGCCGGCGGGCACCGGGTCCGGGACCGCTAGTCTCAGCGATCCCTGGCCGGGGACGCTCGGGTCGAGATTGATGGTCGCCGCCGCTACGGGGAACAGGTTCTTGCCGGTCAGCGGAGCGATGGCGTTGCCGTGGTCGGTGACGGTCGCGACGGGTGCGGTCGCGGGGGCGAGGAAATTGGCGCGCATGTCCGGCGCCGTGGAGCGCACGACGGTCGACCACGTGGCCTGATAGGTGCTGTTCAGGCGCTGGACTTGGCCGAGCCAGGTGCCTACGAGCAGATCGCCGCCTGGCAGCCAGTGCGGGACAGGTAGGCCGCCTGGGTCTGCGGTGTGGACCGGAGTCAGGGTGCTGTCTAGGACGGTCAGGTTGCCCTGCTCGTCGCCGAATGCGATTCGGCCATCGGCCGCGACGGCGATGTTGTGGACTACGTCGCCCGCGGGATAGACGCGGTCCAGCGCCCAATCGGTCGAGATGTCGTGGCGGTAGCGGCTCACGCGGGTGTCGTACGTCGTGATCAGGCCGCTGCCATCCGCGGTCCAGGCGAGTTCGTCGGCGCGGGTGGTGAGCACGGCCTGGAGCGTGAGGTCTGTGGTGTTGAGGATGAGCACGCGGCCGTTGTCGTGGCTGGTCGCGATGGCGATGGTCGTCCCGTCGTGGCTGAGCACGGCGGATGTCGCCTTGCCGTTGGCGGTGACGAGCGTGTCGGAGAGATCGAGTTGGAGGAGTTGCTTGCCCGAGTGCGCGTCGTAGGTCGTCGCGATGCGGTTGTCGATGACTAGGAGCGTGGTCTGGTTTAGGGCGGCGAGTAGGGCGGTGGCGGCGCTGCCGGGGTGCGCGGTCGGGGGCGTCTCAGCCCACGTGGATTGAGACCAGAGGAGGTCGCCGGTTTGGTCCCACATGGCGAGCCCGAGGTTTCCGGCGCTCGCGATCCATGAGCCGTCGGGTGCGGCGGCGAACGCGGGCGGACGGCCGTCGGTCAAGCTGGTGCTCGTGCGGCCGAACCAGCGCGGTGTGGTGCCGTACAGGTCGAAGCGGCGGTTGACGGTTCCGGTGGCCGGGCCGACGACGTGGAGGCCGAACTCGCTTGGCGTGGTGAGATCGGCGCCGATGACGGCAAGACCCTGCGGGAGCGTGCGCGGGAGGTAGCTGAACTGGTGGCCGATGCGGCTTTGCCAGCGTGCGGCGCCGGTGGTCAGGTCGATGGCGTAGAGGTTGCTGTCCCAGTTCGCGGACGTGAAGACGGCTGATGCGCCGTCGGTGGTGAGGGTTACTGAGGATAGGTGGGCGCCGAGTCGCGAGGCTGCGGGCTGCCAGGTGGGGGAGGGGTTTGAGGAGACGCGCGGCGTGACGTCGAGCGTGGGGGAGGGGATGGCGGTGGTGGCGGGGGCGTCGGCGGGGCCTGCGATTGCGGCGGAGGAGGTGGAGGCGGCGGAGGAGCATT
>CAVQPP010000401.1:0-17899 GCA_963714445.1 uncultured Actinomycetota bacterium
TCCACAGCCGAGACATGCTCTAGCTTGACGTCAACGGCTATTCTATTCTCAATGTCTACCGGCAGCCACTCAAGCTCGAAGTTATCGACTATGTCACTCACTTGTCCCCACCCTCAAAGTGCCTTGTTGGCGGTGATTACAATGCCTGGCATGATATGTTTGAGCCTGGCATCTAGGCAGCTCACCAAGGAGCTGAACTAGCTCGCTGGGCCACCGAAAGCGGGATGGATTTCATCGGCACACTAGGAGCACCAACCCAGAGAGCTGGACACGTTCTTGACCTCACATTCTCTAACGTTCCCTTCCTGAAATGACAATTCGGACCGACATGCACAGCGGTTTAGATCACGAGACTTAGTGGAAGAGGGCGCGGACGGCTGCGGTGACCGGGCCGATGGTGCCGTTGCCGATCTTTTGGCCGTCTAGTTCGACGACTGCTTGGACGTCGCGGAGGCTGGAGGTCAGGAAGATCTCGTCGGCTTGGTGGAGGGTGGGGAGGAAGGGGAGGTCGGTCTCTAGGGGTGGGAGGGTTAGGGCGGGGGGTGTGGCGGAGGCAGGCGCGAGGGAGGTGCGGGAGGGCGCGGAGGCGGGGGTAGGGTGAGGGTGGAGGGCGCGGAAGCGTGCGTTAGGTCGGGGGTGGTTAGCCAGGTTAGGACTAGGGCGCGGGTTACGCCGGCTAGGCAGCCTGCGGTTAGCGCGGGGGTCTTGATTTGGCCGTCGATTACTACGAAGACGTTCGTGCCGGTTCCCTCGCTTAGGCGGCCTTGGGTGTCGGCGAACAGGGCTTCGGTCGCTCCGGCGGCTTTGGCGCGCGCTAGGGCGACCACGTTCTCGGCGTAGGACGTTGTCTTGAGGCCTGCCAGCGCTGAGCGCTCGTTGCGGGTCCAGGGGACGGTGATGGCGGCGGTCGTCTCGGCGGGGCGGGAGGTCGGGCCTACTGCGATGACGAGGGTTGGGTTCGCGCCGCCGCGCTCGGAGCCTAGGGGCGACGATCCGGCGGTGTACGTGACGCGGACGCGGGCGAGGTCGTGGGCGTCGTTGGCGGCGACGGTCTCGGCTATCGCTTCGCGGATCGTGGCTAGGTCGGGCTCGGGTAGGCCTAGGCCTTGGGCTGAGCGGGCTAGGCGCTCTAGGTGACGCGTGACCGCGAAGACCACGCCGTTCTCGGCCTTGAGGGTCTCGAAGACGCCATCGCCGACCGTAAGGCCGTGGTCGACGACCGGGATGAGTGCTTCGTCTTCGGTGCGCAGCTGGCCGTTGTGGTTGGAGCCCACCCAGATTTTCACGGTCTGCCTATCTGTCGGTCTGGTCGGTGCGGCTGGCTAGGGCGATTAGGCGGGACGCCTTCAGCTGCGTCTCACGCCACTCCCCTTCGGGGTCGGAGCCCCAGGTGATGCCGGCGCCGGTGCCGAAGCGCAGGAAGCCGCCGTCGAACCAGAAGGTCCGGATGCCGACGGCCAGCCGCGCCGTGTCGCTCGCCGAGTCGATCCAGCCGACGGCGCCGCAGTACGGTCCCCGGGGAACCGGCTCCAAGCGGTCGATGATACCCAGCGCGCTGTGTTTGGGGGCGCCGGTCACGGAGCCGGGCGGGAACGTCGCGTCGAGTAGGTCGCGCCAGGTTGTGTCGGGGCGTAGGCGGGCGTGCACGGACGAGACCAGGTGAACTAGGCCCGGATGCTTCTCGACAACGCATAGCTCGGGGACTGTCACGGTGCCTGGACGCGCAACGCGTGAGAGGTCGTTGCGGACTAGGTCGACGATCATCACGTTCTCGGCGGTGTCCTTAGGCAGCAGATCCTGTTCGGTGCGGCCGGTGCCCTTGATGGGGCCGGACGTGACCAGGTCGCCGTCGCGGGAGAGGTAGAGCTCGGGAGACGCGGTTACTACGCGGGTGTTGTGGTTTGGGAGGTCGACGACGCCGGCGTAGGGGGCCGGGTTACCTTGGGCGAGGCGTGCGGCTAGGGCGGCGGGGTGGTCGGTGGCGGTGATCGGGGCGCTTAGGACTCGGCAGAGGTTGGCTTGGTAGACGTCACCGGCGGCTATGTAGTCGCGGATGGTGCGCACGCCGGATTCGTAGGCGGATTGGTCGAGGGAGGAGTGCCAGGCGGTTGGGGTGGGGCCGGTCCAGGTGAGGGGCGTGGAGGTGCCGGTGGGGTGTGGAGCGGACGCGAGGGTGGGGAGGGGCGCGAGAGCGGGGAGTGGCGCGGGGCGTACGGTGGCGAATCTGGCGAAGGTCCATGCGCCTTCGAAGGTGCCTACGACGGCCCACCATCCGGGGCGCTCTAGCGCGGCCGGATCGTGTGCGACCTCCTGTAGATCGGTGGCCAGGAGGCCGGAGAAGAAGGCGTAGGCGGGCTCAGACTCGTCGGGCACGGGCGGATCGATCTGTGCGGTCGGGTGGGAGTGCGGACCGCAGTGCTGCCTTTGCCGCCTCGGCAGCTGCCCCCTACGAGCCGACGGGTGCGTTACCGCCGCCGAGCAGGCTGCTGAGGCCGCCGCCGATGCGGTTAGTGACGGTGCCGTTCTCGGTGGCGCTGTTGGGAGCCGCGCCGCTGGTGATGGTGCCGGAGACGAAGGCCGCGATCTGTGGATCCGCCAGACGAGTGTAAACGCCCGGAACTCCGGAGACTGCGCAACCGGCGCCCCAACTGGTGATCGCGACGTCGGTCCACGTGCCCGGAAGCATGCCGGGGACGAGTAACGGACCGCCGCTGTCGCCTACGCACGCGTCGTGTTTGCCATCGCCGCCCGCGCAGACCATGAGTGCAGGGTGCACGGCCGGTTCGTTGTGGCCGTTGAACACTGATCCGCACTGCTGGTCCGACATGATCGAGACCTGGGCCTGCTGTAGGTCGGCCGGGTACGTGACCTGTCCGGAGCCGTCTAGGGCTTCGGGGGACGTGGATCCGTAGCCGATCACGGTCGCGACTACGCCGGCCGCGTCGGTGTTCTGGTCGCCGGAACGGACTAGCGACGCGGGGGCGATACCCGTTGCCTGGTCGGCCAGGTGGAGTAACGCCACGTCGTTGTCCTCGGTGGCGGAGTCGTAGGACGGGTCGACGACGATGCTGTCGACGTTACGTGTCTCGCCGTCAGTTCCGGCTACCTGTACCTGATCGACGACGGCGGTGAGGACGGAGGCGGAGCGGCCTACGGCGCAGTGTGCGGCGGTGAGGACCCACTGCGCGGCTACTAGGGTGCCGCCGCAGTAGGGGTACGCGTTCTCGCGTAGGGAGACCATGAACGGGTAACGGCCGTCGGGTGCGGCAGTCCCTCCGACTATTGCGCGTGCCGGGGACGGTAGCGCGGCGGTTGAGGCTAGGGCGCAGAGGCTGAGAGCGCTGGCGGCGAGCGAGCGGGGCGTGATGTGGGAGGGGGTTGTGCGGGGGCGGCGTCGGGGAGCGCGATGCGACGTCGGGGAGGGTTGGGTCGGCGGCGGTTTGGGCATCGGGGGGCTTTCGGTGGTCGGGCCGTCGGGTGCGGGGTACGCACCTTGGGCGGACGTTGATCACGTTGCAGCACTCTGTTCATCGTGACCGCGTCAGCGCGGGTGCGCGCGGTGGGAGGCGGGCGGCTCACCCGAACGACTGACCGAGGGTGGGCTTGGGGAGTGGAGTCGGCGTCTGGCCTGGCTGAGCCGACGTATCGGTGGCCAATCGAATTTGATCCGCCGCTTGAATCCGATACAGTTCATTCGTTGCCGGGCGGCTCAGCTGGTCGGGCCGAGCGGCGACGCAGTGCCCGAGCAGGATCGTTCTCCTGGCTAGGGCACACGCGGACGTGGCTCAGCTGGTAGAGCATCACCTTGCCAAGGTGAGGGTCGCGGGTTCGAATCCCGTCGTCCGCTCGCGTGAACGTGAAGTCGCCGGGCCGTTCCCGTGAGGGGCGAACCGAGCTCCTTCTACTCGGTGGCGTGGCCGAGAGGCGAGGCAACGGCCTGCAAAGCCGTGTACGCGGGTTCAAATCCCGCCGCCACCTCCGAGATCTTCAGGTGTTCGGGTATTCAAAGGGCTGAGACGGGTTGACCGTCTTGGCCCTTCTTGTTCGGCGCTCTTTGTTTCCGGCGCGCGGCTCGAGGCTCGAGCATTGGGCAATCGCGCGTGTAGCGGTCGTGTGGGCGCGGTCGGAGACTTGCACTCGGCTCACTCGTTCGGACTCGCGCCCCCGCGCAGGGTCGGCGCGCCAAGGGGCGCCGCTGCGCCATGCAATGCAAGGTTGGCATATGCAGGATGTGATTTCGCCGCGCCTGACTCAGACGCACCGCGGGATGGTCCGGATCGGCGGCGGCACTTTTCTGATGGGCAGCGGCGAGTTCTATCCGGAGGAACGGCCGGTTCACGTCGCCTCGGTCGACTCGTTCTGGATGGACCGGCACCTTGTCACGGTCGCCGAGTTCCGCCGCTTCGTGAAGGCGACCGGCTACGTCACCGCCGCCGAGCGCGTTCCCGACGCTACCGACTATCCGAGTGCGTTGCCGGAGTCGCTCGTGGCGGGGGCGCTGGTGTTCAGCATGCCGCAGTGGCCGGTTGAGCTGGAGGACTGGTCGCAGTGGTGGGCTTACGTGCCGGATGCTGACTGGCGGCACCCACGGGGGCCGCAGAGCTCGGTGCTTGGGCAGGAGATGCACCCGGTTACGCAGATCGCCTACGAGGATGCGGCAGCGTATGCGGCGTGGGCCGGGAAGAGCCTGCCGACTGAGGCCGAGTGGGAGTTCGCTGCGCGTGGGGGTCTCGAGAGCGCGGTGTACGCGTGGGGCGATGACTTCATGCCGATGAACCGGCGGATGGCGAACACGTGGCACGGCGAGTTCCCCTGGCAGTACTCCCCCGGTCCGCGTTCACACGATCGGCCGGGTACGACGCCGGTGTGTATGTTCCCGCCGAACGGCTACGGGCTCTACGACATGACGGGCAACGTGTGGGAGTGGACGGCGGATTACTTCACGCCGGACCACAGCGCGCGAGCCTCGCTTGGTACGCCACACAACCCGCAGATCATTGACCTGCAGGCGGATGAGATTCCGGAACGCTTCCCTCGGCGGGTCACCAAGGGTGGCTCGCATCTGTGCGCACCGAACTACTCGTTGCGTTATCGGCCCGCGGCGCGACAAGGGCAGACTGAGGACACTGCGACGTGCCATCTCGGGTTCCGGTGCGTTATTCGGGACTAGGGCGTGCGAGGGCGGCGCGCGTGGTTACGGGACTACGGTCACGGGCCAGCGACCTGCTTTGACCATGCGGATCGCGACCGAACCTAGGATGCGGTGCCCAGCCTGTTCGGATGCGCCTATGACCACGGCGTCGGCCTTTAGGCGGTCGGCTAGCTCGACTAGGCCCTTGAAGGGGTCTCCTTCGGCGGTGTAGAACTCCCAGGGCGCGCGCTCGCCTAGTGGGATCCGCTCTGCCGCTTCTCTGAACTGGCGCTCGAGGTCGCTGGCATTCTCCAGGCCTACCTGCAGAATCGCGGCGCCCGCGGCCGGGGTGGCGCTGCCCATCGGGCGGAAGTACGCGAACACGACCTTCGCGCCCTGTCTGCGCGCGAGGCCTGCCGCGTATGCGGCGGCGCGCATTGAGGACGCCGAACCGTCGACTCCGGCGACGATCAGCGAAGGCCCGTCGGTACCCAGCTCGAACATGTCCCGGCGCCCTCGTCTCTTGCTCGGCTTCGTAGCGCGCTGCGCTTAGGCGAGCGTATCGGCACTCTGGTCGAGCCTCGACCACAGGTTTGGTCAGAGTCCTTGACAGAATCATGGTCTAGTCCAATTATGGCCTGCGGTGGTGTATACCACCGTGGGCCGACCAGGGGCTGAGCTGCAACGTTCCTTCGGTCGTCCCGCGTCATGCGTTATCTGCTCAATGCTCCACGCGTCCGGTGTGGCTACGGCGACGCCAAGCCGGCGCGGCAAAAACCGGTGCGCGCTCCGACGGCGACGCTCCGGGGCTCCGGCATATCCGCCGACTGTTTCGCTGGAGTATTCATGCGTTTACGCACCTCTCGATCGTCCGCTCGGGCGTTCTCGTTCACCGCCCGCGCGGCGCTGACCGCGTTCGCTACCGTCGCCGCCGCGGGAGGGCTCGTCATCACGGGCGCCGCCGCCGCCAACGCCGCGACGATCCCCACGCACGTGTTCGCGCCCTACTTCGAGGCTTGGACCGGTGACAGCCCGGCGACCTTGTCCTCGCAGTCCGGCGCCAAGTACCTCACCATGGCGTTCCTGCAGACCGCGTCTTCGGGTTCGTGCACGGTCGACTGGAACGGCGACACCAGCATGCCGGTCTCGTCGTCGACGTTCGGCAGCGACATCAGCAGCATCCAGGCCGCCGGCGGGAACGTGATCCCGTCGTTCGGCGGATACACCGCCGACACCACGAACACCGAGATCGCGGACAGCTGCACCAACGTGAACTCGATCGCGGCGGCCTACGAGAGCCTGGTCACCACGTACAACATCACCCGCATCGACCTGGACACCGAGGCCAACTCGGAGACCAACAGCGCGGGCATCGACCGGCGCAACAAGGCCATCGCGCAAGTGGAGAGCTGGGCGGCGAGCACCGGGCACACGGTGCAGTTCTCGTACACCTTGCCGACCACGCAGCAGGGCCTGGACTCGTCCGGGCTTGCCGTCCTGCAGAACGCGGTAAGCAACCACGCGCGGGTCGACGTTGTCAACATCATGACGTTTGACTACTACAACGGCGGCACGCACGAGATGGCGACGGACACTGAGACCGCCGCTTCCGGGCTGGAGAGCCAGCTCGCGTCGCTGTACCCGTCGAAGAGCGCGTCGCAGCTGTGGGGCATGATCGGCGTTACCGAGATGCCCGGAATCGACGACTTCGGCGCGCCGGAGACGTTCACCACCGCCGACGCGACGACGGTCTACAACTGGGCCGTCAGCAAGGGCATCGACGAGCTGTCGTTCTGGGCTCTGCAGCGCGACAACGGTAACTGCGTCGGCACCGGCGGCCAGGACAACTGCTCCGGTATCTCGCAGAGCCAGTGGTTCTTCAGCCACACCTTCGAGCCGTTCTCTGGTGGGACCACGAACCCGGGTAACGACTTCTCGGTTTCGGTATCGCCTGGTTCGGCCGCGGTGAACCCGGGTTCGCAGGCTCAGGCCACGGTGAGCACCGCGGTGACTTCGGGCTCGGCGCAGTCGGTGGCTCTGTCGTCGTCTGGGGCTCCGTCAGGCGTGTCGGTCGCGTTCAGCCCGGCCTCGGTGACGGCGGGCAGCTCGGCGACGGTTACGTTCTCCACGGCGGCGTCCACGGCTCCGGGTACGTATGCGATCACGATCACGGGTAAGGCGACGTCCGGCAGCCACAGTGCTACGTACTCGCTGACGGTCAACGGCTCGGGCTCCGGCAGCTCGCTCGTCAACGGCGGCTTCGAGACCGGTTCGTTCAGCCCGTGGACCACCCAGCCGGGTGACTCCGTGGTCTCCAGCCCGGTGCACTCGGGCTCGCACGCCGCGCTGCTGGCCGCGACGTCCAGCCAGACCGGCGAGATCGACCAGGTGGTCAACCTGCAGCCGAACCACAGCTACACGCTGTCGGCGTGGGTGCAGGGCAACTTCGCGTTCATCGGCGTCAGCGGCGGAGCCAGTGCGAGCACCTGGGCTACGTCGAGCAGTTGGACGCAGGTTAAGGTCGCGTTCACCACGGGGTCGTCGGGAACAGTGACTGTGTTCGCGCACGGTTGGTTCGCTCAGGGCAACGTGAATGTTGACGACGTGTCAGTTAGCTGACAGTCGCACATAGAAGAACTGAATAGCCCCCGTCCCGCCTCTTGCGTCCGCACTACGCAGGAGGCGGGACGGTGTACGTTATGGGGTCGTGCACGTTAGGGTGCGTCAGTGCTGGGCGATTGAGCCGCCGAGCATGGACGCGATCATGGTGCCGAGCTTGCCGATGCCACCTGCTGCGGCGGTGGCGGACAAGTAGAAGCCGAGCAGGATCGCCAGGAACGCGTGTGCGATCTTCAGATTGTCCTTGCGGACAAAGAACAGCACGCCCAAGCCGAGCAACAGGGTGAGCGGGATGGACAGGCGCATGGGGACGGAAGCCTCCTTCCGGCCGTGGCCGCCCCGATCAGCCCGGATTTCCGTTCAAACCAGAGCTTAGCGCCTATAGCGGACAAAGGCCTGCTCATCCACACTTAGGCTGACGGTTCTGCTGCCGATTCCGGGTTGAGGTCGAAGCCGGTGGTGGAGGTGACCCAAGGGTCGCCGGCCAGGTCGGCGTCGCCGGAGTTGAGGGTGCCCCGCGGCTCGAAGAACAACACGCGGGTGCCCGGCGTGGCCGAGGGGCGGTGCCGCAGGCCGCGCGGGACGGTGAACAGCTGCAGCGGGCCTAGGACGACCGGGTCGCGGTCCGCCAGCTCGAGGGTCAGCTCGCCCTCGACGACGAGGAAGAACTCGTCGGTGTCGGGGTGGGAGTGCCAGACGTACGGGCCGTCACCGTTCGCGATCTTCACGTCGTAGTCGTTGACGGTCGCGGCGATCCGGGGCGACCAGATCTCGTTCGCGAAGGATGCGTAGGCGCTCGGGAGGTGGACGGGGCCGCCGGTGCGATGATCATTCATTGGATGGGCTCCTACCGGTGCGTCTAAGCGAATGTGATCATTTGTGCAGCGACAGGCCCTTGAGGGTGGCGTCCACGTCGGCGCGCGGGCCGAAGACGGAGATTCCGGCGAGCGAAAGGTCTTCAGTCGCCACCTTACGCACGGCGGCGCGGTTGTCCTCGTCGTTCATCGTGCCGAACAGTTCGTCGGTGTAGACGGCTATCTTCACGCCGCGTTCGAGTGCGCGGCGGTGCGCTCGACGCAGCTCGGCTGGCGTAGCGGCGAAGACCAGGACCGGCTGGCCGAACATCGGCAGGTAACGCACGTCGGAGCCGTCCACGTACGGCTCGCCGACGGTCTGCGGAGCGGTGGCCGCGATGCCGCTGACCGCGAACGCCGTGATGTTGAGCTTCTGCCACACGGCGAGATCTTCGCGCACGACGACGGCGATTTTGGTGTCGGCGATCTTCGTGGTGTCAGCATTCATGGGTCGATCTTCCGGCGCGGTGGCGGCCGCGGTCTTGCACGCTCGTGCGCTGCGGAGTCTGACCGCTGAGGCAGAATCGAAGGGTGGAGACACGCGGCCGCGACTGGGCCCGGTACTGGCGAGCGCCCGGCAGCTCGATCGAGGTGATGCGGGCGCACTTCGAGACGCACCGCTACTACCGCCACAGCCACGAGACCTACTCGTTCGGCGTGACCGAGACCGGTGCCCAGACATTCAACTGCCGGGGTGCCAGCCATACGAGCAGGGCTGGGTTGGTGATGGCGTTCAATCCGGATGATCCACATGATGGCCACGCCACCGACGCGCTCGGGTTTACGTACTCGATCGTGTATATCGACGCCGCGGCGGTGACGGAGATCCTTGGAGACCGGCGCGGGAGGCGCATCGGTTCGCCGCTGTTCATTGAGCCGGTTTTGCACGATCGGGCCGCTAGCGATGCGTTGCGGCGGCTGAGCGTTGCGATGGCTGGCGGCCAGCGGCTGGCTGTGGATGAGCTGCGCGACGCGGCGATCAGTGCGTTGGTGCGGTGCGCGCGGGGGCGTACCGGCGTCGCGCTCAGCGGCCTGGACGATGACGGACGAGCGGGCGTGGGGCGGCGCGATGGCGGAGTCGCGCGCGTGCATGATCTGTTGCAGGCGGAGTACGCGCGCGAGATCGGTGCGGATGAGTTGGCGGCGGTCGCGGGGTGCAGCCGGTTCGCGTTGTATCGGGCGTTCGTGGCGCAGTTCGGGATGTCGCCTGGCGACTATCAGCGGCAGCTGCGGTTGCGATCCGCGCGCCGGTTGTTGGCAGAGGGGCTGAGTCCGGCTCAGGCCGCCACCGACGCCGGTTTCACGGATCAGGCGCACCTGACGCGGTGGTTCGGCCGCTGCTACGGCATCACTCCTGCGCGTTACCGGGCAGCGATCATCGAGGGCAAGTTCGGGGGCACGCCGGAACCGTCCGGACGTCGTGCGCGTTACCTGCAATAGGTAGACGAGGCACGAACTAGGCTGGTGAGAGTGGACGAGAACCGAGCACTCCGTGTTGTTGACGCGCTGCGCGACCGAGGCATCAACGCGCACATCGCCAGGGAAGGCGTGTATCAGATCGGCGTGCGCGTAACGCTGCCGGACGGCCGCGAGGCGGTCTGGGACACCGACGACACGCCTGGTCTCGAGGCGCAGGTCATGCGCGATGGCATGCTGGTCGGCTTCGTCCCGCAAATCGAGGGTTCCGAAGACTTCAACGAGGCGCAGGTGATCGACGCGATCGCGCGGACGGATTACGACCAGCCGATCGCGCGCCAACGTGCCACCGCGCCGCCGCCGACCGCGCCGCTCAACCGCGAGGGTGGGGTTTTCCGGCGATTCCTCGGTGGATTCCGGGAAAAGTGAGCTAGGCGACCGGTCTGAGGCCGGAGAGGTCACGCACGACCGCGTGGTTGCGGTCGGCGATCGTGCCGAGCATGCAGTTGGGGTACAGGCCGAAGTACTCGCCTCGGGTGCGATGGCTCCAGGCCTGCGCGAGCGGCGTGCGGGTCTTGTAGAAGCTGACCATGTAGCCGCCGGTGTAGACGCGCAGTAGCGAGTAGCCGCCGGGGTATTCCTTGACCGCGCCGACTTCCAGGAACTCAACCCGCTGCTGCGGGTTCTGGTTCTCGTCCGCGAAGAAGGTTCGCTTGTTGCGGTGCGTGTGGCCGCTGTGATGGAAGAACACGCCGGGGGTGCGCTCGTAGAGGCGCTCGAGGGCGACGGCGCTGGGGCGGTCGATGTCGAAGGCGGGTCCGGCGGGCGTGGTGACGGCCGACTCGTAGGTGATCGGGTGGTGGCCGAACAGCAGCGTGGGCTGGTCGCGGTGCTTGTGCAGCTGGTCCTTGAGCTCTTCGAGCTGGCCGGACTCCATCGTGCCGCCGGCTGCGTCGAGGGTGGTGGTGTCGAGGGCGACGATGCGTAAGCCGCCGACCTCGTGCGTGGACAGCTCCTGGCGCCGCAGGCCGAAGGCGTCGCCCCAGCAATCGTGGTGGTCTGTGGCCCCGGGCACGACGGTGCAGCCCGCGTAGGCGTCGCCGACGCGGGGGCGGTCGTGGTTGCCGCGCGCGACGAAGTAGTTCTTGCCGAGCGTGCCCCAGCCGTCGAGGAGTTGGCGGGCGCGGGCCGATTCGGTTGGCAGGCCGTCGCCGGTCAGGTCGCCTGCGACGATCAGCGCCTGTGCGTTGCGGTCGGCCGCGTTCAGGTCGCCGAGTAGCGCCTCGAGCATCACCTCGGGGTACGGCGGCAAGCCAGGGTCCTGCTGGAAGAACGGCGGGAAGTTCCCGGCGATGATGCCGCTGGCGGTTTCGCCGATGTGCAGGTCGTTGGACAGCGCGAGGGTGAACAGGTGCGTGCCGGGCGGCGTTTTGAGTGTGGTGAAGGTGCTCGGGATGTCCGCCGAGCCGCCGGTGCCGACCGGGAACTGGATCGAGGTCTGCGACGCGACGACGCCGTTGGAGACGCCTGCGAAGGAGTAGGCGCGGCCGGGTTCGAGCCCTGTCAGCTCCGCGTAGTGATACGCGGTCGGCGTCGGGTCGTGCAGCGCCGGCTTGAGGGTGCTCGGGATCGGGAAACCGGTGGTCGGGTCGACGTCGCCGATCAGCACCGTTGTGTCGGTTGCGACCGGCAGCGGCTGGCCGTAAGTGTCGACGGCGGTCGCCGAGCCGCTGAACCACGTGATGACGACCGTGGTGTCGGTCACAGTGACGACTTCGACGTCGCGCACCACGAGGCCGGTGGTGTCCGCGCGGGCGCTGGACTCGACGACCAGCGGCGCGGCGGCCAGCAGACTTCCCCAGAGCAGTGCCTGGCGGCGAGTGGATCCGTTGCCGCAGCAGTCCATGACAGCCATGTCACCCATGACAGCACACTTGCTCGGGTCGGTGAACAACGCACTACGCGTGGTTTGCGGCGGGTGTCAGATGGCTAGAACATCGACGCACGGGCGCGCCTGCGTGGGGCAGGCGCGCCCGTCCGACTCCCTGACTCGGATTCAGACGCCCGAACTCGGGCTCGGCGACGCGTTGAGCTCCACGGGCACCTTGAACTGCCAGGAGCGGTCCAACGCGATCGAGGTCCACAACGCGACGGTCCCCGGCGGCCTGACTCTGGCGAAATGCCCTCCTTTGTAGGCCCAGTCCCCGTTGGCCACGGTGAATTCCACGGCGATGCCGTCCGCCCGGTAAGCGATGATCCGATATTGATACAACCCGGTGGCGTCGGTTGCCGTCACCTCCTGCATCACCAGATCGCCGTTCGGGTAGACCACGACGTTGCAGCTCGGCGGCACCGCGCCGACCGGACGCTTGGCATCGACCGCCAACCCTGGCTTCTCCTTCGAGCAGTCGGCCGGTGCCATGCCGGATTTGATCGCATCGCGTATGTCGACGGTGACGCGCGCCTCGCCCATGCCGTCGTTGATGTCGGCGTCCAGCAGTGACCCGGGAATCGAGGTCGACTGCAGGTAATTCTCGAACCTCCAGTCGGGCCCTGCGCTCAGCCGGAGGATTCGGGCCGCCGCCAAAGCGGTGATCGCCGCGGTCGGCCCCTTCGGGTTTGGCGTCACCACGGGGCCCGTGCCGGAGGTCACGGAAGGGGACGGGGTGCCGCCGCCGGCCGGTGCCTGCGAAGGGGTATGCGTGACAGCTGCGGCGACATCGGTTGAGTTCGTCGGGCGCGAGAGGTGGACGGCCGCGGCGACGCCGACACCGCCTGCCAGCACCACGACCGCGGTGCCGGTAGCGATGGCGGCATGGCGCCGGCGGCGGCGTCGGCGACCGAGGCGTTCGCCCTCGGCCAGGATGGTGTCGATGGGCGGCGCGAGCGCGCGGGTCGCGGCGTCCATGATCGCGGAGAGCCGGTCTTCAGCGGCGTTCATCGGTGCGTTCCCTTGCGTGGATGGATGGTCCGAGGTGAGGGTCGCGAGGTCATGGCCGGAGGCACGGCGATGACCGAAGCGCAGGTCAGTTCAGTGGTCAATCTTGGAACAGCAGTTCCCGGTCGTCGCCGAGCAGCGCGCGCAGTTGCCTGATCGACCGGTTGCAGATGCTCTTGATCGCGGAGGGCGTGGTATCCAGCATCGCGGCGACCGCTTCGACGCTGTGATCGTCCAGGTAGCGCAGCACCATCACGGCACGGTTGCGCGGCGGCAGCGAGGCGAGCGCTTCGAGCAGGACCAGCCGCAGCTCGGGGTTGTCCCCGGGCGCGCGGGATTCCGCGAACTCCGCGATCGGTATCTCGCTGTTTCGCCGTAGCCGTCGATGGGACAGGTACGTGTGCAGAAGGGTCTTGCGGGCGTACGCGTCTACGGACTCGTTGCTGTGGATGCGGTGCCAGGAGGAGTAGAGCTTGGCCAGCACGACCTGCACCAAGTCCTGCGCCTCGTGCCAGTCACCACACATGAGGTACGCGACGCGGAAGAGCTGACCAGCCCTCGCGGACGCGAACTCCTGATACTCCAAGAGACCAGTGGATTGGCGATCACCCACAGTGCTCCCCCGAACTGTGCACTTTTGCTCCGAACATGACGACGTCATGGAGTAGAGACGCGTCGGGGGCCCGTCAGGTAGCGGAGGTCGCCAAAGTCGGCGCTTTGATGGGGCGTCGGCCGGGTTAGTCGTGGTGGAAGGCCTCGGGGATGGCGGTCCACCACTCCCCCGGCCTCGCTCCGGGTACCTGCTCCTGGCAGGGGTCGGTCAGCTGCCACCAGCGCTGTGTCGTGGGATCTGCGGCCATCCGGGCCATGTCGGCGGCGTGGTCCTCGCCGATGTACTCGTAATAGCCGAAGAGCAGATCGCCGTACTTATAGATCGAGTAGTTGCGGATGTTGCACGCGGTGATCATGGCCAGCACGTCGGGCCAGACGTCGCGGTGCAGCCGCAGGTACTCGTCGGCGTGCTCGGGGCGCAGCTTGATGACAGACGCGTAGCGGGTGCCACGCGGCGAGGCGAGTCCGGAGGGGGCAGCTTCAGTCATCTGCGGACCGTATCTCGCCGCGTTTGGCAGCGGCTACTAGATGATGATCTGTTTCAGGGCGGCGCGTCTCAGGGCGGGGTTGTTCAGGCGCGTCGTTGGCGAAGCCAGACGCCGGTGTTCGGGGGCAGCAGGCCGTCTTCCAGTGGATCGCTGCTTAGCAGGACGCCGTCGTGCTCGGGCAGGGAGGTCGGGGCGTCCGAGAGGTTGAGGACGCACGCCACGTCGTCGCCTCGGCGGAAGGCCAGCACGCCGGGCTCGGTGGTCAGCCAGCGCAGCGATTCGCGCTCGCTGCGCAGCGATGGCTGGTCCCGGCGCAGCCGCAGCGCGGCACGGTATAGCTCCAGCATCGATGCGGGGTCTTCCGACTGCGCCTCAACCGTGTAGTCCTGCCATGCGGCCGGCTGAGGTAGCCACGGCGCGATCGCGGCGCCCGCCGGGCTGAAGCCGAAGGGCGGTTCGCCGCCGGACCACGGCAGCGGTACGCGGCAGCCGTCGCGGCCGGGGTCGGCGCCGGCGGTGCGGTGCCACATCGGGTCCTGGCGCGTCTCGTCCGGCAGATCCTCGATCTCCCAGAGGCCTAGTTCCTCGCCTTGGTAGATGTAGACCGAGCCGGGGAGGGCGAGGGTGAGTAGCGTGGCGGCGCGGGCTCGGCGGGTGCCCAGTTCTAGGTCGAGTACGTCGCCGTGCCTGCGGTCGGCGAACGAGAAAGTAGTGTCGGCGCGGCCGTAGCGCGTCACGTGGCGCGTCACGTCGTGGTTGGACAGGACCCACGTGGCTGGGGCGCCGACGGGGGCGTGCGCGGCGAGGGTGTCGTCGATGGTGCGGCGTAGCGCGACGGCGTCCCAGGGGGCGGTCAGGAAGTCGAAGTTGAATGCGGCGTGCATCTCGTTGGGCCGCAAGTACATCGCGAAGCGGTATGGGTCGGGCAGCCAGATCTCGCCGATCAGGGCCCTGCCTCCGGGGTAGGAGTCGGCGACCCGGCGCCACTCGCGGTAGATCTCGTGGATGCCGTCGCGATCGGTGAAGGGGTGCGGGTCGCTCGGCGGGGATTCCGGGTCGGTATCGGCGAGGAAGGGGTCCTTGACGAGGATCGCGGCCGAGTCGATCCGGATGCCGTCGGCGCCGCGGTCCAGCCAGAAGCGCAGGACGTCCAAGAACTCCGCGCGCACCTCTTCGTTGTCCCAGTTGAAGTCGGGCTGCTCGGACGCGAACAGGTGCAGGTACCACTGGCCGGGATTGCCGTCCGGCTCGGTGATGCGGGTCCAGGCCGGGCCGCCGAACTGGGAGACCCAGTTGTTGGGCGGCTGCTCGCCGCCGGGGCCGCGGCCGGGGCGAAACCAGAACCGGGAGCGTTCGAGCGAGCGCGGCTCGGCGGCCAGGGCTGCTTGGAACCAAGGGTGCTGATCCGAGCAGTGGTTCGGCACGACGTCGATGATGATGCGCAGGCCGCGCTCGTGCGCCTCAGCGATCAGCGCGTCGGCGTCGGCGAGGGTGCCGAATACGGGATCGATATCCCGGAAGTCGGCGATGTCGTAGCCCGCGTCCGCCATCGGCGAGGGATACCAGGGGTTGAGCCAGATCGCGTCGACGCCGAGCCCCGCGATGTAGTCCAGCCGGTCGCGCACCCCGCGCAGGTCGCCGATGCCGTCACCGTTCCCGTCGGCGAAGCTGCGCACGTACACCTGGTAGATGGCCGCGTCGCGCCACCACTGCACGACGCCGGCGTTAAGGGTGCTGGTGGACGACACGGTGTTTGTGGGCGACACGGTGCTGGCCGGACGGACGGGCTGGATGCCGTGCGAGGTCACAGTGCGGCACTCCTTGCTGCGTCGGGGGAAGCGGGTGTTTGCGGACAACGTACAGACTGGAACACTTGAGAGCAAGAACTCGATGTTTCCGCGTAATTTCTTGACATCGCCGCCACATAACCCACGCTGCGGCCGCTAAGCCGAGTGAGCCGTCTCCGGCGGCACGCAGGTCTTTACATGGCCTAGCAAGCCCTTGCTGCACCATTGCAGTATTCCGCCGGAATCCTGCCAGATATCTCAATTGAGTCGTGTCTTTGCGGAATTCCATCAACATCTTGCAGCTACTTGTCGTCGTCGCTACAGTGAGCTGCACTCGACCGTTGGGCAAGGCTCGGTGCTCAGGTGGTCCCAGATCGTCGTCAGGTTCCGCTCAGGGAGGACATAGATGTCCGCAAGGCGTAAGAGAAAGGCCGCGGCGTTCGCGTTCGCGGCAGTGATGGCGCTCAGCGCAGCCGCGTGTTCGAGCAACAGCAGCTCCGGCAGCAGCAGTAACAACAGCGCCGACGGCACCGCCGACGGCAAGCCGCTGGACCCGAATGCCACCGTGACCGTCAGCATCGACTGCGCGCCGGCCTCGGACCAGCCCGGCCTGCAGGCGCAGTACAACGACGACCTGGCCACCTTCAAGGTCAAGTACCCGCACGTTACGGTCAACCCGCTGCCCAAGACCAAGTGCGAGGACCCGGCGCCGTTCACCGCGATGCTCAAGGGGCACACGGAGACCAACGCCTTCTACGCCTACTTCACCGACCAGAACCAGGTTCTGAACTCCGGTGACGCGGCGGACGTCACGCAGTACATCAACGCGCAGACCGTGCCCGGCTTCCCCGACATGCTGCCGACGATCAAGACCGAGATCAGCAACAGCAGCAAGGTCTACGCGCTGCCGCGCCAGTACTACACCACCGGCCTGGTCTACAACCGCGACCTGTTCAAGAAGGCCGGCCTGAACCCCGACCAGCCTCCGACGACTTGGGCCGACGTGGCCACCGACGCGGCGAAGATCTCCGCGCTCGGCGGCGGCGTCACCGGCTACGAGGACTACAGCGGCGGCAACACCGGCGGCTGGCACTTCGGCGACGAGATCGACAGCCTCGGCGGCGCGCTGACCACCCCGGACGGCAAGAAGGCCAACTTCAACAACGCGCAGGGCACGCAGGTGCTACAGACCCTGTACGACATGCGGTGGAAGACCAGCGGCATCGGCCCGAAGCCGGTGACGCAGTGGGCTGACGCGTTCCCGCCGCTGGCCTCCAACAAGGTCGGCATGATGGTCGGCGCGCCGGACGTCATCTCGCACCTGACCAACTCGCTCGGTGACGACCCGGCTAAGTGGGGCCTGGGCCCGATGCCCGGCAACGCCGGACCGGCCACTGGCGCCCAGGACGGCGGCGACCTCTTCTACTTCAAGAAGAGCGACACCCCCAACCAGATCAAGGCCGCGATCGCCTGGATCAACTACGAGTACCTGACCCCGGGTCAGGGCCAGTTCAACTACGCCCGCAACGTCTCGCTCTCCGGTGACCCCGGCACCAACAAGTTCATCGCGGTGGGCCTGCCCGAGCCGGAACTGTGGGCGCCGAACACCCCGTCGTCGGCGGCTGACGCGGCGGCGCTGAAGGCGGCCGGCGCCAACATGCCGGTCGCGAACTACGCGACGTACATCAACAACCCGATCCCGGGCGTGCCCGAGCCGCCGATCGCCGCGCAGCAGATCTACGCGGTCCTCGACAACGCGATGTCCGCGGTCATGACGAACAAGAACGCGAGCATCTCCTCGCTGCTCAGCGACGCTGAGGGCAAGGTCAACTCGATCCTGGCCAACCAGTAGCCGTTTGACCGTCGGTGGCGGCGGGTCCCTGGCACGGGCCCGCCGCCGCCCTGGACCAGGGGAGAAACGGGTGGCTACCGTCACCGCGCCAGGCCGCACCGAGACCGTCGCGCCACGTCGCAAACCCGAGAGCAGGTTCTTGCGCGGGGCCCGCCGCAACACGCAGGCCTGGAGCTTCCTGATCGTCGCGGTGATCTGCTTC
>CAVQPP010000402.1:0-51023 GCA_963714445.1 uncultured Actinomycetota bacterium
GCCTGGGTAACCTCGGTCGACGACAGCTCCTACGATGGCCTCGGCGATCACGAAGCCGACCAGCAGCAGGCCGCCGATGGCCAGCGAGGTCAGCGCCCCGGAATCGCTCCAGCTCGTCTCGCCGGCGCGGATCAGGCCGTAGACCAGGCCGATCAGGCCGGCCGTGAGCAGAACGAAGCCAGGCGGGTCCAAGCGGCCCGGCTGCGCCGCGCGCGATTCCTCGAGCCGCCAGCGGGTCACCGCCAGCGCGGCGATGCCGACTGGCACGTTGACCAGGAAGATGCCCCGCCAGCTGATCCCCGTGGTGATCACGCCGCCGACGATCGGGCCGAGCGAGACCGCGATTCCGGTGATCGCGCCCCAAACGCCGAACGCGATCCCGCGATCACGGCCACGGAAGCTGTGCCCGAGCAGCGCGAGCGAGGTCGCGAACATGATCGCGCCGCCGATGCCCTGACCGGCGCGCGAGACGATCAACATCAGCGGAGTCTGCGCCAGGCCGCACAGCAGCGAGCCGAGCGTGAAGACGACCAGCCCGATCGCGAACAGTCGCCGTCGTCCGTAGCGGTCGGCCAGCACGCCCGAGGTCAGCAGGATGGAGGCCAGCGCGAGGGCGTAGGCGTCGACGACCCACTGGATATCAGCGAACCCCGCATTCAGCCCATGCTGGATATCGGGCAGCGCGACCACGACGATCGTGACATCCAGCAGCAGCATGAACGTGCCCGTGCACACTGCCAGCAGCGTCCACCACTTGCTTTGCATCCCGCCCGACCTCCCACTCACGCGAACTCGCGCTCGCTTTCGTACCTACCTTCCCCCCTTGCGGCGCTCCGTCATACCCCCGCAATGCCTGAGCAAGCCGGAAGGCCACGCGAGCCGGTCGCGCGCTCGCCTGGCCTTCACTTATGCCACTTGCGCGCACGCGTAGCGACGCGTTCCCCCTCAAGTCATAGGTTGCGCAGTCCGACTCGGCATCGTCGGCCAGTGACGTGAATCCGCGATGACAGAAGAACGAACTAAGGCGTGTTTGAGGCCCCGAACTCACCCGCGCAGGGGTTTCCACTCCATGGAAACTCCGTCGCCCCTCACGACGCGGTGGAGTGCATCAGCAATCACACGCGCCTCGTCCTCGTTCACGTACGCGGCGAAGTAGCGTTCGATCGCGCGACGGTAAGCGGGTGCCGTCTCCTCCAGGGCCCGCACCCCGTCATCGGTGATCCTCGCCCAGTTGACCCGCTTGTCCCCGACGTCCTGACGCTTTTCCACCAGACCTACGGCGGCTATCTCGTCGACGAGGCGGCTTACCCGCGTGCGACTGAGCACGACGCGATCGGACAGATCCTGCATCCGCAGCCCGCCGTCTGCCGCTCGCAGCTCAAGCAGCACGTCATACCAGGTGAGCGGAATCGTGCCCGTCCGCCGCAGATCCGCCTCGATCGCACGGATCGCCGCATCGTGAGCGAGCAGCAACGCACGCCATGCCTCAAGCCGCACGTCTTCCTTGGCTTCCCTGGCTTCCTTGGCCATGTCCCGAGAGCATACACAGTTGCGTGCGCACGCACACATTAATTAGAGTGTGTGCGCACGCACATAAGTACCGATCGAGAGGACACGAAATGACCACCTCACCCACTCGCACGGTGCAGGGAGTCCAATTGCCCGCACCGGGGACGTGGAAGCTCGACCCCGGGCACGCCCAGGTCGGCTTCGTCGGGCGGCACTTCATGCTCACGAAGATCCGCGGCCAGTTCACCGTCGTGGACGCCTCGATCCAAGTGGCCGAGCAACCGCACGACAGCCAGATCACCGCGACCATCGACGTCGCGAGCGTCACCACCGGCGACGACGCGCGCGACGACCACCTGAAGTCAGCGGACTTCTTCGACGTGGAGAAGCACCCGACGGCGACGTTCCGCTCCACCTCTGTGGACTGGCACGGTGCAGACGGACGGATGACCGGCGAGCTGACCATCAAGGGCGTGACCAGGCCGGTCAACCTCGACGTCGAATATCTCGGTTACGCACGCGATCCCTGGGAGAACGATCGGATCGTGTTCTCGGCCCACGGAAAGGTCAACCGCGAGGACTGGGGCCTGACCTGGAACATGGTGCTCGAGTCGGGCGGCCTACTTGTCTCAAAGGAGATCGAACTCGCGTTGGAGTTCGAAGCGATCCGCGAGCGCTGAACGGATCGGCGGCGAATCCGTTCGCCGGTTGGTCAGTCCGTCAGTTCGTCAGTCGCGGGGGCCAACTAGGCCGACGTCGTACGCGATGATGACCGCTTGGACGCGGTCGCGGGCGCCGATCTTCGCCAGGGCACGACTCACGTGGGTTTTGACCGTGGATTCGGACAGCTGCAGGTCTCGCGCGATTTCGTTGTTGGTCAGGCCGGTGGCGACGGCACGTAAGACCTCGAGTTCGCGCTCCGTCAGGGTTTGAAGACGCGGGTCTTCGGACGCGGGGCGGTCGGTGGCGGTAGGCAGTGCGTTGGTGAAGGCGTGCAGGAGCCTGCGAGTGAGTGCGGGGGCCACCACCGCATCGCCTAGTGCTACGGCACGGATTCCGGCTAGGAGTTCGTCGGGGCGGGCATCTTTGAGGAGGAATCCGCTGGCCCCGGCACGTAGTGCGGCGTAGACGTATTCGTCGAGGTCGAATGTGGTGAGCACGAGGACGCGGGATCGGCCGCCGCTCTCCGTGATCCGGCGAGTCGCTTCGATGCCGTCCATTCCCGGCATGCGAATGTCCATCAGGACCACGTCCGGGGACAGTTCCGCGGCGCGGCGTACGGCTTCGATGCCGTTCTCGGCCTCGCCGGCGATGCTGAATCCGGGTTCGCTTTCCAGCACCATCCGAAAGCCCATGCGCTGCAAGGGCTGGTCGTCGACGATCAGGACGTTGGTCATCGAGGATCATTGTGCATTGACGAGCTCAGCGGGAAATGCGCGGTCACCGTCCAGCCGCCGAGGTTGTTAGGGCCCGCCTCGGCGCGGCCTCCGGCAAGGGACGCGCGTTCGCGGACTCCGGTTAGTCCCTGTCCGGGAGCGAACGCGGCGGAGGGCGATGCGGCGGCGGCGGAGGTCGCCGGGATGGCGATGCGGAATTCCGGGCCGGTATCGACGACGTTCAAGCGGAGCGAGTCTTTGGCGACGTCGATCACGACTTGCACGCTCGTGTCGGCGCCCGCGTGCTTGAGGCTGTTGGTCAGCGATTCCTGCACGATGCGGTAGATCGCCAGCTGCATGCTGCGCGGGAGCTTTGTGGGGTCACCGCTCGTGTAGAAGGAGACGCGCGGACCGGCGGAGCGCGTGCGTTCGAGCAGTTCCGCGATATCGGCGACGCCCGGTTGGGGCGTCAGAGTCTCGGCGTTGAATCCCTCGACGTCAGCGCCGTCCAGCGGACGTTCGCGCAGCGCGCCGAGCGTACTGCGCAGATCGGCGAGTGCCTGGCGCCCGGTCTCGCCGATCAGCTCGAACACCTGCCGGCCGCGCTCGGGATTCGCCTCGACCTGGCGGACGCCGCCGTCGGCCAGGCCGACGATCACGGCCAGGTTGTGGCCGACGATGTCGTGCATCTCCCGGGAGAATCCGGCCCGCTCGGCCAGTACCGCCATCCGGGCGCGCTGTTCGCGCTCGATCTCGGCGTGCGCGGCTCGCTCGGCCAACGCCTCGAGTTGGGCGTGCCGTTCCCTGGCGACCAGGCCGAGCCCGACGCTCGTCGCGACCGCGCAGCCGAAGAAGACCAGGTTCCAGATCTCCTGGCCCTGGATCGCCGGCGATCGGAACACCAAGACGAGCACGCTCGGCACGGTAACGCTCACCGCCGGGAAGAGCCTGCGCAGCGAGAAGTACCGGCCGAGCGTGTAAAGGATGAACATCAGGCCGACGTTGCTGCCCGAGCTCTCCGCCGCCGACCACTGCACCGTGCAGGCGAGCAGCACCACGCAGTACACCGTGAACGGCGCCGTACGCCGCCAGATCAGCGGCAGGGCCTGGGCCGCCGAGGTGATCAGCCACAACGGCGTGATATCGAGACTCTTGCCGGCTTGCGGCGAGAAACCGAGCAGCACCACGAAGAAGGCGAGCAGCACGTCCTGGCGATACTGACGGCCGCGAAACGCGTCGCGCAAATGCCGGATCGCGCTCGGCAATTCATAGCCGAAGCCGCCGGCCGGGCGGGCCGTCGCGATCTGGTCCACGTGCCTTCCCCTTATTGATCCATTGGGCTGATCCATTCCACGTTAGCCAACACGTTGGCGCCCGGTCGTCAGTCTCAGGGATGTTCTGGAGGTGGTACCGCGGTACCACCCGGCCGCACTAATTCGGCACCCGGGTACCAGGTAGGACTGCCGATTCGTATTTACGATCGATCCGGGGGCCTGGCCGAACACGCACGTCGGCGGCCGACAGAGAGGAAAGATCATGACAGACGGGGAGCCCGGCGGGGAGCGAGGCTTTTTCGCGCGGCTCGGCCAGCTGGTCGCTTACCATCCGTGGCGGGTGATCGGGTTATGGGTGATCGCCGCGTTCCTGGTGATCGGCTTCGCACCGAAGCTGGCCTCCACCACCGACGAGGCGAGCTTCCTGCCCAGCCACTACGAGTCCATTCAGGCCTCGAACCTGCAGGAGTCCGCCTTCCCGAAGGCGGCCGCGCCCGCGGCGGTCATCGTGCTGGAGCGCGCTGACGGCGGCCAGCTCACCGCGGCCGACTCCGCCACCGTTCAGCAGCTCGCGAACAAGCTGGAGCAGGCGCGCATCGCCGACGTGACGGCGCTGCAGGTCGGCCAGCCGTCGCCGAACAAGCTGATCCAGACCATCGGCGTGCAGATGCCGAAGGAGAACGACCCGCAGCAGAAGGATCAGACCAACGCGGTCAAAGCGCTGCGTACCCAGCTTCAGTCCGACCTGGCCGGCACCGACCTCAAGGGCGGCATCACCGGCACCGCGGCGCAGACCCTGGACAACCAGTCCTCCGGGAACACCGCCGACGTGATCACGCTGGTCGCGACCGTCGGCCTGATCATCGTGCTGCTGCTGGTCATCTTCCGCAGTCCGGTCATCGCGTTCCTGCCGATCATCACCATCGGCATCGTCTCCCAGGTCGCCAACGGCCTGATCGCCTGGGCCAGCAACGCCTTCGACCTCAAGGTGTCGAGTTCGGTCACGTCGCTGCTGATCGTCGTGCTCTTCGGCGTGGGCACCGACTACATCCTGTTCTTCATGTTCCGCTACCGGGAACGGCTGCGCGCCGGGGAGGCGCCGCGTCAAGCGGTGGCCACTGCGGTAACGCGTGCCGGTGAAGCGATCGCGTCGGCGGCGGGCGCGGTGATCGTGTCCTTCATGGCGCTCACGCTCTCTACGCTCGGCCTGTTCAAGTCGCTCGGCCCAGCCCTGGCGATCGCCGTCGCCGTCACCCTTCTCGCGGGCCTGACGCTGATCCCGGCAGTCGTGTCGCTGCTCGGCACGCGAGTCTTCTGGCCGTCAAAGGCCTGGCGCGCCGAGCCGCGCGGAGCGCGCTTCGCCTCGATCGGCCAAGCGATGGGACGTCACCCGGCGCGCTTCGCCGCGGTCTCCGGCATCGTCATGGTCGCACTGGCCATCGCGGCACTCAGCTTCAAGCCGACCTTCGACCTCACGTCCAGCTCGACCAGTTCCACCGCCGAGTCGATCGTCTGGCAGAACGAACTGCTGCGCGGCGAGCCGGCCGGTGCCACGCAGCCGACGCAGGTCCTGGTGCAGTCCACTAACGGCTCGAAGCTCTCCACGAGCGAGTTGGCGACGTACCGCGGCCAGCTCGCGGGAGTCCCCGGCGTCGGCAGCGTCACCCCGGCGGTCCCCAACCCCACGGACACGGTGGCCATCTACGAGGTCTACCTCAACCACGACCCGGCGTCGTCCGCCGCGATGGACACGGTCAAGGGTCCGCTGCACACCGCCGCGCACGGTCAAGCGCCGCCTGGCACGACCGCGTTGGTCGGCGGCATCACCGCGGTGTACGTGGACATCAACTCCGCGATGAACCACGACTACTCGGTCGTCTTCCCGATCGCCGCGATCATCATCGCGATCATTCTGGCGCTGGTGCTGCGCGCGGTGGTCGCGCCGCTCTACCTGATGGCCTCGGTGGGCCTCGGCTTCGCCGCCACGCTCGGCGCGACGGTGCTGCTGTTCCAGCGCGGGAGCAACAGCAGCGGCCTGATCTTCATGCTGCCGATCATCATGTACATGTTCGTGGTCGCCCTCGGCACTGACTACAACATTCTGATGATCACGCGATTGCGTGAGGAAGCACGCGCAGGACGTAATCCGCGTGACGCGGCGGCCGAAGCAGTACGCCACGCGGGTCCGACCATCGCCGCGGCCGGTCTGATCCTGGCCGGATCGTTCGCCTCGCTGATGCTGGCCGGGCAGTCGCTGCTGGTCCAGATGGGCTTCGCGATCACGGCAGGAATCGCGATCGCCGCGTTCGTAATGGCGATGTTCTTCACCCCCGCCCTCACCGCGCTGCTTGGACACACGGCCTGGTGGCCCGGCCACGCCGACGTGGCGAAGAACGCCGATTCGGGGCGTTCGCCGCAACTGCAGACGTGGCCAGGCGACGGGTCCACGGCCGAGCCCGAGGAAGAGGAGGCAGTGCAGATCCGGCGGCGCTAGGCGCCGGATCTGCAGCTCACCTCGCTACCGGCACTCCGGCTACGCGCCGGCCGGCGGTCCGAACCAGGTAGTGAGCGCGTCATGCAGGCTCGATTGCGGGCCCGATTGGGACACGTCGCCAACCCAGGCGACGTGTCCGTCGGGCCGCACCAGCACCGCGCCAGGAGCGGCAACAGCACCAAGCACCGGAAGCTCCCACCTGCCCGAATATTCGGCATCGACGACGTGAACCCGATCCGCCCAACCCGCGATATTGACGCCTCCAGCTTCACCGAAGTTGAGCAGCACCGGCCGGGCCGCGTGCAGCAGCGCGTATACCCGCTGCGGACCGTCCGCCGTACTCAGATCCAGATCGGGCATACGGCGCCCGAGCAGCGGGTGTCCTTCGCCAAGGTCGTAGTGAATATCGAGGCCGGACATCATCCCGGCGATGCGCTTTCGCGGCTCCTCCATGCTCAGCAGCTCAGCGATGATCGCGCGCGCTGCCTCCATCCGCTCGCCAGTGCCGCTGAGACCAACCTGCGCCATGGTGTTCTGCAGCACGCGCGCCGCGACCGGATGCCGCTCGGCGTGGTACGTGTCGAGCAGGCTGTCCGGCGCCACTCCCCCGACAACCTCGGCCAACTTCCAGCCCAGATTCACCGCGTCCTGCACGCCGACGCCCAACCCCTGGCCGCCCATCGGCGAGTGAACGTGCGCGGCATCGCCGGCCAGCAGCACCCGGCCTTCCCGATAAGACACCGCCTGCCGAGTGGTATCAGTGAACCGTGTGATCCACGCGATGCTGCGCAACCCGAAATCCGTGCCGTAGACGCCGACGATCGCTTCGCGCAGGTCCTCAATCGTCGGCTCCCCAGGCTTGCCGACCTCAACTTCCGCTGCCTGCGCCCGGATCGGTCCGCCAGCATCCGGCCTGGAGAAGCCGAAGAAGCCGGCGGCCGTGCGCCGAACGCCCCACTGCGGCTCCTCGTCCATCTCGACCTCGGCGATCAGGCCGCTCATCGTCGCGTCCCAGCCCGCGAAGTCGATGCCGGCCGCCTTACGAATCGCGCTGCGTCCGCCGTCGCACGCGACCAAATACTCCGCACGCAGCGACCGGCCGTCGGACAGTGCGACATCCACGCCGGTGTCGTCCTGCGCGAAACCGGTCACCTCTATCCCGCGCAGGATCGGCACCTTCAGCTCCTCGACCCACTCGGCGAGGATCCGCTCGATGTGCTTCTGCGGCAGCGCGAGCCCGTAGGGATGCCGACTGGGAAAGTCGCTGATGTCGTACCTGATCCAGGCGAACCCGGAGTGCTGTCCGGTCGATCCCGCCGAAAGGAACCGCTCGGCGATGCCCCGCTGATCGAAGACCTCGATCGTCCGCGACGAGAAACCCAGCGCCCGCCAGCCGACCAGCTCCTGATTCTCGCGCCGCTCCACGATGACCGCGTCGACCCCCGCCAACGCCAACTCCCCCGCCAACATCAACCCCGTCGGCCCCGCGCCGACAATCACCACCGCATGCCCGGCCATTGACACGTCCTCCCGTTTCCGCAGGTCTCGGCTTCGAAGGACGATTGTGCGCCACCCCTGGGCCCTTGCCGCAAGCCCCCGGGTGCGGTATATCTTGAAAAGGGCGAGGGGAAACGGCATTTCGCGTCCCGCTATCTATAGCGGTTGACAAAGACTTCCTTGCTGCGGCACCCCTCCGTCACAAGCGCGGCACCTGTCCGGTCTTCATAGGCATGAGTGAATACTTGCGGTCGAAGACCGCCACCGACGAGTCGGTGGCCCTTGTCAAGCCCTATACGGTGCCCGCGGATGAGATCGACCATTTCATCGACATGTACCGGCAGGAAGCCCGGCGCATGTCCACGCAGCCCGGCTGCTGCGGATTCAGTACCGGAGGATCGCGCCCACGCCGTCGTGTGCGTGGGTGCCGGGTAGCAGCTCGGTGCGCAGCGAGCGCATCGCGCCGGCGTCTGCGCGTCCGCTGAAACCGTGCGGACCTCGGTGGCGCGAGTCAATCCGTCCAGGTGATCGCGCAGCAGCGCGGCAGCTATGAGTGCCAGGTGTCGTTGAAGGTGATCGATCCGGACGATCCCGTCGTGTAGAAGCGGTTATTGCCGCTCTCCCACGTGACATTTCCGCTGCCGTCGATCTTGACGTACTTGTACTCGAAGTACGTATTGGTCGGGACGCTGAGCGTGCCGGTCCAGTCGGGGTAGTTCTGCGAGGAGAGCGCGACCGCGTTCGCCGTGTTCCAGCTGCCGAGCGCCGGGATCGAGCCGACGATGTAGACGTTCTGGCCCCACGTTGTCGTCGCGTTCGCGTTGATGTTGACCGTGAACGTCGATGCCGACGACCCGGAGACTCTACTGTTGCGGTCGATCGCGACAGCATCATTCGCCGGGACCGTGACCGTCGCACGATTGCCGGACACGGTGACCGTCGGGCCGGTACACGATCCGCTGACCACCGAGCCGTGGATGATGTCGCAGTACGTTCCGTCCGACAGTCCGGTGGTGAAGGTGCGCGTCTGCGCGGACGACTCGTTGTTGAGCGAGATCCACGCGTCGGGGCCGCGCGAGAACGCGATCAGGTTCGTGCCGTCGGTGTACCAATTGGCGACCGGGTCCTTGTCGGCCAGCGCGAGATTGTGCCAGCCGACCATGTTCGCCACGCCGGTGATCCGGTCGGTGCAATACCAGCCGCTGCTGCAGTTCGTGTTGGTCACGAAGCCGTTGCCATCGGCGGGCGGCGAGTCGTTGCTGTTGTTCCAGGTGAAGCTCGCGTAGACCTGCGGCGTGCCGAAGCCCCAGGCCAGCAGGAACTCGCTGGCCAGCGAGTAGGTCGCGCCGTTCTTGTAGCTCAGGTTCGAGCCGTCGCGCTCGGTGTCGTGGTTGTTGACGAACGTGGACGAGTACGCGCTGGGGATCAGGCTCCAGGTCGAGAAGCCGCCGAAGTTGGCCAGGTCGCCGCCGCTGCTGAACTGGGTCTTGATCGCGTCGGCGTAGTCGAAGCCGATCAGGCTGCCGGTGTTCTCGAAGGAGGCCGGCTGCAGTTGCGTGTTCGTGCTGCCGAGCGCCACTTCCTGCACGATGTAGACCGGCTGACCGGTCATCGTGTCCTTGTTCAGCATGCCTTCGAGCGCGGCCAGGTCCGTGTGGCCGATGTGCTTCGCGGCGTCCAGACGGAAGCCGTCCACTCCGTAGCCGATCAGCTTATTGAGATACGCGGCTTCGGTGTTGCGCACGTACGAGGACTCGGTGCGCAGGTCCGGCAACGCGTCGAGTTCGCACTCGGTGACCTGCTGGTAGTTGTTCCAGTCGGAGATCTGATCCGAGGAGACCGGGCAGTCGCTCGGGTAGTTGTGGAAGTCCGGCGACGAGTAAGCCGGATACGAGGTTCCGGGCGTGTAGCTCGCGCCGCCGTAGCTCGTGTCGTTGCCGTCCTGCCTGGCCATGTGGTTGAGGACGGCGTCCACGTACACCTTCACGCCGGCCTTGTGGCATGCGGTGACCATGGCCTGGAACTGCGCGTCGTTGCCCATCCGGCTGGTCAGGTTGTAGTCGACCGGCTGGTAGATCTCCCACCAGGGATGCCCGTCCGCCGCGTCGGTCATCGAGTCCTGCGGCGGCGCGACCTGCACGGCGGCATACCCGTCCGGACCGAGCACGTTCGTGCACTCAGCCGAGACCGAGGGCCAGTTCCACATGAACAGGTTCGCGGTCACGTCCTTGGCCGGGCCGGCGGCCTGAGCGGGCGCGGAGGCGGTCAAGAGGCTGACCGGGACGGCCGTCGCGGCGACCAGACCGGCGACGACGGCGAGGTACCTTCCGGGGTGACGGCGCATCATCATTCCATCTCAGCGCCCTGTAAGCCTGTTGTAAAGGCCTAGGTGTGTAAAGGGTTAGGTGGAGGTAGAGCTAGCTGGCATCGAGCAGTTCGTCGACGCGGGCAGGCGTCAGGTCGGCAGACTGCGTACCGCGCATCGTCGTGGCAATCGCACCCGCCGCGCACGCACGCCGCAGAGCTTCGGCGAGCGGCGCCTTTGCCGCATGAGCGAGCGCGAACTGCGCGCAGAAGGCGTCGCCCGCGCCGACGGTGTCCACGCTGGTGACAGCGAATCCGGGCACGTCGATCCGCCCGGTCCCGTCGTCAGCACTCGCACCTCGGCTGCCGAGCGTCACAACGGCGACAGCTGGGCCGAGCGACCGCAGGCCAGCCGGATCAGCGCTGCCCGCCAACGCGACGGCTTCGGTCTCATTGACGATCAGTGCGTCGGTCAGCCGGAGAAGGTCGGCCAGTTCGGGCGTAGCCTGCGACGGCGAGGGCGCGGCGTTGAGCACGACGGGGATACGCAGCTGCCGGGCCGCTTGAGCAGCCGCGACACACGTGGCGAGCGGAATCTCCAGCTGCAGCATCAACGCATTAGCGCCATCAAGCAGCACACGCAGTCCGTCGCCGTCGGCGCCGCTGAGCGACTCGGGCGTCAGCGCACCGTTCGCACCGGCCGCGATGGCGATCATGTTCTCGCCGCCCTCTTCGACCATGATGAACGCCATCCCGGTTGACGAGCCCTCGCGCACCTGGACGTGAGCCACGTCCACGCCATGCGCGGCGACGGCCGAGCGCAGTTCGTCGCCGAAGCCGTCGTCCCCGACGAGCCCAGCAAGACGCACGTGCGCGCCGAGTCGGGCGGCAGCGACGGCCTGGTTCGCGCCCTTGCCGCCCGCCGAGCGCCGCGCGGACGGCCCCGCGACGGTCTCCCCAGGTCGCGGCAGTTGCGGGACGGCGACCGTGAGGTCGAGATTGAGACTGCCGATCACGACTACAACCACGTCAGCCATTTAAGTCCAGATTGACGAAAGCGGCGATGAGCGGCGATGCGCGGCGGACCTGTCAGGTTCGCCGCGCATCGCCGCTATTTCTACTTCAGTTTCGGATTGTCAGTTCTCCGGCACGCCGTTGTCGTAATAGCCGTATACATCCACGATCAGTTGGCTGGATCCGGCGCTGCCGTTGAACAGCTTGATTCCGCTGTTCTCGATCGACATGGCCGTCAAGTTAGGCACCGTTTCGCCTGCCGAGAAGTTCAGCGTCGAGACCTTCGGCGCGGTGTTCACGTACTCCGGGTAGACGGTGATGTATCCGCCGGCAGTCGGCCGCGTTACCGTCACATTCGCCGCGACGGCTGAAATGGTGCCGGAGGCCGGCAGCGGGCTGACGCCGACGAGCTTCACGTCGGCCGTGCCGTTCGGCGCGACCGCGTTTGCCGGAGCGCCGAGGCCGATACGCGTGTCCAGCATGCGAGTCGGCGTCACCGGCACGTAGCCCGATCCGAACGCGGTCGTCAGGAGCCCTGTTACGTCCGCCACGAGATTCGTGCCGCCCGTGCCGCTGTAGTAGAAGTCCACCTTTCCGTCCGCACCGACCGGGACGACCACCTGATTGGCAATCGTCTGGCCCGCGCTGAAGTTGAGGTTCGACGCGGTCGGCCTCGGGGTGCCGTCCGGCCAGACGGTCAGATAGCCGCCGGACTGCGGACCGGTGACCGTCACGTTCAGCACGATGGCATCGCCGGCGAAGAACCAGTCGCTGGCGAGAGACAGCGTGCCGCCGCCGGGTATCGGCCCTGGCTTGCTCAGTCCGGTGCCATTGCGTGTGTCCAGGATCCGCTGCGGCCCGCCGCCCAGCGGCTCCATACCGAGGCCCGCGCCGTTGCCGTAGTAGCCGGCGACGTCGACGATCAGGTCGGTCGTGCCGGCGGACCCGTTGAACAGCTCGATCTTGCCGTCTGCGGCCACCGGGACGATCGCCATGTTCGGCACGATCTGATGCGCGGCGAAGTTGAGGCTTGACGTCGTCGGCCGGCTCGCGCCGTCGGCGTACGCGGTGATGTAGCCGCCGGCGGTCTCGTCGGCCACGGTGATGTTCACCTCGACCGCGGTGACACCGGTCGCCGGGATCCCGTTGGCGCCCTCGATGGTGAGGGGCAGCGTCCCGTTGCCTGCTACCGGCGCGACTACGCCGTTCGTACCCGTGCCCTTACGCGTGTCGAGGATGCGGGTCGGCGGTAGTGAGTGGAACGCGCTCGACGAGAGAATCTCGACGCGGTCAGTCGTGGTCACAGTGCCGTACGAGTCGGTCGCGGTGACCGTCACCGTGTACCAGCCGGAGGCGGTGTAGGTGTGGCCGAACGTGGACGGCGACGACGAGGTCTGTTTCGGCGAACCGTCGCCGAAGTCGATCGACCAGGACGTCGGCGTGGACCATCCGGCGGTGGACACCGACTCGGTCGCGTTGATGATCGCCGGCGCGGTACCCGTCTGCGTGTCGAACTTGACCGCGACCGCGAGCGGGTCCTGGTACTCGGCGGCACCGAGGTCGTAGTAGCCGGCGCCGGTGCCGGTGTTCGCGACGTGCGGGTCGTCCTCGCGCGGGTTTCCGACCCAGTCGGTGCTCAGCTCGCCGGGCGCGTTCGCGTCAGCGGCGTCGATCATAGGGGACGCGTCGCTGTTCGGACCCTCGTTCGGTCCGAAGGCCTGCGGATCGGCGTAGATGTCGTGCGCGCCCTGCCCGGTGGCCTGGTTGAAGTCCTGCGAATTGCTGTACGTGGTGCCGGCCCACGTGTAACTCCCCGAGATTGCCGGGAACAGGATGTTGTGATCGGCCGTAGTGCCCGAGGTCGCGCCGGAGTCGACTTCGAGCCCGGTCTCCGGGGTGGTCGCGGCCGGGCAGGAGGCGTTCTCGCTCTTGGTCTCGACCAGGTAGATCATGTTGTTCTCGATCGACGCCCCGGTGGAGGCGCCCTTCAACGCGATTGCCTGGTTGCAGGTGTATAGAAATGAGTTGCTGGTGATGATCGCGTCGGGCGAGTCGGTAGCCACGACGCCCGCGGCGAAGCTGTCGAACATGTTCGTGGTGATCACGTCGTGCGAGCTGCCACTGTCGATCTGCACCATCGCGGCATGGCCGTCGTTGGTCTGGAACAGGCTGCGGCTCACCGTGACGTAGGACGACGTGCCGGTGATCTCGAGCACCGGCTGCGGGTAGCCCTGGTCACCTACGTAATCCCGATCGCTGTCGACCGTGATGTGCGAGGAGTTGTCGATCGTCAGCGCCTGGCCGGAGATCGTGCCGACCTGGAAGCCCTGGATCGTGACGTACGACGAGCCCTTCACGGTGAATGAGGGCACGACGTCGTTGTTGCTCACCGCGGCCTGTTGCGGCACGTCCGACTTGATGGTGATCGGAGCGGACTCGGTGCCGGTCACCGTGACCGTGGCCGGCGCGTAGGTCCCTGCCTCGACCAGCACGGTCGTTCCCGCGCTCGCCGCGTTCGCCGCGGCCTGGATCGTGCAGTAGGGCACCGCGCTGGTGCCGGTGCCCGAGTCGGAGCAGTGAGCTGACGTGGCGTTGTTGACGTAAAGCGTGGTCGCAGTGGTCGTAGCGTGTGCGGCGATCGGCGTGAGCGAACCCGCGGCTGCTAGGAGAAACGCGGCCGGAACCGTGGCGCGATTTATGCGCACAGGATCCCCCTCGTGTGAAGTGTGAACACCCCTAATAAAACCCGTGCGATCGGCCAGCCTAGCCCTCGGTGAGATCGTGTGATGCGCGGGGTGGCGTCAGCGCAGGGCGCGCTGATCGACGATGCGGCGGGCCTTGCCCTGCGAGCGCTCGATGCCGTCCGGGGGGAGTACGGTCACTGCGACGGTGACGCCGATGATCTGCTTGACCAGGCCGCGCAGCTTCTCTCCCGCGCCAGTACGCTTCGTCGGCGCTGGCGTCGGGGCGCCGCTCGACGCATACGGTGAGCTCGTCGAGTCGGCCGGTTCGGGTCAGGACGCACTGGAAGTGCGGTGCCAGGACCGGGGTCTGCAGGATGAGTTCTTCGATCTGAGTCGGGAACAGGTTCACGCCGCGCAGGATGATCATGTCGTCGCTGCGGCCGGTGATCTTCTCCATGCGGCGCATCGGCCTTGCCGTGCCGGGAAGCAGCCGGGTGAGGTCGCGGGTGCGGTAGCGGATTACCGGCATGGCTTCTTTGGTGAGTGATGTGAAGACCAGTTCGCCCTCTTCGCCGTCGGGCACGAGTTCGCCGGTGTTCGGGTCGACGATCTCGGGATAGAAGTGGTCTTCCCAGATGTGCAGGCCGTCCTTGGTCTCGACGCACTCCTGCGCCACGCCCGGGCCCATCACCTCCGAGAGCCCGTAGATATCGACCGCGTGCAGGTCGAGGGCCTGCTCGATCTCGGTGCGCATGTCGTTCGTCCACGGCTCCGCGCCGAAGATGCCCACTTGCAGCGAGCACTCGCGCGGCTCGATGCCTTGCCGACGCATCTCGTCAACGATCGCGAGCATGTAGGACGGTGTGACCATGATCAGATCGGGTTCGAAGTCGCGAATCAGGGTGACTTGTCGTTCCGTCATACCGCCGGAGACCGGGATGACCGTGCAACCGAGCGCTTCGGCGCCGTAGTGCGCGCCGAGACCGCCGGTGAACAGGCCGTACCCGTAGGCGACGTGCACCTTGTCGCGGCGCCGGCCGCCGGCCGCGCGGATCGATCGCGCCATGACTGCGGCCCACGTGCGCAGGTCCTGCGCGGTGTAGCCGACCACGGTCGGCCGACCGGTGGTGCCGGATGACGCGTGCACGCGGCTGACTTCGCGCTGCGCAACGGCGAACATGCCGAACGGATAGTTGTCGCGCAGATCGGCCTTTGCGGTGAACGGGAAACGTGCCAGGTCGGTGAGGTCGCGGCAGTCGTCCGGATGGACCCCGGCCGCGTCGAAAGCGGCGCGGTAGTGCGGGACGTTCTCGTAGGCGTGCCGCAGCGTCCAGCGCAGCCGCTCTAGTTGCAGCGCGCGCAGCTCGTCGATCGACGCGCGTTCGATTGGTTCGAGAGTGGCCGGGTCGGGAGTGCGATCCTGCATGGCAGTGCCTTTCCACGACAGTGTGGTCAGGGACGTGGGGCCGAGCACGGAAAGCCGGGTTCCCGACCGGACGTTCGGTAGGCTACTCTACGCTGGTGACCTCGGACAACCACTTCACGAACGGCGCGTCGACTCCGGTCGAGGCAGCGTCAGTCGAGGCAGGACCGGTCGAGGCGATGATGGCGGCCGATAACGCGTCGCGGGCCTTGGGCATCGAGTTGGCCGAGTTCGGTCCCGGACGCGCGGTTACGCGAATGACTGTGCGCGACGACATGGTGAACGGGCACGCCATCGCGCACGGCGGATTGATCTTCGCGCTCGCCGATACGGCCTTCGCGTGCGCGTGCAATAGCTATGGGCCGGTAACGGTGGCTGCGGCGGCGGAGATCGTGTTCGTCGCACCTGCGCGCCTCGGTGACGAGCTGGTGGCCGAGGCGGTCGTGCGCACGCGATTCGGGCGCTCGGGCGTGTACGACGTGACGGTGCGGCGCGTGAGTGATGACCAGGTCATCGCCGAGTTCCGTGGCCGTAGTCAGCAGTTGGCGGGCGCTGCGGCGCGTAGCGTCCCCAGAAAATGAACAGTGCTCTGAGAGCGGAGGCTGGGGATAGATGTTCTCAGAGCACTGTGTCTATGGCGGTCGGGCCGCGACCGTACCGCGTGGCGGCGATGCCCTCAGCGCCGCGCCGCCGGGAACAGCGCGGCGAGCGAGCCGCCGCGCGCGTCGGCACGGTCGCGCCGGTCAGCTTCAGGACGTTCTTCATGGTTCCCCCGCTAGGATCGCGGATGCGCCGATTCGTGTGCACCACGGCGGCTTGTCGGTCTTACGGCTGTCAGGCGCGAAACGGGCTCCTGTACGTGCTCCGTAAGATTTGGGCCGTCGCGCGCGTTAATCGCTAATGTGGCGGCGTGGAACGTGGCGCGGTCGAACAACCGCACGACTCTCCGGCGCAGGCACCGACGCTCGCGCTCGACGAGGCGTCCGCCGAGTGGATCAGCGCTCTGCGCGCGACCGGCCCGGAGCGCGAGGCGGGGCTGGCACGTCTGCACGAGTTGATGCTGCGGGTCGCCATGCACGAACTGCGCCGCCGCGAGTCGACCTCGGGCGTCAGCGGCGCGGAGCTGGACGATCTCGCGCACCAGGCCGCCGCCGACGCGATGCTCGCCGTGCTGGACAAGTTGGACACGTTCCGCGGCGAGAGCCGTTTCACCACCTGGGTTTATCGGTTTGTCGTACTTGAGGTCTCCAGCAAGCTCGGCCGCCACTACTGGCGTCGGCATCCGGCCACGGCCCTGGAGCCGGAGGATTGGGAGCGGCTGCCGGACCAGTTCGGTGTCGGACCGGACGAGCACGCCGAGCGGGTTGAGCTGATCGCCGCGATGCATAAGGCGATAGACGAGGCGTTAACCGATCACCAGCGCGACCTGTTCGTCACGCTCGTCATCGGCGGGGTGCCGCTCGACGCGCTGATAACGCAGCTGGGCACGACGCGCGGCGCGGTCTACAAGGTGGTTTTCGACGCGCGCCGTAAGATTCGGGCGCATCTCGTCGCCAATGGCTATCTGACGGAGAGGAGGCAGCGGTCATGACGAATCATCGAGATCATCGAGAGCTGCTCGACCGGTTGCTGACCACCGACCCGGCCGACGTCGGGTGCGACGAGGCGACGGCGGCGCTGCACGTGTACGTCGACCTCGCCGCCGAAGATCGCGACGCGGCGGCCAGCCGTTATCCGGGCGTGGCCGCGCACCTGGCGTCGTGCGGACCGTGCGGCGAGGACTTCACCGGATTGCTGGCGGCGGTCACCGCAGATATCTGAGCCCTTAGCCGCGTAACGCAGCGCCGACGGGAAGCGTCTTGATGGTGACGTAGCTGATGAAGCTGCTAAACAGTCACCTGACAACCGGACTGACGTCGGCCGATCCCGACGCGTTCGTGGAGGAGTTCACCCGATGAGGACCCTGCTCAGTGGCGGCGCCGTGATCAGCATGGATCCGGCGGTCGGCGATCTGGACGACGCCGACGTGCTGATCGAGGACGGTGTGATCGTCCAGGTCGCCGAGCGGATCGACGCCCCGGACGCCGAGGTCGTCAACGCGCTCGACCGGATCGTGCTGCCCGGGTTCGTCGACACCCACCGGCACACCTGGCAGACCCAGTTCCGGGGCATCGGGGCGGACTGGACGTTCGCGGATTACCTGACGGTGATTCACGGAATGCTGCGGCCGAACTACCGGCCCGAGGATGTCTATCTGGGCAACCTGCTCGGCCGGCTCGAGGCGCTGCACTGCGGCGTGACCACGATGGTGGACTGGTTCCATTGCTCGCAGGGCCCTGATCACGCCGACGCCGCCGTCGCAGCACTCTGGGACGCTCCGGGCCGGTCGGTCTTCTGTTACGGCGCGGGATGGGGCACCACGGACCCGATCGACGGCGAGGTCCGCCGCGTCCGGTCGACCCTCCCCGGGGACCAGCGAGTCACCATGGCGCTGGGGTTGCGCGGCGCCGGCGACACCAGCTTGGACACCGTCGCCGCACAGCTGAAGCTCGCGGAAGAACTCGGCCTGCGCACTAGCAGGCACATCACGTCCGACGGAACTCAGCGCCCTGTCGCCGATCTGCACAAGCACGGCCTGCTGCGCGACACGACGACTTTCGTGCACGCCAACCGAGTCGCCGACGACGAATTGCGGATGCTCGCCGACGCGGGCAGTTCGGTGTCGATCAGCCCGGACGTCGAGCTGAAGATGGGCTTCGGCTGGCCGATGACCGGCCGAATGCTGGCTGCCGGCCTGCGCCCGACGCTGTCCGTCGACGACGTTCCGTCGGTCGGCGGCGACATGTTCTCCGCGATGCGCACCACACTCGCGGTGCAGCGCGGCTTGGACGGCACCCTGACGTCCCGGGACGTCCTGGAGTTCGCGACCATCGACGGCGCGCGGGCATGCGGTCTCGCCGACAAGACGGGCAGCATCACGCCGGGCAAGGCCGCCGACCTGATCCTGCTGCGCACTGACGACCCGACCGTGCTCCCGGCTAACAACCCGGTCGGCTCGATCGTCTCCGCCGGCCATCCCGGCCTGGTCGACACGGTTCTGGTCGGTGGTCGCGTGGTGAAGCGCGACGGCGTGCTGGTCGACGTGAACCTGCGCGAACTCCGAACACGCCTCATGGAATCGCGCGACCGAGTTGCGAGGGCCGCCGGACTCCCGCTCGATGGCACCTGGCGTCCGTAGCCGGCGGACGCGGAGCGAAAAGGATCAGCGGAAGACGCCGCTGTAGGCGTTGAGGGCGGGCTGACCGCCGAGGTGGGCGTAGAGGACGTTCGAGCCCTTCGGGATCTCTGCGCTGCGGACGAGGTCGATCAGCGCGGCCATGGACTTGCCCTCGTATACGGGGTCGAGGATCACGCCCTCCAGGCGGCCGGTCAGCCGGATCGCGTCGATCGTCGACTCGACGGGGATTCCGTAGTAGTCGCCGGCCCAACCTTCGAGGACCGTGATCTCGTCTTCGCTCAGTTCCCGGCCCAGATCGATCAGGTCGGCGGTGGCGCGGGCGATTTTCGCTACCTGTGCGCGAGTCTCGGCGAGCTTCGCCGAGGCGTCGATACCGAGCACGCGGCGCGGCCGGTTCTGATCCTGGCCTGCGAATCCGGCGATCATGCCGGCCTGCGTGCTGCCGGTGACGCTGCACACGACGATCGTGTCGAAGAACACGCCGAGCGCTCGCTCCTGCTCCTGCACTTCGTAGGCCCAGTTGGCGAAGCCGAGGCCGCCGAGCGGATGGTCCGAGGCGCCGGCGGGGATCGCGTACGGCGTGCCACCTGCCGCCTGCACATCGTCGAGGGCCTGCTGCCAGCTGTCCTTGAAGCCGATGCCGAAGTCGGCCCGCACGAGGCGAACGTCGGCTCCCATGATCCGCGACAGCAGGATGTTGCCGACCTTGTCGTTGACCGAGTCGGGCCAGTCGACCCAGCTTTCCTGAACGAGCACCGCCTTCAGCCCGCAGCGCGCGGCGACCGCGGCCACCTGCCTGGTGTGGTTGGACTGCACGCCGCCGATGCTGACCAGCGTGTCAGCACCCTGCTTGAGCGCGTCAGGGATCAGATACTCGAGCTTGCGGGTCTTGTTGCCGCCGAAGGCGAGGCCGCTGTTGCAGTCCTCGCGCTTGGCCCAGATGCGGGCACCGCCGAGATGCGCGGAAAGCCGATCGAGCGGATGTACCGGGCTCGGGCCGAATAGCAGCGGATAGCGGGCGAAGTCGTTGAGGGACACGTTGGCTCCCGGGGTCGGTTCAGGTCACGTCAGGTCGGGTTCGGTCAGTTGCGGACGGCAGGGTGTCCAGCAGCGGCAGCAGCGTTTGCCAGTTGGCGCGAGTGGCGGCGACAGCGCCCTCAACGTCCTTTGCCGCACAGAACGCGATGATCCGGTCGTGCTGAGCGACCGAATCGCGGCCACTTAACGACGAGAAGCGCAGCCGCTCCACGCGTCGCAGCATCGGTGTGAACTGTTCGAGCACGGCACGCACGGCGTCATTCGCGCTCGCGGTGACGAGTACGCCGTGGAAGTCGTCATCGGCGGCGATCGCAGCGTCGGGGTCACCTGCGCGCAGGGCTTGCGCGAACCGTGAGTTCGCCGCGCGCATGGCGTCGAGTTCGGCGGCGGACAGATCGGGCAGCGACTCGCGGACGGCGAGCTCGTGCATCGCGGCCGTCACCGACTGCGCGCCGCGCGCCGCACGCACGTCTAGCGGGCTGACCATCGTGTATCTGCCTGGCTTCGTCATCACGAGACCGGCTTGCTCAAGGCGGGCAAGCGCTTCGCGCAGCGGGGTGCGGCTCACGCCTAGCCATTCGGCGAGCGCGATGTCGTTCAAGCGCTCGCCCGGGGCGAGGGTGCCATCGACGATGGCGTCGCGAATGGCGCGGTACGCGTCCTCGCGCAGCAGGGATCGAGCGACTAGACCTCGAGCTTGCGGAACCGGCATGCAATATATTGCATGCTGCACAACGGCAGCTGTCAACGGCTCTGGAGCGACTAGGAGGTGGACGGAGAGGTCGCGGCGGCGATACCGGTCGGGCTCGCGACGTGTTGGCGGATGACGACAGCGTGCGCGCGATGCTCGACGCGCAGCACACGAATCTCAGCGCGGCACTTAGCCGCCTGGCTGGGCGGATCTGACCTCGACCTCGGCCCACTCGGGACGCTGCTCCCGACCGGTGAGCCATCCGGGTGAGTACATTCGGCCAACTCCAGCTATCCCTTGCCGCCCCGCGCGATCGAGAGCACGATCCGATTCACAAGGACTTGTCGACTGCGTGCGGGCAGTCGCCGACGCTGCGCGCTGCTCACGTCGCCGCCGACCGGTCAATGACGATCGGCGCCGCCCGAGCGCGCGGGGCCGGCGGGAGGGGAGACGGTCCGATGCGCACGATGCTCGTGGTGGAGCTGGACACCGAGGCTTCCAACAGGATGATCGCCACCGGCGAGATGTCCAAGCAGATGGAGGAAGTCCTCGGCGCGCTCAAGCCGGAGGCGGCGTACTTCTACCCGCACCACGGCCACCGCGCGATGACCCTCGTGGTGGATGCGCCCGACGAGGCGTCACTGGTGACGATGTGCGAGCCGTTGTGGGCCCAGAACGCCACGGTCGAGGCCTTCATGTGTATGAACGCCGACGACCTGCGCGCCGGGCTGGGACGTCTCGGCTAGATCACTTGCCCGGGAGGGAATTCCAGGAAGGAGCACGCCTATGACGGGCGTCGAGCACAAGAACTTCGACAAGGCGGACGAGCGCCGGCTGTTCGAGGCCGGCATGGGGCACTTGGACCTGATCAACACGGACGCGGGACAGGTCGGGCTGGCCACCTTCGAGCCCGGCTGGCGGTGGTCATTGCACATCAAGCCGATCGCGGGTACCGACAGCTGTCAGGCCGAGCACACCGGCTACTGCCTTTCCGGCCGAATGCACGTCGTCATGGACGACGGCGAGGAGTTCGACTTCGCCGAGGGCGACTACGCGCACATCCCGCCGGGGCACGACGCGTGGACCACCAGCTCTGGGCCGTGCGTGGTGGTCGACTGGCAGGGGTACGCGGACTACGCCAAGCATGCCGGGACATAGCCCGCGACATAGCCACTAGAGGAGTTCATGACATAACTGACATCCCCGAATCGCGCGCGCCATGGCACTGATCGCGCGCGGACCCCTCGGCGCCGTCACCGTCACGTGGTGATGGCGCCGAGGTGCGCTTGGCGGCGAGTTAGTTCGCGAATACGGCTAACGGTTACGCGGCTTTGCTGTGCGTGCTCGCGGCGACGGGGACCGGCGGGCGCGAGATGTGCGCGACGAAGGAGTACCGGTCGCCGCGATACCAGGTGCGCACCCACTCGACCGGTTCGCCGTCGGCGGTGTGACTGTGCTGGGAGACCAGCAGCATCGGCGCGCCGATCTCCGTGCCGAGCAGCGCGGCTTCACGCGGCGCGGCCGGTGCGGTCTCGATTGTCTCGACCGCGTGCGCGACACTGACGCCGAACTTGTCGTGCAACACCTTGTACACGGAGCCGGTCCGCGCGACCGCCGCCGCGAGCCCGGGGTAGCGACGTGCGGGTACGTAGATGCACTCGAGCGCCATCGTGTTGTCATTCACGAACCGCAGCAGCTCCATGCACAGCACCTTGGCACCCGGCCGGATCCCCAGGCGCTCGGCCAGTTCCAGGCTCGCCGGGATGCGTTGCGCGGAGTGGAACGCGGTGCGCGCCCGCAGTCCTTCGGACTCGGCGAATTCGGTGAAGCCGGAGACCATCAGCGGCCAGGCGAGCTTGGGCTCGGCGACGTACGTGCCAGACCCCTGACGCCGCACCAGCCGGCCCTCGGCGACCAGTTCGGTGACGGCCTTGCGGACGGTCGTGCGCGAGGTGTGGCAGACGACCGCGAGATCGCGTTCCGGCGGGATCGACGCGCCAGGAGGCAACTGCGCGATCCAGTCGACGATGTGGCCCTTGACCTTGAGGTATCTGGGTTCGCGCAGGCTTTCGGCCGGTGCTTCTGGGGTCTCACCGATCTCCACTACGTTCGCGATCTCCATCGTGTCCGCCGTCTGCGCGATTTCCACCGTGTCCCCGCTTTCCACCGTCTCCCCTTCTTTCATGGCCGTGGCGCTCCCCCTTCCACTCACGCATCGATCATTGACCAAAGCAGGCCGAGCTCTTGGTGCGCGGCGGAGGCGGCCGCGCCGAGCAATGTGCCGTTCCACCCGAGCCGTGAATACTCGACGCTGATCTGGCCACCGAGGTAGGGCTCGTTCTCGGCGAGCGCGTCGCGAATGTGCCTAAGCAGCGCGGGTCCGAGTGCGCATACCGGGCCGCAGATCACCGTGCGGTGCACGTCCAGCAGCTCGTAGACCATCTCCAGTAGCGCGGCGATATTGACGGCCGCGCGCTTCGTCGCCTCGTCGTCGAGCGTGCCCTTAGGCTGCTCGCCGCGCGGCGTCAGTTGAAGGGATTGGGGCTTTCCGGTCAGCACACTGATGCGAGCGGCCGCCTCCAGGCAGCCGGTGCGCCCGCATTCGCAACGCAGGTCGTGCGTGCGCAGGTTGAGGTGACCGACCTCGCCCGCGCCGAAGGTCTCGCCCTGGAAGAGCGCGCCGCCGAGAATCAGCCCCGCGCCGACGCCGTCGCCGACGTAAAGCGTCATCAATGTCGGCGCCGGATCGTCGCTCATCGCCACTTCGGCGAGCGCGCAAGCGTCACTGTCGTTGATCAGATGAATCGGATAGCCCAGCCGCTCGCTGAGCCAGCCGCCGAGGTCGAAATCGCTGCGGTGCAGCAGTACCGATCGCGCGATCAGCCCTTCGTGATCGACGACTCCGGGCACCGCCACGCCGACCGCGAGCACGGTGCGTCCCAAGCCCGAAGCCATCTTCTGCACCGCCGGCAGCAACGCCTCGATCATCTGATCGGGCTCGCCGACCTCGTCGTGCTGCTCGATGATGCGCCCACGCAACGAGAGCGCCGCGATGCGGAATCCGTCACGGATCAGTTGCACGCCGAGCACGGCATACAGGTGCTCGTCGAGGTCCAGCAAGATCGGCGGCTTGCCGCCGACTGACGGCCCGACGCCGACTTCACGCACCAATCCTCGGTCGAGCAGTTCCGCGACCAGCCCGGAGACGGTCGCCGTGTTGAGTCGCGCCAGCCGCACCAGATCCGCGCGCGAGACGTTGCCGCGCCCCTCACTTATGTGTTGGAGCAGCAGCCGTCGGTTCACCGCCCGCACGTCGGCGGGTGTGGCCTTTCCCGTGGTGCGTAAAGACTCCATGACCGCTTCCGGGATCGGGACGGGTGAACGAGCTGGCTTCGCGGTGCGGTGATCGTGGGTTGGTTATGGCGCCCTTAAGGGTTTCCTTGGAAGGTAGCGTTACCCTCCAAGGGAAGTCAATGGTCTCGACCAATCGCCCTGCGTAGTCCCCCGACCAGCCACGCAGCCTCCGCGATTACGCACAGCGTTCCGCTGGGAACCGAACTAATCTGACGCCGGTTCAAACCCGGCCGGGATTTGACGCGATGTCAGTTATCCCAGCCATGTCCAGGTTGTGGCGTAGAGCTATCGGTTCATGGCGCACTGCAAGGGCTTTGGTAAAAAAGAGCTCCAATGTTCTTAAAGTGCCGGGAGCGTGGTGACAGGGGCGCGTGTGACCACATATGGTCGAGCGCGTGCGTCCGGCCCGCACGCCGTCGAAGACGGCACCGGCGCACCCGCCGAGTCCATTAGGCGCGCCTCGCGCGCCATGGAGCCGGGGACCCACAGTCGTCGCCTAGAGTCGTGGCGATGCACGTCCCTGGGGTGAATCGGTGCATAGTGCCCTGTTGCCGCGCGCAGTGCCCCGCGGCGCAATCCCGTACACGGCACGGCACCGTAGGGCGTAACACTCCCGCCCGAACCCGTCAGCTAACCCGGTAGGCGGTCGGAGGAGAGGTACGCAGGACCCATGGGTGCACTCGCAACCCCAATACCGAATCACCCGCATCAACCGCCTTCAGCACGCTCTTCTACCCGGCGGTCTTCTATACGGCAGTCCTCTCTGTGGCAGCCATCCATATCGCCATCCGCGATGCGGATTTCTCGCTGACCGATCTGGCACCAGCAGCCTCTCGCGGCTGTCCATCTCTCCCTTAGCAGCGCCAGCTCAATGACGCGCGCGCTCGATGACGCGCGCCGTTAATCAGAGCCCGTTGACGTCGTGACACGGCGTCACGTGATGCCGCGCGCTTGCCGGGGAGTGCCATACCCCCACAAAAAGGATTTGTTCGTGAAGAAAGCAGCTATCGCTACCGCTGTCTTTTCGGTGCTGGCCGCGGCATTGAGCTTCTTCTTAAGCTCGAACGCCTCGGCCGCGCCCAGCGTCGAGAGCCTGTGGACGTCAGCCGTGCCGGCCAATGCCGACGCGGCCGACTACAACAGCGTCAATCTCGGCGTCCAGTTCCACTCCAACGTGCCGGGACAGATTCTCGGCATCCGCTTCTACAAGGGCGCACGCAACACCGGGACCCACGTCGGATCGCTGTGGTCGTCCTCGGGACAGCAGCTCGGAAACGTCACCTTCCAGAACGAGTCGGCCACCGGTTGGCAGTCCGCCAACTTCGCGACGCCGATCGCCGTCACCCCGAACACGACCTACGAAGCGTCATATCTGGCCCCGCACGGTCACTATTCATATGACTACAACTACTTCAACGTCGCGCATCAGTCAGGTGACCTGGTCGCCAACCGGGCCACATCGCAGTCCGGCAACGGTGTCTACACGTACTCGAGCACGACGACTCACCCCGCCGTCACCTCCCGCACGCTGACGAACTACTGGGTCGACGTGCTGTTCAAGCCGACCGCACTCAGTGCGACGGCCACGACGAGTTCGTCTCCGACGCCGGTTGTGACGTCGAGCAGTCCTTCGCCGGCGTCGTCGCCGTCTTCGTCGCCGAGCACGACCCCTCCGGCGTCGCCTTCCTCGAGCCCGACCTCGGCGTCCCCCACGCCGACGGCGACGTCCTCATCCACGGCCGGCGGGTACGTCAAGCCCGGAACGGTCGGCTACCTGGGCAGCACGTCCGCTCTGACGGTCTACCAGCCCGGCGGCGCGGCCCCGAGCGGCTGCTCGTGGCTGTCGTACGGTCTTCGTTGTGACCAAACGAACCTGAGCCTCGATCACGTGTGGATCAAGGGCAGCTTCTACTGGACCGGCGCCGGCACTCTCGACATCTCGCAGTCGATCGTCCAAGGCGGCACCGGGACCTCGTGGTACGCGATCCTCGGACACCCCTCCACCTCCGGCGCCCTCAACTCGACGATCAAGGTGACCGACTCCACGGTCGGCTGGCTGCCCGGGCAAACGGTGCCGGGCGGCGTGGACGCCGCCCCGATCTGGTCCGCCTACGGCAACCAGGCGCAGATCGCGATCCGTGACGACCTGTCAGGGATGGGCCAGGGCATCGACCCCACGGCCAACTCGATCATCCAGGACAACTGGATCCACAACCTGGCTCAGAACGGCACCGCCAGCACCCCGACGCACCTGGACGGCATCTTCAGCCAGGGCGGCGGCAACATCAAGATCGACGGCAACTACGTGGACGCCCCGGTACGCAGCGACACCACTGCGGCGATCTTCATTCAGGACCGGGGATCCTCGGACACCGGTATCTCGATCACCAACAACTACCTCAACGGCGGCGCCTTCACCCTGCGCGACCAGACCGGCATCGGCGTCGACGTTGAGAACAACACCTTCGACAACAGCGTGTGGGGTCCCGTCGGCGACCTCACCGGCTACACCGGCACCTACGGAACTTGGCGTGGCAACCACTTCCTCAACGGCAGCGCCATCGCCAAGCCGTAGTCGATCTCGTAGCGGTGATATCGCCGTGTTGATCTGGCAGTTCTAGACCGCCTTGGCGTTCCAGTCGATGCGGTGCCGGTGAACCGGCCCGAACATCTTCCCGGGCGTCAGGAAGGCGTTCATCGCGACCGGCGCCAGGATCCTGATCAGGGTCCTGGCGGCCGGTCGCCGGATTTCTGCTGGTTGGTCTTCGCCGCAGTAGCCGCGATCTCCTCGACGCGCTCGCGGCGCAGCAGGCGGCGATCGCCGGGCTCGGTGCGTCCGGGTTCAAAGAGGCGTTCGACGCCGGGAAGCGCCTCGGGCGGGAGCCGCCGATCCGGCTGGCGCTCGGCGACTGCCCGGACCAGGCCGACTCCGACGCCGATTCCGCGTCCGGCGCGGACGTCGACACCGGCCCGCTGGGCAAGCGCGAAGCCGAGGTAGCACGCCTGATCGCGGAGGGCCTGACCAACAAGCAGATCGCCACGCGCCTGCTCATCTCGGAGCGGACGGTGGATAGTCACGTACGTAACATCCTCAACAAGCTCGGCTTTCGCACCCGAACCCAGATCGCCACCTGGCTGGCCGCGCCACCTGCTCAAAACACCACGTCGCAGCACTGATTGATTGATTGACGGTCGACCAGATCACGGGTTGGTAACCAGCCGGTGCGCAACGCGCCCATGACTCGGTACGTTGCGTCTACCTGTTCGGGTCCCTACACGCTGCGGGGGCGCTGCGTGGATTCCCGAAGTCCGGTAGGGGGAGAGGCGACGACTGCGTGTCTGCACACGGCGGAACCACGCGTGGATTGGTGATCCGGCGTGCCCGGGTTCAGGCCTCTGTCGTGTTGGTGGCGTTCTTCCTGGTGCTATGCGCCACGACCGCGCTGGTCACCGTCGCGGCCTTCGCCAGCGCCACGCAGGCGCGCGCGGTCGCGTCGACCGCGAAGCACGCAACCGTCGCCCAGCAGCGCGTCGTCGTGCAGACCGGCGGCGTCTCCGACGGCAAGCAGCTCGACACGGCCGCGAAGCTCGACGTCAAATCCGCGCTGACCGCGCTGCCGTCCAGCACCGTGACCGGCCTGTTCGGTGCGCCGCGCGCGGTAGCCGGCGAGAGCCTGCTGCCGGTCGCCTGGAGCTCGCCCGAGGTGCCGGACGCCGCCACTCTCGTGCAAGGGCACTGGCCCGAAAGCTACTCCGGCGCCGGTCCCGAACAGTACGGCGCGGCCGGGCCACCGCCGATTCAGCTGGCGGTCTCCGCGGACGAGGCGGCACGCGGCCACTTGACGCTCGGCCAGACGATCACGCTCGGGCCGGGCGTCGCCCAGTTCGGCGTGCCGCCGATTCCGGACGTCGGCACCGTGGCCGGCATCTATCGGCCGAATTCGGCGACCGATCCGGTGTGGACGATCGCGGACACGATCGGGCCGGGAACCGAGCCGGTGTACGTCGGCCAGAACGTGTTCGGGCCGCGCGAGACCGTCAGCAGCGACGTGGTCGTGGTCCAGCTCGACCTGTCGAAGCTGACCGCCGCCAACCTGACCGCCGCGCGGGCGCAGGTCGACGCGCTCAGCGGCGCGGTGAGCAACGACGTCACCGTGGGCCTCGTCGGCATGGAGACCTATGTGTCGCCCGACGCCGCCGAACTGCTCGACGGCACGGCGCACGCGCTGTCGGCCGCGCGGCCCGGCATCGCCATCCCGGCTATCGAGGCCATCGCAGTCGCCTGCTGCGCGATCGCGGTGACCGCTCGCCTGCTGGTCCGCGACCGGCGCGCGCACGCTGCACTGATGCGTTCACGCGGCGCCTCGGTCTGGCACCTGGCTCGATACGACCTGATCGAAGCGCTCGCGGTCACCGTCCCGGCGGCGGTCATCGCGCCGTTCCCGGCCGTGTACCTCGCCTCGCTGCTGCCCCCGCACGACAGCGGACACACACCCGGGCTGAGCGGAACGCTCTGGCTCGCGGCCGGCGCGGCGGGCCTCGTTTTCGTCCTCGTCCTGCTGCTAAGCGGCAGCGTCACCGCGCGGGATGACTCGGTCGCGCGAGTCGGACGCATCCCGGTCGGCGTCACGGCGGCGGGCATCGACGTCGCGGCGCTCGCGCTGGCCGGGGCGGGAATCTGGGAGCTGCGCAGCGCGCTGGCACGGCAGGCCTCGGCCGGCACGCTCGATCCGCTGACCGTCGGCGCGCCCACGCTCGCCGTCCTCGCGTTCGCTCTCGCCTCGGTGCGGCTGGTCACGATCGCCGGCCGCGTCGCGCAGGCGGTCGCGCGCCGGGCTCGTGGCTGGTCGGGTGCGTTCGGCAGCTGGCACGCGGCGCGGTTGCTGCGCGGCCACACCGCAGCCGTCGTGCTGATCGCCGCGGCCACCGCGCTGGTCGTGATCGGCGGTGCGGAGCGGATCGCCGCCGACAGGTCCGCGCGTGACCAGGCCGACTTCTCGGTCGGCGCAGACGTGCGCGGCACCGGCGCGGGCGTGCAGCCGCTCAAGGACAGCGGCGGGGCGGTGGCGCTGCCCGGCGTGACCGGGGTCGCGCAGGTCACCCGGCTCGACTCGACCATCGGCCGCTCCGGCACCGGCGGTCACGCGACGCTGCTCGGCGTCGATCCGTCCGCGTGGCAGAACGTCGCGGTGCTGCGCTCGGATCTGGCGCCCGGGGGCATCGCAGGCCTCACCAATCCGCTGCGCGCGCACGACGTCCGCAGAGCCCGGACTCGTGCTGCCGGGCAAGCCGCACAGTCTCCAGCTGACGGTCCAGCTCGCGGGAGCGTCAGGCGCGTCATTCTCCGGCGCGCGCATTGACGTCACGCTCGCCGCCGCGCTCGGCGAGCCGGAAACGCTTTCCGCGCCGCTGGCCGCGACCGCCGGCAGTCAGCAGGTGACGATTGATCTGACCCCTGCGATCGGCAACGGCACGCAAGTGGCCTGGCCGCTGCGGATCACGCGAATCGGCGCGGACCTGCCGACCCCGAGTTCGGGCACTGCGAAGGCGGGCTTCGACTTGCTGTCCGCGACCGCGGACACCGGCCCGGCCAAGTTCCCGGCGGGCCAAGGCTGGAACTGCGTCGCGACCGTCGACGTGACCACGGTCCCGGGCACGCGGTACGACCTGGCTCCGGTTCGCAACGCCGGATCGGCGCAGGGTTCTACCAGCGGATCAGCCCTCTTGCACGGCACGTTCGACCCCGGCACGGTGCCGCCGAGCGTCGGCCTGCCGGGACTGACTTCCTTCAGCGCAGGTGTCCAGGTGCCCGCGCCGGTGGCCGTCCCGGCGGTCGCCACGCCACAATTCCTCGCCGCGGCCGGCGCCCACGTCGGCTCGACGGTCGACGTGACGGCGGACGACGGCGACCTGCTGTTGCTCATCGTCGGCGAGGCGCCGTCGATCCCGACGATGACCCCCAGCCAGAACGGGGTCCTGGTCGACCAGGGCGCCCTCGACGCATACGGCACGGCGCACACGCTCGCGTTGGTCGGCGGCGGCGAACTGTGGCTCTCGACCCGGCCAGGCGACGCGTCGCAGACCACTGGTTCCCAGGTCACCGCGTCACTCCTCTCCACCGGCCTGGCCTCATCCGCGCAGGACCGGTTCGGCATGGCGGCGGACCTGATCAACGACCCGGTACGCAGCGGTCCGCTTGGCGCGCTGACGATCGCGGCGTGGGCGGCCGTGCTGTTCGCCCTGCTCGGTTACGGCGCGCACGTCGCCTCGGTGCTGCGCGAGCGAGTGCCGCAACTCGCGGCGGTGCGCGCACTCGGCGTCGGCGCGGCACGGATCGGCACCGCGTTCGCCGTGGAACAAGCGCTGGTGGCCCTCGTCGGAGTGCTGGCCGGAGGAGCGGTAGGGCTGTTGCTGTCAGAACTCGTAGTCCCGGCGACCGTGCTGGCCCGCGACGGCCGCGCGCCGATCCCGTCCGTGCTCGTCGACCTCGACTGGACGGCGGTCGGCTGGAGCGCCGTCGCGGTGACGGCCGTGATCGCGGCGGCAGGTGCGTGGGCCGCGTTCCTCACCCCAAGACTCCACGTCGCGTCGCTGCTTCGGGCGGGTGATGCGGGATGAGGCCGGGACGGATACACGGCGCCTTCGCGGCTGGCCGCGCGTACGCGGGCCCGCTGCTCGCCGTCGCGCTGATCACGCTCGTGGCCTGCGCCAGCCTGGTCGGCGGCCAGCGCGCACTGACCACGCGCACGACCGTAGCGTTCACCAGCTACCTGAAACAGCACTCGCCGGCCACCGGCATCACCGCGACCACGACGATGACCGCCGGCAGCTCCGCCGATCTGAATCAGGCCACTGCCGAGATGGGCCAGCTGCTCCCCGCGCCGGCCAACGCGTACACGGCCGGGGGCTGGACGTTCGACGTCCCCGACGCCGCCAGCGACCTGCCGATCTGGCTGCCGCACGAGAGCCCGCCGACGCTCAGGGCGGTCTTGCACCAGTTGCCGTCCGACATCGAGTTCGTCAATGACCAGCCGCTGTCCGAAGCACCGAGCACCTTCCACTACACCGAAGGCCACGCACCGAGTTGCGGAGGCACGTGTACGGGCGCTGACGCGGCGCATCCGCTGCCGATCGCGATCTCAACCGACGCCGCCGCCGCGCTACGCACGAAGAACGGCGCGGCGTTCACCCTCACGTCGACCACCGGCGCGCGCGTGTACGTCGTCATCAGCGGCCTGTTTCAGACTGGAACGCCGGCACCGGCAGGCGCCGCGAACGACGTAAGCAGCCTGCTACAGCCGTCCACGAAGTACACCATCGAAAAGATGACCCCGGTCGGCCAGCTCACCTACATGCAGATCGCCGTGCGCGCACTGGTCGCGCCGGACGGCTTCGCGGCGGCCACCGCGACGACCCCCGCGAACGTCGGCTGGACCTACCACCTGCGGCCGGACGTCGTGGACGGCGGCCAGGCGGGCGCGTTCGCCGACAAGATGCGCGCGCTGGTCTCCGCCGCCAACCTGCTCCCGGTCGCCGGCGATTCGCTGACGGGCCACATCAGCGGACCGGTCTTCGCGCCGGTCGCCGTGGTCACCGGGATACCGGACACGATCGCAGGCTTCGAATCCGACGCGGCCGCAGCCCGTGCGCTAGGCCTGTTCGTGCTGATCGGTGCCACGGTCGTCAGCCTCGCCACGCTCCAACTCGCACTCCGCGTGCTGTTCGCTCGCCAAGAAGCCGACCTAGCACTGCGCCGAGCACGCGGCCTCGGCACCGGCGCAGCCGCACGCCGCGCGGCCTGGCAAGCCGCAGTCTGCGTAATACCGGCAGCCGCACTAGGCATCGGCGCCGCCCTCGCCTTCGTACGCGGCACCGGCACCGGCCTACTCATCATCGTCGCAGCCGCCGCAGTCCTCGGCGTGCCACTCGCCGCGGCCATCACCGCCCTCGTGCCAACACGCCGCCAAGGCCCGGCCTCCCGGCGTCGTCGAGCCCTGCAACGCACCGGTGCGGTCTTCGTCCTCATCCTGCTCGGCGCGGCGATCACCGCCACACGCACGCAGCTCTCCGACGCGACCAACCCAGACTTCGTCAGCGCAGCGCTGCCGACCCTCGCCGCCACGGTCGGCGCGCTCGCGGTCGGCTGGCTCGTCGCGCTGCTAGCCCGGCCCGCCGCGTGGCTGGCGGCCGGACGAACCCGCGCCGCCGCGCTGTTCTTGGCCGCCGCGCACGCCGCGCGCCGCCCCGCACTGCCGGCCGCGGCGGCGATCGCCCTACTAGTAGCCACGTCCTCAGCCGTATTCGCCTCCTGCTTCACCGCCTCCCTTGACTCGGCGCGGCAGGTGACGGCCTGGCGGCAAACCGGCGCCGACCTGCGCATGCACACCGATGCGGCGGACTCGACGATCCAGTCCGACACCGAAGCCGCGATCGCGAAGACTCCCGGCGTGCGCGCGAGCGCGACCGGCGCGATCTTCGACAAGGAGCTGCTGACCACGAAGCAGGGCGTACTCAACGTCACGGTCATCGCCGTCGACCCAGCGCAGTACGGACGCATCACCGCCGGGACGGTCCTCGACTCAGGCGCGCTTCAATCCGCGCTGCACGCGCTACAAGCCGCGCCCACCACCCCCAGCACCATCGACGCCGTCGTGTCGAGCAATCTCGCCGGCCTAGTCACAAACGGCGACGAGGTCGCGGTCCAGCAAACCGGCACCAAGATCGACCCGGTCGGGCGGCTGGACTCGTTCCCGGCAGCCGGCGGCGTCGGCACGTTCATCGTGCTGCCGCGCGGACAGATCCAGAGCGTCGTAGGTCTGACGATGCCGATCACAGACGCCTGGTTCGACTTGAACTCAGGGCACGGCGACGCGGCGATCGCCAAGGCGCAGGCGGTAACCGGCGTCACCGTCACCGTCCGCGAGCAGCGCGCATCAGGGCTCGCCGTCGGCCCGCTCGGCAGCATCACGCGCTGGACGTCGCTGGCAGCCGTCGTGTACGACCTCGTACTAGCCGTCGTTTGCCTGCTCCTAGCCGCGACGCTAGCCGCACCTTCGCGCGCCGCCGGCCGAGCGTTCCTGGCCACCCTCGGCGCCAGGCGGTCCACCAGCGTGGCCGCGTCGATCCTGGAAAGCCTGCCCGCGTTCGCGATGATCGCCGGGATCGCCACCGTCGCCGCGTTCGGCGCCCTAGCGCTCCTCGCGCCGCTGATCGGCCAGATGGCGGTCGGCGATTCGAGCGCGATGCCGCTGTCCCAGCTCACCGCGCCGGCCGTGGCGATCCTGGCGATCATCGGCGTCCCGACGCTCGGCCTGCTGCTGGCCGCGACGCGAGCCGCCGCCGAAACCCGAACCCGGCTGTCCTTCCTGCGCGACGAGCGCGCCTCATGACGGGAGCTCGCATGCGAGAGACGACACAGACGCAGCAGGCGAACCAGGCACGCGAGCCGCATGAGCCCACGACGCTGCGCGAACTGGAAGAGGCGGCCACCCGAACGCGTGCCCAGTTCGGCGAGGAAGCGCAGATCGTCTGCGACAACCTGGTGCGCATCTACCAGACCGGCGAGGTAGAGGTCCAAGCCCTCCAAGGCCTGGACCTGCTGGTACGCGAGGGTGAACTCGTAGCGATCGTCGGCGCGTCCGGCAGCGGAAAGTCGACCCTGCTCAACATCCTGTCCGGCCTCGACAAGCCGACCGCCGGCGCGGTGCGCGTGGCCGGCTGCGATCTGATGGCCATGAAGGCACGCGAGCGACTGGACTACCGACGCAGCACGGTCGGCTTTGTATGGCAGCAAACCGGCCGCAACCTGATCCCGTACCTCACGGCCGTCGAGAACGTAATGCTGCCGATGACGTACACCAAGAACCGCCGCAAGGCGCGCACCGCACGCGCCAACGACCTGCTCGAACTCCTCGGCATCGGCTACTGCCGAGACCGCCGCCCCGAACAACTATCCGGCGGCGAGCAGCAACGCGTAGCCATCGCAACCGCCCTCTCCAACGCGCCAAGAGTCCTGTTCGCCGACGAGCCAACCGGCGAGCTAGACGCGTCGACCAGCGAAGAGGTCTTCGACGCACTACGCGGCGCGAACCAGGAACTAGGCGTCACAGTCGTGGTCGTCACACACGACCCCGCAGTCTCCGAGCACGTCGGCCGAACGGTCGAGATCCGCGACGGCCGAATCAGCACTGAGACGGTCCGCTCCGCCGGCGAAGAAAACGCCGACGGCACCGACGACACGGTCGTCGCGCAGACGTACGCCGTCCTGGACCGAGCCGGCCGCGTGCAGCTACCGCATGAGTTCACCGAGACGCTAGGCCTGCGCGAACGCGTGCTGCTGGCGCTGGAGCCGGACCACATCGGCGTGTGGCCGCAAAACCGTCGCGCCGCAGACGCGCCGGCCAAGCCGAGCGGCGATCCCGAGGCCGACCGCGCCGCACGGTCAATCGAGAGCGAAGGGTCCGAATGATGTCCGAGCCACAAACCCCGGACCCCGTAACGGTTCAAACGACAGCCACCGCCGTCGCCGACACCCCGATGATCGCCGCACGTGGCCTGCACCGCACCTTCGGCACCGGCTCCCGCGCCGTCCACGCCGTCGACGACGTCTCATTCGGCCTCCCCCGAGGCCAGCTCTGCGTCATCGTCGGCCGCTCCGGCTCCGGCAAGACGTCCCTGCTCAACCTGGTCGGCGCACTAGACCGCCCCGACGCCGGCGAACTCGACATCGACGGCAAGCCCATCTTCGGCCCCGGACACCGCCCCTCCGACGGTGAGCTGACCGAACTACGCCGCCAGACGATCGGCTTCATCTTCCAATCCTTCGCCCTGCTCCCCGTCCTGACCGCCGCCGAGAACATCGGCATGCCGCTACGCCTGCGCCGTGCCCCGGTCGCCGAGCGCGAGGAGCGAGTCAACCTCCTGCTGGACCTGGTCGGCCTAGGCCCGCACGCCAAGCAACGCCCAAACGAGCTCTCCGGTGGTCAACAGCAACGCGTAGCCATCGCCCGCGCCCTGGCCAACATGCCACGCCTGCTAGTCGCCGACGAACCGACCGGCCAGCTAGACCGAGCCACCGGCCGCTCCGTCATGCGCCTGCTGCGCGCGATAATCGCCGCCGAACACGTGACCGCCCTAGTCGCCACCCACGACCCCGCGATGGTCGACCAAGCCGACCGAGTCCTAACCCTCCGCGACGGCAAACTCTCCGAAGTCTGACGACCGGCCAGCTCATCGGCCGTCCGGATGGTCGCGCCGGGTCGCCGAAGCGTGGCTACCACAATCCGTACTGCCACGGGAACAGCGCGAGATCGGGTTCGACCCAGCGAGTCCTCGCCGCATCGCCTGCCAGCGTCGTGGATCGGTAGAAGCGAGTGAGCAGCCGCTTGTCGAGCAGAGCGGCATTCTGCTCGGCGAACGCGTCGAAGTCGGCAGCGTTCGAATGGTCGGCGTGATGGCCCACCAACTCAACCCACGCGCGGCTCACGGTTGCGTTGTACTTCTGCGGCGCGCCAGCGTAGCGAGCCACGCCCTGAATGCCATCGCTGACCAGCCCTATCGCCGCAGAGGTGCCGTAGCGACGAACGGCGAGCCAGGTCAGATGAACGTGTTGACGGTGGCCGAACCGCTCAGCGCTGAACATCACCTCCCCCATCAATTCCGGAAACGGCGAAGATTCTGAAGTGGTCATGATCCCTCCTTGGTCAACGCGTCCAGAACAGCGTGGAAGCCGGCGACCGCTTCCGTCGGCAGATCCTTCAGCGCATGACGTTCGATGTCGGTCAGCGTCCGGCTGATTGCGGCGGCGGCCTCGCGCCCTGAATCGGTCAGCTCGATCAGCACCGACCGACGGTCGCCAGCGCGCGTGCCGCGAGTGATGTGGCCACGCCGCTCAAGCCGATCGAGCACGCTGGTGAGCGTCGTGGGCCGGGCTCCGACGCCTGCGCCGAGTTGCGAGACGGTGCGACCCTGGCCGTCGGCGAGATTCGCCAGCGCGTTGATCTCGGACGTGGTCAGGTCGAGATCGACCAGCTCAGTCGCGATCAGGTGCAACGTGGCGTGCGTCGCACGCTGCAGGGCCAGCAGCGCCGACCGAGGAGATTCAACGGAATCGGACTTCACGATTTCGGATAATACGATATCGTCGGATCGGCAAGCAAGGGGAGAACGCCTGGAGCGCCGGCGAACAGCGGCTGCCGCTGCTGACGGGTTAGCCTGCTGCGGTGGATGTCGAGCTAGTGCTGTTGCCGCGAGTCGCGTTTCGGGGGCGGGAGATCGCCGGGGCGCGGCTCGGCGGGCTGCTCGCGCTGCTCGCCGACGACCTGCACGGGGGCTGCGGCACGAACCGGCTGGTCGAGGGGCTGTGGCCGGACGAGCAGCCGGAGCATCCGACCCGAGCGCTGCAGGTGCTGGTCTCGCGCGCGCGAGCCGTGCTCGGCGCGGACACGATCGCCAGCGCGCCGGTCGGTTATCGGCTGGCGCTGAGCGATGAGCAGATCGACGCGACCGCTGTGCTGGCTTTTGCGGCCGATAGCGCGCGGTCCGCACGCGTGGGGGATCACGCGGGAGCGCTCGCACGGGCCGAGGCGGGGTTGGCGCTGTGGGACTCGGCGCCGGCGATGGTGGCGAGTGGGCAGGGGGACTTCGCGCAGCTCGGCGATCCGCTGGCTGAGTTGCGCGCGGCGCGGGCTACGACGTACCGAGCACTCGTGCGCAGCCGCACGCTGGCGCTTTCGCGTCTCGGGCGGCACGCCGACGCCGGCGACGCTCTCAGGGAGCTGATCCGCGAGAACCCGCGCGACGAGGAGGTCTTGGCGCGGCTGCTGCTCGGCGAAGCCGCGACGCTGGGGCCGTCCGCAGCACTGATCAGGTACGACGCGTACCGGCGCGGGCTGCGCGAGCAGTTGGGCAGCGATCCGGGTGCTGAGTTGCAGCGGGTGCACCGGCAGTTGCTGGCAACCGAGCGGCCGGTCGTCCGGCGCGGTATCCCACACGAGCCGAACGCGCTGCTCGGACGGGATGGGGACGTCGCGGCGGTGATCGAGCTGCTGGACACGTCGCGAGTGGTCTCGATCATGGGCGCCGGTGGTTTGGGGAAGACCCGGCTCGCGCAGGCCGTGGCCCGCGAGGCGCGGCAGCGCACGGTTCAGCTGGTCGCGCTCGCCGCAGTTACCGCCGACGCCGATGTGGTCGGTGAAGTCGCGTCGGTTCTTGGCGTCGGCGAGCGTGCGCAGGCGCCGGTTGGCCATCGTGGCGCCCCAATGGACGCGGCGACGGACGCGGCGATGGGAATCGTTCGCGCGCTTGGTCCCGGGCCGGCATTGCTGGTGTTGGACAACTGCGAGCAGGTCATTCGTGGCGCGGCTGAACTGGTGCGCTCGCTGGTCGCGGTGAGCGAGGATCTGCGGGTGCTGATCACCAGCCGGGCGCCGCTCGGGTTGTCGTCAGAGTCGGTGTATGCGTTGCCTGAGTTGAGCTTGGCGACGAGCGTCGAGCTGTTTCGGCAGCGGGCGAACGCGGCTCGGCCCGGGATCGATCTGCCATCGGACGTGGTGCGGGACCTTTGCGGTCGTCTGGACGGACTGCCGCTGGCGGTTGAGCTGGCGGCGGCGCGCGTGCGGGTGATGTCGGTTACTGAAATCGCTCGGCGGCTGGACGACCGGTTCGCCTTGCTGCGCGGTACGGCCCGCGACGCGCCGGAGCGTCATCGAACCCTGCATGCGGTCATCGACTGGAGCTGGAATCTGCTCGCGGCGAATGGGCAAGCGGCAATGCGTGCACTGTCGATCTTTCCCGGCGGGTTCATGGTTGACGCGGCGCAGCACATGCTCGGCGAGGACGTGTTCGAGGTCTTAGAGCAGTTGGTCGGCCAATCGCTGCTTCAGGTGACTGACGCCGGATCGGGCACGCGCTTTCTGGTGCTGGAGACCGTGCGCGAGTTCAGTGCGGCTCGCCGGGCGCAGGCCGGCGAGAGCGAGATTGTGGTTAGCCGGTTCCTGGCGTGGGCGCGCGATTTCGGGTTGGACGCACCATCAGTCGCTGTTCGGGCCGGACCTGGTCACCTCGGCGGCGCGTTGCCGCGACGAGCAGGAGAATCTGGTGCTGGCGCTCCGCCTCGGGCTCGAGCGCGGGGACGGCGCGACCGTCGCGGCGGCATGCGCGGTGCTCGGCGGTCTGTCGTTGTTCGAGGCCGACTTCGCGCGGATGGGGGCGCTGATCGGGCAGAGCGTGGGGATGCTGTCACACCTGCGGCCAGAACCGGATTTCGTCGAGGTCGCGAGGACGGCCGACACGCTGACCGCCGTCAGCGCGCTGATTCTTCAGCACCCGGCCGCGACGCGTGCGTTGGTTGGCCTGCGGCGGCTGCCCTCCGCGCCGCCGGACACGCCGGTGCGTGCGACTGCGGTTGTCCTCATGACGCTGGCCGAATCGGGCGATGCGCGGCTCTCCGCGCTGCGCTTGCTGTGCGACAGCGACGAACCGCTGCTGGCCGCGATGGCGAACACCGTGGCCGGCTTCGTCTGGCAGAGCGTCAACGATCCGGATAGCGCGCTGAAGGCGGCGCGGCGCACGCTCGCGGCGTTCGACGGCCAGGATGAGCAGTTCCCGTGGTTCCGGGTCGTGACGCACAGCCTGATCGGCGAGCTTTGCCTCGAGCTTGGCCGAGGCGACGAGGCGCACGAGCACTTCGCCGCGACACTCACGGTCCTCGACCGGCTGCCGGAGCTCAACGCGTTCCAGACCGGATTCAGCGCGGCGCGCGTGCGGTTCGCGATCGTGCTCGCCAACTTGCAGCGCGGCGCGGTCGACGAGGCGGAACAGTGGCTTGAGACCGCTCTGCGCGAAGACGACGACAAGGGCGCGAACCTGCCGATGTTCTCCGTCGCGGCGCGCGCGGAGATTCTGTTGGCCCGCGACGACGTCGAGGCCGGCCTGAGTCTTTGGCGACAGGCTGCTGACACGCTGCGCGATCCGAACAGCTCGGCCAACCGTGCGCGCGTCGAGGCGCCGTTCCAGCAGCAGTGGACGCTCGAAGTCGAGGCGATGACCGTGATCGCGCACGCGCAGCATGGTCGCCTCGCGCTTGTCGGGCAGCTCGCCGGCAGCCTGCCGCGCGTCGCATCCCGGCTGATCCTGGACGTGGTCAACGGATCGCCGATGTCTTACTCGGACTTCCCGCTGTGCGGGACGCAACTGCTGGCCCTGGCCGTGCTGGACCTGGACCGGGGCCAGCGCACCGGCGACGAGCGCGCCGGCCGGTCGGGCGTGCGATTGATCGCGCTGGCCGAGCGGTTCCGCTTCAACTGCGGATTCGAACCGACGATGTCGCCGGCCCGGCTACGCCGGCTCGCCGAGCAAGCGAACAGACCGGCATACACCGAAGCAGTTTCGGCGTACGCCGGCCTTGATGCCGACGCCCTGCGGGCCGCCGCATCCGCGGCCGTCCACGATCGGGATCAGTTCACCGAGTGATTCGCGGAGCATTTCGCGCACTCGCTAGCCGGCGGTTCACTTGGCGCCCCGCTTGAACAGCGCGCCTGCCCACGCGTATCCGAGCACTGCGATCCCGACGCACCAGGCGACGGCGATCAGGCCACTGTGTCCGATCGGCGCGCCGGTCAGCAGCCCGCGCAGGGTGTCGATCACCGGGGTGAACGGCTGGTTGTGCGCGAACCACCGCACCGCGCCCGACATCGTGCCGGTCGGGACGAAGGCGCTGCTGACGAACGGCAGCAGTTGCACGATGAGCGTGAAGCCGCTGGTGCCCTCGGCGTTCGGCGCGGCCAGGCCGATCGCGACCGCGAGCCAGCTCAGCGCGAAGGTGAGAAGGGCGACCAGGCCCGCCGCCGCCAGCCACCGGCCGACGTTGGCGTCGGAGCGGTAGCCCATCGCCAGCGCGACGCCGACCAGCAGGACGGCGCTCAGCAGCGTGCGAATCAGGGCTGCGATGACGTGTCCGGTCAGGACCGAACCGCGGGAGATCGCCATGGTGCGGAAGCGGTTGATGATTCCCTCGGTCATGTCCCGGTTCACGGCCAGCGTCGTGGACGAGGCTCCGTAGCCGATGGTCATCAGCAGGATGCCTGGCACGACGTAGTCGATGTACTTGCCGCCGGCCGGCGCGGCCCCGAGGCCGGCGCCGAGCGCGCCGCCGAAGACGCCGACGAACAGCAGCAACAGCAGGGCGGGGACGGCGAGCGAGACGATGATCGTCACGGGGTAGCGCACGGTGTACCGCATGTTGCGCTTCAGCATCGTCGCCGAGTCGCGGGCAGCGTAGGTGAGGCTGGTCATTGGAGGAGCTCCTTCGGGTATCAAATCTAAGTCAGGGTCCTGTGAAACTTTGAGCGCGTCACTCGGTCGGTCACTCGGCGGCGGGGACGGACGCCGGCGTGGCGTCAGTGGATTCAGTCGTCGGGTGGCCGGTCAGCGCGAAGAAGACGTCGTCGAGATCCGGCGTGTGCACGGACACGTTCTCGACCTCGATCCCTGCGTCGTCGAGCTTGGTGAGCAGTGTCCGCAGCGCACGAACGCCAGCGTCCCCCGGCACGTTCAGCGACAGGCCGCCCCCACGCGAAGCGCCGTCGCCGTAAAGGATCCGCTCGGCCGCCGCCAAGTGCGCGTCGTCGGCGAACTGAAGGCTGATGTGCCCGCCGGGCCCGCGACGCTTGAGCTCGGCCGACGTTCCGGTAGCCACGATTCGGCCTTGGTCGAGCACTGCGATCCGATCGGCAAGCTCGTCGGCCTCGTCCAGGTATTGAGTCGTGAGGAAGATCGTGACGCCGCGCCCGACCAGGCCCCGGACGATCTGCCACATCGTGCGGCGGCTGCGCGGGTCCAGGCCGGTGGTCGGCTCGTCGAGGAAGATGACGCGCGGCTCGCCGACCAGCGTCATCGCCAGGTCGAGCCGACGGCGCATGCCGCCGGAGTACGTCGCGGCTCGCTTGTCCGCGGCGTCGACCAGCTCGAAATCGCTCAGCAGCTCGGCGGCCCGGCGCTTGCCCTTGGCGCGTGGCAGGTGGTGCAGGTCCGCCATCAGCATCAGGTTCTCCCGGCCGGTGAGCAGCCCGTCGACCGCGGAGAACTGACCGGTCACGCCGATCGCGGAACGGACCGCGTCGGGGTCGCGAGCCGGGTCGCGCCCGACAACGCGCACCTCACCGCCGTCGGCACGCAGCAGCGTGGACAGGATGCGCACGGCGGTGGTCTTTCCGGCCCCGTTCGGACCGAGCAGGCAGTAGACCGTCCCTTCGGCGACGCTCAGATCGACGCCGTCGAGCACGACCTTCTCGCCGAATGACTTGCGCAGCCCGGTCGCCGTGATCGCCAGGCCGGCAGTGGTGTGGGTGCCGGCGGTAGTCGTAGTGGTGGTCATCGTCATTGCTCTCTCCTCGTGACCGCGGCCGGTGTGCCGCGGATGAGAAGAGAGTGCGCGCCCCGAGATTCACCGCTGTTTCACGCCACTTTCACGCGCCTCGGGCGAGTGGAGGTCTGTGAAACAGCAGGTCAGTAGACGCTTAGCGAGCGCGCGTAAACAGGGGGCGCCCGTCCGGAGTCGTGCGGCGGCTCCCGGACGGGCACGTTGGGGTCTTCGCGGGTCAGCCGACGCTGATGGCGAAGACGTGACCTCCCACGTGTTGGCGAGGTCGTCCATCCAGGCGGTGTTGGAGTCCAGCACGACCTTTCCGGTGGTGTCCGGGAACACCGCGGCGTACTTCGCGCCGAACCAGCTGCCGTAGGAGTAGCCGAGGTAGTTGAGCTTCGCCTCGCCGAGCAGCTGCCGGATCAAATCCATGTCATGCACGGTCTGCCAGGTGTTGATGTACGGCGTGAGGGGGTTCTGCGCGCACGCGTCGGCGATCGCCTTCGCGTATGCCTGCCGTGAGGCGACCGCCGCGGCCGACTGGTCGCGCGTGTCGTAGGCGGGGGCGTTGGCCGCGGCCAGGACCGAGTTCGGGATGTCGCAGTTGTAGTTCGTGCTGAACCCGACGCCGCGCGGGTCCATGGTCACGACGTCGTAGTCGGCCCCGACGGCCGGCTGCGCCCCGGCGATCTCCACCGGGAGGGTGATCGCTTCGCAGCCGGGTCCGCCCGGGTTGACGAGCAGGATGCCCTTGCGGTGCGCCTGATCCGACGCGAGCACGCGGCTGAGCGCGAGCGAGACGGTCTGGCCCGACCCGGGGTTGTCCCAGTCGAGCGGCGCCGTGATCGTCGCGCACTGAACCCTTGAGCTGGTGCCGGGATACCAGGAGCAGGGTCCCCACGCGATCGTCTGTTGCGATATCGCCTGTGGCAGGCCCGTGGGCGCGGTGGTGGTGGCCAGCGCGGCGGGCGCGATGGCGGTCATGAATCCGGCCGCCGTAACGCCGGCGACGGTGGCCGCGACCAGGCGCCGTTTGCCACGTTGGCGCGTCTGTAGACGCACTTTCATCAACGTTTCTCCTTGGGTGAGCAGTCAGGCGATGGCGCCATCGCTGGCCGTGATGCTGGCACGCCGCGCCCCGGGCGGGAACACACAGTGAGGGCCGTAAGTGCGACATTGCATATTTACGACACGCCGCACCTGAGCGGCCTGGCCGAGTGGATCACTCGAATGGATCACTAATTGATCACAGATGGATCACCGAAGTCGTTGATCCACCCAATTGACCCAAAATGCCGGGGCGCGATGTTGAACCCTGTCCAACTCGGCTTCGTTTCGCAGGTGGGACCAGGTGCGGGACCGATCCCAGAGGTCCCGCCTTGTCGAAAACGGATACAACACCATGCGATACCTGCCTTTGCAACTGAACCGAGTACCGCTCGCCGCACGGATCGCAGCTCCGCTCGCTGTCAGCGCGCTGCTCGCGGCGGGCTGTGCGAGCAACTCCAGCTCGCCGCCCGCCTCCGGGGGTGGCGCGCCAAGCAGCGCGGCTTCCGGAGGGGGATCCGCCTCCGCCGCCATGGTGCAGACCAAGAGCGGACCGGACGGCACCTATCTGACCGACGGCTCCGGGCGCACGCTGTACCTGTTCATGGCGGACACCAGCGGCACCTCGAACTGCAACGGCAACTGCCTGACGTACTGGCCCGCGCTCACCACGAGCGGCTCCCCGACGGCCGGCAGCGGCGTGACCGCGTCCAACCTCGGCACCATCACCCGCTCCGACGGGACGAAGCAGGTCACGTACAGCGGCCACCCGCTGTACTACTTCGCGCAGGACTCGTCCGCAGGGCAGATGACCGGCCAGGGCAACAACGGGTTCGGCGCGCTGTGGTGGATCGTCTCGCCCTCCGGCTCGGCGATCACCATGAAGGGCGGCTCGGGCGCGCCGGCGCCGTCCGGCAGTTCCTCGACCAAGTCCGGCGGCGGCTGGGCGTAACGGAACGGAACTGGGCACCCGGGAGCTGGGCATAACCGAACAGTGACCACCTCGATCGACCGCCTGAGCGGTCCGACCGTTCCACCCGCCGATGGACCGCCTCAATCCCCGGGGCGGCCCGTCGGCGAGTGGGCGTTTCTCGGCCTCACCGTCACGTCTCTCGGCGGCCCGCTCGCGCTGGCCGCCCTGAACGCACCGCAGCTGGTCGGGGACGCGAGCGAGTCGGCGGGCCTCGCGATGCTCGCCGCCGCGATCGTGTTCCTCGCGCCGCTGGCCATCTGGATCAAGTACTCGCGAAGCGTAGCCAGCTCAGGCGGCTTGTATACGTTCGTAGAACAAGCCGCAGGAAGACGCGTCGCGCTGGTCCAAGCGAGCATTTGGACTTTCAGCTACCTGCTGTACCTGATCTACACGACCGCTGACATCGTCTACGCCGTGCTGCCGCAAGTCCTGCCGGGCGTCACGCCGTACCGACCAGCGCTGGAGATCGCGATCCCGGTCGCGCTCGCCGTCGTCATGCTCGCCGGACGCGGCGCGACGCTGCTGGTCGTCGGCGTAATGGCGGCAGGCCAACTGGCTCTCCTCGCAGCCCTCGACGTCGTCACGCTCGCGCACAACTCCCCCGCCGCCTCGTCGTTCGGCACGCGCGCACCGGCCGGTGAGCTGGCCACGGCGTCGGCGGGCACTGCGCTGCTGTACATCTGCGGAAGCCTGCCGCTGTTCCTCGGCGGCGAACTCGGCCGCCCCGCGCGCACGATCTCGCGCATGCTCCCGCTCGGCTACCTGCTGGCCGTCGTAGGTATCGTGCTGGCCGTGTTCCCGCTGTCCTCGAACCCTGCGTTTCTGCAGGCCGAGATCCCCGGGATGTCGGTTGCGCAGGTCTTCGCAGGACACGGCTTCGCGGTGGCGATCGGCATCGGCGTCGCGGTCAGCACCGCAGGCGTGATGCTCGCCGAGTACTTCGCGCTCAGTCGCCTGCTGACCGCCGTAACCAGATGGCCCCGCCAACGCATCGTCGCAGGTCTAGCCGTTGCGCTCGTAGGTTCGGCGCCAATCACCCTGATCGACCCCGACCGCATCTACGACGACCTGCTCAAACCCTCACTCGGCGCGCTGTGGGTGAGTCAGGCAATCGTCTTCGCAGTATATCCGCTCTTTGCGATGCGTAGCGGATCACGCCGCGTGTCAGCCCTCGTGCCCGCCTTCGCCCTGGCCGGCGTCGCCACCGCGCTATGCGTGTACGGATTCTGGACCTCGATGCGCAGCGGCGGCACGTGACGCGCAGTGCCCGTCGCCATTACTCGTCCCCGAGGCCGTTCTCGATCACGTAGCGGACCAACTCGACGCGGTTGTGTAGCTGCAACTTTCCGAGCGTGTTCTGCACATGGTTCTGCACGGTCCGATGTGAAAGCACGAGCCGCTCGGCGATCTGTCGATACGTCAGCCCCTTGGCGACGAGCCGCAGTACCTCAGTCTCCCGGTCGGTCAGCTGAGGGATTTGAGTCTGCGCGTCATCCGACGGCGTCGCCGCGAGACGCCGGAACTCCCCCAAAACCAGCGCGGCAAGCCCGGCGGTAAACACCGCGTCGCCCGCCGCCGTCCTGGCGACCGCATCCAGGAACTCCGCAGCACTAGCCGACTTCAGCAGATATCCGCTGGCACCCGCCATGACCGCGTCGAGTACGTCCTGATGCTCGCCACTCGCCGACAGCACCAGCACACGAAGATCAGGCAGCACCGACAGCAGCCCCCTGATCACCTCGACGCCGCTCAGGTCGGGCAGGTGCAAATCGACCACGGCGACATCGGGACGCGTCGCCGGCGCCGCGCGCAGAGCCGCGCGTCCCTCGCCTACCGCCGCGACGACGTCGTATCCGGCAGCCGCGAGATCGCGGGCAACCGCGTCGCGCCACATCGGATGATCGTCAACAATGAGTACGCTCGTCATCTCCCCACCAACCCGTGCTGGATCCTCCCACACCACCGCGATGCCTGGGATGCCCCCGCCGCGTTTATCGGTCGTTGATCGGGCATTGAAGCGTCCGTGATCGGCTTGGATGGTGCCATCACGTCTTGCCGAGGCGATCATCGACCTCGACGCCATCGCCGCGAACACCCGACTCGTCAAGGCCCACACGAACGCCGAACTGATGGCGGTAGTGACGGCCGATGGCTACGGCCACGGAGCCGTCCAGGTCGCACGAACTGCGCTGGCGCACGGTGCGACGTGGCTCGGCGTGTCCTTCACCGCCGAGGCGCTGGCGTTGCGCGCCGCCGGGATCTACGCGCCGATCCTCGCCTGGACGCCCCTGCCGGATGAGGATTTCGCGGCGGCCGTGCGTGCCGAGATCGACCTGTCCGTCTCCTCGTCGGCGCAGCTGGATCGCATCGCGGCCAGTGCCGAGCGCGTGGGACGCGTCGCCGAAATCCACTTGAAGGTGGACACCGGTCTGCATCACGACGGGGCTCAGCTGGCGAGTTGGCCCGGCTTGGTCGATGCCGCTGCGGAGTTGGAGGAGCGGGGGCTCGTGCACGTGCGCGGGATCTGGTCGCACCTCGCGCATCCGGAGGAGCCCGACCATCGGACCACGGCGGTCCAGATCGAGGCCTTCGACGCTGCCGTGCGGCAAGCCGAGGCCGGCGGACTCGACTGCAGGATTCTGCATCTGGCGAATTCGGCTGCTGCGCTGACCGCGCCGCGTACGCACTACGACTTGGTGCGCGTCGGCAGCGGTTTGTATGGGATCGAACCGGTGGTCGGTCAGAGTTTCGGACTGACTCCTGCAATGACGTTGCAGGCGCGGGTCATCATGACGCGGCGCGTGGTCGCTGGCGAAGCGGTGCCCTTCGGCGATGCGTTTAACGTGTACACGGCGACCGAGCCGGTCAACCTTGCGTTGCTGCCGCTCGGATTCGCAGACGGCCTGCCGCGCGCGGCGTCCGGGAACGCGCAAGTCTTGATCGCGGGAGCGCGCCGATCGGTCGCCGGACGCATCACGATGAACGCGACTGTGGTGGACGCGGGCTCGGCGGATGCCGGGATCGGCGAAGTCGCGGTGCTGTTCGGTCCCGGTACGTCGGACGAGCCGACGGTCACGCAGTGGGCTTCGTGGGCCGGGACGAATCCGCAGGAAGTGCTCACCGCGGTCGGGCCGCGCGTGCCGCGCCGGTATGTGCCGGACGTGCAGGACATCGAGATTGAGATCGAGGACGTGTCGGGGGACGAGAGCGCGAAGCGGCGGATCATTGTGCTGTTCGGTGGCCCCGGCGGCGAATACGACGTCTCATGCGCGTCGGCGGCGGTCATCGTCGGCAATCTTGATCGCGAGCGTTACCACGTCCAGCCGATGCGCATCAGCCCCGACGGTCAGTGGATCCCGGGTCCGGAGCGCTGGCCTGCGGGTTCGTGTACGGCCGAGGAGTTGGTGAACGCGACCCCCGCGCCGCTGGTGCACAGCCGGCTGGACCGGATGCACGCGCTCGAACTGCTCGCCGCCGTCGATGTCGTGATTCCGGCGCTGCACGGCCAGTTCGGCGAGGACGGGACCGTGCAGGCGTTCATGGACGCGATCGGCGTTTGCTACGTCGGCTGCGGAATGGCGGCTAGCGCGCTGGGCATGGACAAGGACGCCGCGAAGCGCGTCCTCAGCACCTACGGCGTGCCGGTCGCCGAGTGGGCCGCGCTGCGTCACGACGGCGATCACCTCTCCGACGCGGACCGCGAACGGCTCGGGCTGCCGGTGTTCGTCAAGCCCGCGAGGTCCGGTTCGAGCGTCGGCGTGAGCAAGGTGACGGACTGGGACGACCTGGACGCGGCCGTGGCCGGCGCGCGCAAGTGGGACGAGAAGGTGCTGGTCGAGCAAGGCGTGATCGGCCGCGAGGTCGAGGTCGCGCTGATTCAGGGCCCTGACGGACGACTGGACGCCGCGCCGATCGTGGAGATCGCGCTGGCTGCGGGACACGAGTTGTACGACTACGCGGCGAAGTACCAGGACAAGCAGGCCAGCCGCATCCTGCTGCCCGCGCCGCTGGACCCGGAGGTCACGGCGGAGCTGGTGCGGCTGGCGAAGTCAGCCTTCGAACTGCTCGGCTGCCGAGGGCTGGCGCGCGTCGATTTCTTCCTGCGCGATGGCGTCGAGCCGGTCTTCAACGAGATCAACACGTTCCCGGGCTTCACCCAGACCTCGCTGTACCCGCTGATGTGGGCCGAGGCCGGGGTCCCGCTCCCCCGGCTGCTCGACCTGCTGATCGAGGGGGCCCTCGTTCAGGCCCCCGCCTGATCGTCTCGTTCGTGTTATCGGTGCCGTGTCATTGGTGCTGTGTTCTCAGTGCTGCTCGGCGCCGACACCGGCGGGCGTCTGCGCCGCGACCTCGTTGCCCACGGACTGGAGGCCAACCGAGTTCGAGGCCTTCAACAGCACGACATCGCCGCTGGTGAGGACGGACTCGAGTAGCGTTCGCGCCTCGGCGGGATCGGCGACCTGGATGATTCGCGCTTTCGCACCGTTCGCCCGAGCGCTGTCGGCGATCCAGGTGCCTTCCTTGTCGCCAATGGTGATGAGCACATCGATGCCTGATTTGGCGATGAGGGCGCCCAGTTCGCGGTGCTCTCGCTCGGACTCGCCGCCGAGGTCGACCATCAGCCCCAGGACGGCGACCGTGCGTCGTCCGGCCGCCAACGACGCGACGCTTCGTAGGGCAGCGCGCATGCTGTGCGGGTTGGCGTTGTACGCATCGTTTATGACGGTGACGCCGTCGGGCCGCTCGGTGATCTCCATACGTCCGCGCGACGACGGCGTCGCGGCGCTGAGCGCTGCTGCGATCTCGTCGACGCGCAAGCCCGCGTGCCTGGCCACGGCCGCCGCCGCGAGAGCGTTGGCGACCTGGTGTTCGCCGATCAGCTGCATGGATACGGACGCGCTGCCTTCCGGCGTGTGCAAGGTGAAGCGCGCGCGGCCGCCCGCGTCGAGGGATACGTCCTGCGCGCGGACTTCGGCATCGTCGTTGAATCCGAAGAGGCTCACCGGCGCTGGCGTGCGCTCGTGCATCGCGCGCACGCGTGCGTCGTCCGCGTTCAGGACCGCCGAGCCGTTCTTCGGCAGCCGTTCGATGAGTTCGCCCTTGCCTCGGGCTATGGCCTCGACGCCGCCGAAGTCGCCTATGTGCGCGGTGCCGACGTTCAGTACGACGCCGACGTCCAGCGGCGCTATCGACGTGAGGTAAGTGATGTGGCCGACGCCGCGCGCGCCCATCTCCAGCACCAGGAAGCGCGTCTCCGGCTCGACGAGAGTCACCGCGAGCGGCAGGCCTATCTCGTTGTTGAAGTTGCCCGGCGTAGACACCGTCGGCCCGCGAGTGCCGAGCACATGCGAGATGAGATCCTTGGTGGTCGTCTTGCCCGCCGAACCGGTCACCCCGACCACCGTCGCGCCGAAGCCGCGCGCCTTGGCGACCAGGTGCGCGGCGAGTCGACCGATCGCGGCCACGCCGTCCGCGACCACGATCGTCGGGACGTCGGGCCCGATCGGTCGCGAGGCGAGCACGGCGGCAGCACCGGCGCGAACCGCGCCCTCGGCGTAGTCGTGGCCGTCGGCGCGTTCACCCGGAAGCGCCACGAACAGACCGCCTGGGACGACCTTTCGCGAGTCGACGAAGGCCGGACCGGTCACCAGCGCGCTGCTGTCGCCGTCGTGCACGGTGCCCGCGACGACGTCGGCGATCTCCTGCAGCGTCATCGCGAGCATCGGATGCCCCCTGAGCTACCCGGATAGGCGTGTTGTGTCATACGTATAGGTACGGATGGTACGGCGAATCGGTTTCAGTCAAGGGCGGAGCCCAGCTTCGTCGTCGAGGTGACGACCAGCTGGGGCGTGTCGAGCGGCATTCGGATCGTCCCGACTCGGCGGGGCAGCAGGGTCCTGCCGCGCATTACGCGGCGATTCATGTCCGGCGACGGACGGTCGTCACCAGCCAACACTCGCTCCTGCATCCGCCGGAGCGACGCACCGGGTTCGATGCCCAACTCGTCGTGCAGAATCGCGCGCGCGGTCGCGTAGACCTCCAGCGCGGCCGCCTGACGACCCGCTCGAAACAGCGCCAGCATCAGCAGTTCGTGCAGGCTCTCGCGCAACGGCTGCTCCGCGACCAGCGCGCGCAGCCCGGCTATCGCGGCCAGATGGTCGCCCGACGCTACCTGAGCTGCCAGCTCGATCTCGGCCGCGTCCACGCGCATCTCGACGAGCCGCGCGCGGATCGGCTCGAAGCGCGGTCCGGGCACGCCGGCCAGCGGAGCCCCGCGCCAGAGCGCCAAAGCGTCGCGGCACAGCTCAGCGGCGTGCGGACTACCGTCACGCCAGGCCGCCACGCCGTCGCGGACGCGGGCTTCGAAGAGATCGAGGTCCACGACCACGTGATCCCCTCGAAGGAGGTAGCCGTCGCCCGCCGACTCAAGCGTGATGTTCGCGTCGTGCTCGGCAGTGCCCAGAGTCTGGCGCAGCCGCGAGACGTACGTACGCACCGCTCCGACGGCGGCCTTCGGCGGTCTGTCCCCCCACAACGAGTCGATCATCGAGCCCACGGACACGTGTCCGCCGCGAGCCAGGAGCAGCACGGCCAGCACGGCTTGCTGTTGTGGCGAACCGGCCTGGAGCCGAGCGCCGTCCCTCCACGCGCGCACCGGTCCAAGCAGCTCGAACTCGAATCTGGAGTGCGTCACCTTCACCTTCCCCCAAATCGGAATTTCCCCCTGCGGATCTTTCACGTTTTCTGCGGTACCAGCTGGAAACAGCGCATCTCGACCAGGTCGCGGGCACTGGCACGGGCGTTCATGTGGCAGGCTCTGCGGGTGTGATGAGCCGACGTACCGAAGAAGACCGCCCCGTCCGTGTGATCGTAACCGGCGGAGGGACTGGAGGCCACGTCTACCCAGCTCTTACGACGGTCAGGGCGCTCCAGCAGTTGCTCGCGGAGCAGGGCCGCGAGCTGTCGGTCGTGTGGGTCGGGAAGCAGGACAGCCTGGAGCAGCGAGTCGCCGGGGAGAACGGCATCGAGTTCCGCGCGGTGGCGACCGGCAAGCTACGGCGTGCCCGCAACCCGCTGGGCATGCTGACCTGGACGAATATCAGGGACCTGTTCCGTGTGCCGCTCGGCGCGGTCCAGGCGCTCTCGGTCGTCGGCGGCGTGCGGCCCGACGTGGTCGTCGGCTTCGGCGGGTACGTATCGGTCCCGGTCAGCGTCGCGACGTGGCTTCGCCGGCGTCCGCTGGTGGTGCACGAGCAGACGGTCCGCCTCGGGCTGGCCAACCGGATGCTCACCCAGCTCGCGACCGCGACCGCGTTGTCGTCGGCCTCGACAGTGCCGTTGCTCTCGTCACGTGCGCGGAAGCACGCCACGGTGGTCGGCAATCCAGTGCGGCCGGAACTCTTCGGCGGCAAGGCGGACGAGGCAGTCGAAGCGCTCAAGCTGACCGGCTTTGATCGCTCGCTGCCGACGGTGTACGTGACAGGCGGCGCGCAGGGTGCGCAGCAGATCAACCGCCTGGTCACGGAGCTGCTGCCATGGCTGCTCGAGCGCGCGAACGTCATCCACGGCTGCGGCCCGCTCAACCTGGAGGTGCAGCGGAAGGCCGCCGAAGCCCTGCCGCCCGAGCTGGCATCGAGGTACCACCTCGTCGCGTATATCGGCCCCGAACTACCCGACGTCTTTGCCCTTTCGGACTTGGTAGTCGCGCGCAGCGGCGCCGGCACGATCTCCGAGCTGACTGAACG
>CAVQPP010000403.1:0-62593 GCA_963714445.1 uncultured Actinomycetota bacterium
ACCCTTTGTCTCCCGCGCCCGGTCCTCGGCCCAGTGCTCCCAGGCCAGCTCGGGAGTCAGGCCATCGGCCAGGGCCTCAGGGGGGATCACGTCGGGATGCAGCAGACGACCAAGCCAGCTGCTTTCGGTCTCGGTAGCGGCGCTCATCCGCCAGCCTCCATCTCCATGTCGGCGGCCTGGTCCTGAGGCTCCATGTCCTTGGTGAGCGCGTCCTTATCAACTACGTGCCCGATCGTGTACCACGTCGAGTAGTCGGGCTGATCCGGGTCCGCCATATCGTGATCGGCGCTGTCCCAGTAGTGCTCGCGGTCATGCTCGCTGTGGTCCTGGTGCCAGCCCTCCCAGTCGTCGGGGGGCTCGGTGAACCCGGGGCCTTCGAACTCGGGATAGCTGAGGTTCGGCCCGCGCTCGGCCGCCTGCCTGTAGTTCTCTGCCTGCTGGCGCTCGGGCTCGCTGATCTCGGGGTAGACCTGGCTCAGCCTCTCGATCTCCGCATCAAGCTCAAGATCGGCGGGCGTCTTGTCGGTCATACTGATCACGCCTCCTGTGTGAGGTAGGGACGCCAGGGTGTCTGCTTGGTAGGTCGTCATCCTGGTGTCCGCTCGGGAGCACCGGCTGATGCTCCGCACCGCTGCCCGGCCTGGCAAGGCAGCGATACGCAACTCAGCCGCCCGCCTCCGCTTCTGGGTCGCAGCCTCCCTCGATCACATCCAGCTCCAGTCGCGGCATCCGGGGTGTGATGTCGGCGAAAGCCGTTGTCTGGATCCGTGCGTCAGTGAGGTTTCCCTCACGCAGGGACGCGAGGAACCGCCGGGAGAGGCGGGCGGCGTCGTCTTCCTGCTCCGCCCTCATCACCCGGCCCGCTTCCTCGCCTCGGCCTCGGGCCACGTGAACGTGTACTCCGCATCCTGGGTGTAGCGGAACCACATCTCCCATTCCGCCGACGTCACCGCTGACTCCACCAGGGGACGTCGCTGGGGTTACCTGCAATCCTGCGGCCGACGGCGCCCAAACGTGGGTGGCACTGGCGCGATTGCTTGGGGGCACGCCGCCGCTGATCCGCCGCGCTCCCTGACATTTGCTCTGTAAACCAGGTCAACTGCTCGTCACATCAAGCAAGCTACCTGGTATTTGTGATAACGACAAGACGGGCTTCGGGTCATCCACCTCAGCCCGCCGATGACGCGTACGCGCCTCAGGAACGGTCGAGGGTCCAGGCAAGGGCCACGGCCTCCCCGGCGTGCCCGGCAGACAGGCAGCCGAGGCAGTCGGCGAGGCGCGGATTACCCAGTTGCCGTCGGCTGGTAGTCGTAGCGGTACTGCACGCGGATGTCGGCGCGGGCGAGCAGTTCCGAGTACTCGAGGACGGTGTCGTCAGCGGTGAACCGACGGCTGTGCACAACTTAAGAGCCTCGGTCAGCCGACTCCTTTGCAGCCCAGGACGAACTCATGGCGGCATGACAGCGCGTCTGCAGGCCAGGAACCCAACGTAGCGCCTGAACCGCGGTCAGCCTGGTGATCTCCTGGCCATCAGCGTGGTAGAAGCGATCTGCTGGATACCTTCCGTGCATGGCCAGGAGGTCGAGATGGAGCAGCAGGCCACAGACCCGCTGGGCGCCGACGTTGCGGTCACGCACATCCTGGTGGTCGGCGACCCGGTACGGTCACGGGACTTCTGGGTGAATGTGCTGGGCGCGGAGCTGTATCGCGAGTATGGCGGAACCAGCGTGGTGCTGCGGTTCGCTGGGACCTGGCTGCTGCTGGTAAGCGGCGGCGGCCCGACCGCCGACAAACCGGCCGTGGTGTTCGCACCGCCCCGTGATCCTGACCAGGTGAGTCATGCCATGACGCTGCGTGTGACCGACTGCCACGCCGTCTATACCGCGTTGCGGTCACGCGGAGCGGTGTTCCTCACCCCGCCGCATGACTGGGGCTCGGAGATCCGCTGCTTTCTGCGAGACCCCGATGGCCACCTGGTAGAAATCAGCCAGTCAACAAGCACCTGACAGCAGCATGAGAGTGCGGCGCGATAGGCGGCAGATCGAAGTCCTTTCTGCGGTTGCAGACCTCTCTGAAGCATAGGCAGCCGGTGTGGATCTGACCGATAGGTTGACTAACGTGACGGAGTCGGACGACGCAACGAACCAGGCCCTGATCTACATAGGCTACGGCGAGGTCATGAGGCGGTTTCAGACCCTTGAACTGGGTCTGTGGAGCTTGTTGACGCGCAAGATCAAGCCCGGGACCACCCTTAACCAGGCCATAGAGATGGTAGCGAAGTGGGACGGCACCACCTTCGGTCAGCTCATGCGAGGCATGAAGAACCAGCCGCACTGGCCAGAGGGACTCGTCGGCAAGCTCCTAGAGGCGGTAAATATCCGCAACTATCTTGCCCACCACTTTCTGCGTGAGTACTTCATGGCTGCTCCCTCCCGGGAGAACCTCGAGGATGCTTCGTCACAGCTGGCAGAACTATCCGTCTGGCTCGAGGAACTGGATGCGGAACTCGACTCCCATCTAGCGTCACTGGGCGTCGAGACGCCGTCGTCGCTCGACGCCGAGACCAAGATTCTGGCTGATTCGCTACGGCCTGAGAAGTGGTTCGGCTTCGTCGATGACGTCGGCAGGGAGTGAGCCGACGTGCACGCCGCTCGGTGTGTCCGGTCGGCGCACGGCTGCGTTGTTCTTAGCGGCAGCACAATAGCGACTGCCGCGGGTCGCGCGCCTTGCGGCAGATGAGCATGTCGGAGTTGAGCTGATCGCGTCCGTCCTTGCCGCCGAGCATGGCGGTCAGGCAGGCAGCCGGACACTGACGGCTTTCAGAATTGAAAGCACTACCTCGCTGAGTGGTTTCGTCGTGTCGATTTCGCAGTCTGCGACGGCTCGCAGCCGGGTTCGACTTCGGCGAGGTCTGCCAGGAACCGGTGGTAGTCCCGGGCTGATTTACCGAACGGGTTGTTCGTCCTGGTGGCCAGCCGCCGCGTGAGGACCTCTGCGGGTGCACTCAGCAGGATGATGTGATCGAACCAGGGATGGAACTTCACCTGGTTCTCCTCGCATCCGGCCACGAACAGCACGCCGGTGTCCTCGGTGGCCAGCAACTCCTGGATGGCGTCCTCACGCCAGCGCTGGCGGCTATCCGGCTGCGGCTCGCACCACCGTCATCGGTGTCCACCGCCTTGTAGCCCAGCGCAGCGAGGCTGGCGATTATGCTCGATTTCCCTGTGCCTGACATGCCGGTGATCAGCACCCGCTTCACGGGCCGAGCTTATGCCGCCGTCAGCGCAGTTCCCCGCCTGGATCTTGATCAGCGGAACCGCCCACAGCGCGGCATGACAGTGCGTTCGTAACGCGTACCAAGCCGCCGCTATTACTGACCGGACTGACTGACGTGGTCGGAGCTGATACCGTTCTCGGATCACGACGTTCTGGCCGTCTGCGAGGCATGCCTAGTATCTTTCTCGGTATGCACCAGCAGGACATCAGGCAACGTGCTTGAACTTAGTGCGCTCCAGGGGAGCTGACGCGAGGTGCCATGTATGGGCGGCGTAGTTGTTACTCTTGTGCATGGAACATTTGCGCGCCACGCCTCTTGGACTAAGGAAACCAGTCAATTGAGCCGTGCCCTCAAACGGTCCGGCGTTGAGGTTGAGGTTTTCCCGTGGTCCGGAAAAAATTCTCACCATGGTCGGCGTCTTGCAGGTCATGAACTCAGTGTGCATTTGCGAGAACAGGCGCACCGGCGTGCAGGATACCTACAGGTAGTTATAGCGCATAGCCACGGTGGGAATGTCGCACTGTATGCCGTCAAGGAACTTGGCTTGGGTGGGATTGGTGAATCCATTAGAGTAATAACTCTAGCAACCCCATTTCTTCATATCCGGAAAAGGAGATTGAACCCGGTAATGGTAGCTAGCTGGGTGAATGTTGGTCTAGCGAGCCGGCTAGGCTGCCTGATTCTAGTGCCACTGACGGGGGGTTTCCCTGGGCCCAATCCAAGCGCTCGCGTGCCGCTCTTTATTTTGCTCATCATGTTTTTGATGCACCTGCCATCGGTGCTCAAGACTGCCTTCAGGAGCGGCTGGCGTTTTAACGTCAATAATCTACCTCACTGGATTGACGAATTAGTGCCTACTTGGCTCGCCGACCTTGACCCGCCGGGACGGGCAACTGCTAGTCATTCGCGCTCCAGCCGATGAGGCATCCGGCCTGCTGATTGCGGGGCAATTTGTCGCATGGCTCACTACGCTGCTGACTGCAGCGTCGAGATGGCGTGGATGGTACGCGGTACCTATACTGGCTTTTATTTGTTGCTACTGGTTTATTCCAAATGTCGAAGCTGCCAGCAATGTGCTGATATTGGTTCTTGGTGTTCTATTCGCCGTCGTCGGAGTCCCTCTCTTCGCTGCTACGTGGTTTCTCATGATGGCTTCGCTTACTTTTGGTTGGGACAGCCCGCTAGCCGTACTCTTTGCCTTCATGTCCGCTGAAGCCACACCACCAGGAAACGTAAATGTGATACAGCTCAGCTCATTCTCCGATCTAGAGGTTAACGACGATAGTTGGCGGAGAAAGAGACGATTGATTCATGCGAGCCTGTATGATGATTCTCGGGTAATTGACAAAATACTTGCAGCTATCGGGAACTGGCGACGCGAGGCCGCTGAGTGAGGGATATGCGGGCATCCGATCGGGGATCCAACCCGTCGCCGTCTACATCCAGAGCTGCCCTACTGGCGTTACAGGTTTCCTCTACCCGCTAGAGCTATTACCTTCCACAGGCTGTGCGCTTAATGCTTCCCGGCCGCTTTAAGCATTTGTCGGCCCGCGTGCGCGAAGTCATATTGAGGCGCACCGAACGAGATCATCTGCGTGTGACGATGTCCTCCGGTCGGACTGCGGACGACCGCGGTGAGTCAGCGATCTGGGCGCTCGGAGCCTGGTGGTAGGACGCGCGCTCATCGGCATGAGAGTGCCCACAGCCGCGGCCACATAGCCATCCTGTGCAGGCGCAGTCCTCGGAGACTGTCGGCATGTGTTCGGTACAGTCGGCAGTACCTTGCCTTCGTGCAGGCGGGCGAGTGAGATAGACGCCGCGATGCCTGATGCCGACATTATGTCGTCACCACCTGGCCGTTACTGCCATGCGCGAGAGGTCTATGCCCAACCCCGCCAGGTCGGCAGCGCTCGCGCAGTAGGCGACCAACCGACCGTAGCGGCAGACGAGGAGTTGCGGCCCATCGCCCAGTGGGTCAGCGCTCACCCGCTTGACCCCGCGGCGGCGTCCGGTCGCCACTAGGTCTATGGTTTCGACGGTCCAGCCTTCGTCGTCGGTACTGGCTAGCCGCACGCCGACCACCTAAACCGTCCGGCCTGCGTATGAAGCGCCTATCGAGTATGAACCAGCCTTCCCTGCCCCCGATAGACGAGCTAGCGTACCAGCGGATTCCGACGCACCAGCGTCCGTTGCGGTCCTTGCGCTGCCCGATCACCTGGCACCAGACCCAGGCGCCGTCCCGCAACTGGACCTCGGCCTCAGTGTCCTCCGGAATGGTCGAGCCAGGAACCGCCTCGGCCGGCATGGCCCGCTCCAGCATCGGCTCACGGGAGGGGTCCGATGCTTTCATGCCCCCAGAGTGCCCACCTGCGGGTCAGGCACATCCCTAGGTTGGACGCTTATTTCGTAATTGTTTTTGTCTGGAAGCCTTCGGTTACGCCCGCTTTGCACGGCACAGGGCTAGCCACTGCGGACTACATGTCGATCCAGCCAGGCAAGGACCAACGTCCCTGCCGAGGAACCGTCCGTCCGTTCTGAAAGCCTCAGCCAATTACGGCGGTTGCAATAATTTGACCGTGGTAACAAAGCAAGTCTTCTGGCGTAGTGCGACCTATAACGTCGGGCCCTACTTACCAAATGGAACGTGCGTGGATCACGCCCCTGCTTCGAGTTCCGCTTCCGCATCGGCTTGCCGTTGCTGGCTGTGCGCTGACCGCTGGCCCTGCTCCCAGATGCCAGGTGAGGAGTATGCAGATCCGGGCCCATCGTTGCGATCATGATGCGGGGTGGAGTCGGCCACCGGCATACGCCCGGTATCGCTGTCCGCTCCGCCTCTGCTCTCATCTCGGCGGTGCAGGGAGTAGCCAGTATCCGCAAGTTCCTGGCCGAATCTGGCGAACCGCTGCTGCTCGTCAGCGTTCCTGGGCGGCTTGCCGTCCAGGAACCGCTCACAGGCTTCCCTTTCCTTCCAGTACCCCTCCAACCAGTGAGGTTCTGGTGGCTCCCCGGCTTGGCGGAAGATCTCAATCCAGTGGGCTTGCCCGTCGTTGGCGGGTTCTTGGCCGCGCATGTAGCGATCCCACGCTTGCTGCTCGACCTCATAGCGCGCCCACGCCCTATCGTCGCTGCGGCGGAACCGCTCGAAGGCTTCAGCTTCGGCCTCGTTCGCTGGCTGGGCATCTTGGGAGTATCGGACCCACATCTCCCATTCCGCCGACGTCACCGCTGGCTCCGCCGCGGCATGTCGCAGGGGTTAAGTGCGATCCTTGGGCTGACGGCACCCGAGCCTGGGTGGCACCGGCGCCCCCGCTTGGGCGCATGCCGCCGCCGATCCGCCGCCGTCCCTGATCCTTGCTGTAAACCAGCTCGATTGTTCATCACATCGAGCAAGCTACCTGGTATCTGTGACAACAGCAAGTGTGGACTCGGGAACGGACAGCCAAGGCTGTCAGCGAGGCCCGGGCTGCTCAGTTGCCGTCGGCCGGTAGTCGTAGCGGTACTGCACGCGGGTGTCGGCGCGGGCGAGCAGTTCCGCGTACTCGAGGACGGTGTCGTCAGCGGCGAACCGACGGCTGTGCACAACCACCACGGGTGAGCCGCGCTTAATTCGGAACTCGCGCGCCTCCGCTGAAGTCGGCGGCCGCGCAGAAACCCAGTCTTCTCCCCAGGCGGGCCAATAACCCTCGACGTCCTTGGCTAGTGGCGATTTGCGGAGCAGGTCTGGCGCAACATCGCCCAGCGCGGCCGGGAACCAGGACGTCAGCACAGCGGCGGTCGCGCCGTCCCGCAGCACAGCCTGGCGGCGGCGGATTACCTGAACCATGGCGTCGAGGCCGAGTTGCGCGGCGACGTTCTGCGGCGCTTCAACGAGCCCGGCCTCCAGGACGCGGGCCTTGTCTCCCGGCCGCATCGGACCGCGCGAGGCCAGCGTGATTAGCAGAGGTCCCCCGCGGGCCCGGTCAGCTGGCGGCCGGAGTGCGGTCACCACGGTGCCTGCGCCTGGGCGAGGAGTGACCAGGCCGAGAGCCTGCAGCCCGGTGGCGACCTTGGCCGCGGTGGCCAGGGACACGCCGAACTGCGCACCGATCTCCCGGCCCGAGGGCAGCATGTCGCCGTCCTTCAGCCGCCCGGCGCGGATCTCCTGCCGGTAGTGCTCGATGATCTGCACGTACGGCGCGTCACGTTCCAGCATCACTCATCCTCCCGCGACAGCGTACTAGCTGCTTACTGAAACTGACAGGCGGCGGCCTCTAGAAGTTGTCACAAAGACCTAGTAGCTTGTCCTCCGTGACAGGACAATGGAACGCCGCCGTGCGGCGGGAACTCATCAAGATCTACAACGCCCGCTTGGGCATGAGGCTGGTCGCGACCGTGGGTGCGCGGCCCTGGACCGCCCGCGCCGATCCGGCGCACGCGGCTCAGTCATGTCCCCGATGACCAGGTAGACGGGCTCTTACCTGGCGCCCCGCATCCCAGCCACGCTGCCGGTCCATGCGGGCCACCGCCATCAGGGGGGCCCGCAGTGATGGCCCTGCCCGCGCGCCGGACCGCCGGACGGCACCGCGTCCGGCCGGCCAGCAGCTCGGCCACTGGCCCTCCGATCAGCGCCACGCGCCTGATCACTCCCGGGCCCGTGCGACAGGATCCCGCGCATCGTGCGCAAGCATGGCTGCGTAACGCCATGGCCGCGCTGGCCATCCTGGCGACAGCCGCGGCCGTAGTCAGCTGGCAGGCCCAGTACGTCCTGGTCTGGTCGGTCAAGCACACGACGTCATCGCCGCCCTGGAGGCGGGCATCCCCGACGTCGGGTCGCTCATCTTCGCCGCGCTCGGCATCGCGCTCGCGCTACACGGCAAGCGGGCACTACGCGCGCGCACCCTCAACCTCGGGTGCGTCGGGCTCAGCCTGGGCATGAACGCCCTCGCCTCCGGCTCGGGCTGGCGGGACCTGGCCATCTGGATCATGCCCGCGGCCGTGTACGCGCTGGCGTCCGACACCCTGATCGGCGTCATCCGGGTCTGGGTGATCGCCCGCACCCAGCACGCCGGCCAGGTCCTGACCGATGACGAGGCCACCCCCATGGCCGTCCTCGGCAGCTTCATTCTGTGGCTGCTGCGCCTGGCGCTCGCCCCGCCGTCCACGCTGGCCGGGTTCCGCCGATGGGCGCTGGAGGAATGTCCCGTCGCCCCCGGCCGCAAGGCACCTCGCCCGGCCAGCCTCCAGAAATCGTCGCGCCGCCCAGGCAGAACCCGGCGCGCTCCGCCAGCGGCGAAGCCGCCGGGCAAGCAGGCCCAGATGCTCGCGCTGGCCGGGAAACGGCATGACCTGACCGCGCTGCCGCTCAAACAGGTCTCCGGGATCGCCAACGCGATCGGCGCCGAGGTGGACCTCTCCCCCGGCACCGCCCGCCGCGTGCTGCTCAATCACGTCCGTGCCCTGCAAAACGGCCACCAGCAGAAGGACCCACGATGACAAGAGACCCTGCGCTGATCATTACCGTGTTCCTGATCGCGGCCGTGGTGCTGACCGGGATCAAGTGGGCGTTCTTGCCGTTCGTGCCGTGGCGGCAACTGCCCCGCAACCGCGTCCGCCACCTGCGTATTCGGCTGCACTTGCGACTGCACCCCGGTGCTGGGCAGGCCACACTCTTTGAGCTGTGGTTACGCTGGGGCCGGTTCGCGATGTTCCGCCGGAGCGGCCGCGCCCGCCGGTCGCTGTCGCTGCGGCAGCGCGTCTTCGGCCCGGTCAGTGAGTACTCGATCCTTCTCGGGCGGGCGCATTTCCGGCATGGGTTACGGCTGCCACTCGATGAGCACGCCGTGGTCCAGAGCCCGCCGCGCGGTGGCAAGACAGGCTGGCTGGCCTCGGTCATCCTCCGCTACCCCGGGCCGGTCATCTCGACCACCACGAAGCACGACGTGTTCCAGCTGACCTCCGGCATCCGCGTCCAACGCGGCCCGGTCCACGTCTTCAACCCCCAAGGCGTCGGCGACGTGCCCTCGACGTTCCGGTGGAACCCAGTCGAAGGATGCGAGGACCCGGCCACCGCGATCCGCCGTGCCGACGCCTTCGCCGAATCAGTCAGCCAGAAAGGAGTCGAAGACGCCACGTTCTGGGCCAGCAAAGCCAGTGACTATCTGCGGGCCTACTTCCACGCGGCCGGCGTTCAGCATCTGGATCTCGTTACGGTGGCGCGGTGGGTCAGCGGGAACCGGAGCACCGAAGCGGAGGGGATCCTGCTGGCCGCGGGCGGGCCGGGGCCGCAGTGGGCGGCCCAACTCGCGGAGCTGCGCGGCGACGCGAACAAGACCGCGCAGACCATCCGGATGACGATGAGCCGCGCCCTGGCCTTCCTCGCCGACCCGGCCCTGGCCGCCTCCGTGCTGGCCACACCCGGCCAGTCCCTCGACCTCGAAGGCTTCCTCCACCAGACCGGGACGCTGTACCTGATCGCCGAAACGCGCGGTGAGGAATCCCCTGTCGCGCCGCTGTTCGCCTGCCTGTGCAGCGAACTGCACTACACCGCCGCGCTGACCGGCAGCCGGATGCCGGGCGGGCGGCTCGACCCGCCACTGCTCATGGCCCTGGACGAGGTCACCCAGATCTGCCCGGTCCCAGTACCTTCCTGGCTGGCCGACTCCGGCGGGAAGGGCATCCAGATCATCAGCGTCGCGCACGGCGAAGCCCAGCTGCGCACCCGGTGGGGACGCGACGGCGCCCGCGTCATCATGGACACCTCCGGTGCCAAGATCTGGCTGCCCGGGATCAGCGACCCCGCCACCCTGGAGGCCGCCTCGCTGTTGTGCGGCACCGCGGCCATGCGCGAGCACGGCGAAGAACGGCACACCCGCCACCCGGTCATGACCCCCGACATGATCCGCCAGTTGCCCGCCGGGCGCGCCCTGGTCATCCGCGGTGGGTACGCACCGGTGATCGCCAAGCTGCGCATGGGCTGGAAGGATCGCGCCTACCGGCACGCCCGCGGCGCCGGGCAGACGACCGCCATCCTCATCCCAGCCGCTGAAGCTACTCCACTCGTCCCACTGCCGCGCATCGGAGCTGACGATGGGCTGGACGCCGATACGCCGGTCGGCGCCACCAACGGGAACGGTCATGGCACCCGCTATCCCTGGGATGACGACGCGGAACCCGCATGACATCCGCTCCTGACGACCCGCTGGCCGCCGTCATCATTCAGATCGCGCAGCACAGCCAACAGATCGGCAGTATCGACGCCCGCGAAGCCGGTCACCACCAGCACCTCAGCGTGTGGCTGGAGAACCTCACCAACCGGGTCACCTCGGCCAGAACCCGCCTCGACGCCATCGGGGCAACCCTCACTCGCCACGACGTCATCATCGACGAACTCCACGGACTCGACACGGAGGTTGCCGCCCTCAACGCCCAGCTCGTCAACCGCGGCGGCATCGGCGTTGGCGACCAGGACTCTGGATACCAGCCAGTCCCCGCGCCACGGTGGTGGAAGCTCACCGGACCAGAACGCGACACCGCGATCGACCGGCTACGCGCTTGGATCGACCAGATCTACAGGCCCGGCTACGGACAGATCGCGGCCACCCTCCCGCCGTGCTGGGACCAGCACACGCTCTGCCTGTACACCCTCGACTGGCTCAGCGAACTCTGGTCCACCCTCTACCTCAACCCCGAACGCAACCCCAGAACCCTTGCCGCCCAAGCCGAATGGCAAAGCAGACTCCTGCCTGCAGCAGCGGAGCAAATGGCAAGAGAGGTCGCCCGATGCACTCACGCGACCACGAATGGCTAACGACCGAGCAGCCACAACAACAGTAACAGCGAAAGCCGAGTTGGTCGCAGGCCAATGAACTTCGACGGCGACGGCGACGCCTAGACATCGAGGGCCAGGCGCTCAAGCACTTCCACGAGCGCCGACAGCCTATCAGCGAGCGGGAACGCGAGCTCTATGAGGGATTCGCGGCCCAGGACACCCAGCAGTGGTGGCAAGCCCAATGGGAAGCATTCAACGACTACGAGACGTGCACCGATCACAACGCCACCGTAGGTGAGGAGATGAAGACTAGGGAGCCCCCCGATCACGCTGCCTGGTTCGCCAGGGATACGGCGCAAGCCCATAGGGAGGCCGAGTTGGAGGCCGGGAGCTGATGACGGCCTAGACGACCAATATGCTGCCTCGATGCCGTAGCCCCCGAAGCCAATGCCACTTAGCCTAAGTTGATCATGACTGTGGCGGGCAGGTTGACCAGCCTGATCGTGGGCGGCCCGTGGTGGCGGGTGCCGGTATCGCCTGGCCGTTTGACCCGGTAGGAGTTGTGCCGGGCCCGGCGGACGACGCGGGGGTAGGAGCGGTGCCGCCGGGCAGGGTTGAGGTTGCGCGGGCTGGTGATGTCGGCCATGACCGCGGCGAGGGATTGCCGGGCCTGGTCAGGGGGGAAAGGCCGGGTCAGCGGCCCGGCGGCGGATGATGCGGACGGTGCGCAGGAATTTCACCCGGTCGGGGTCGATGTCGGCTTCGGTGGCGGCCCGGCAGATCAGCGCCGCGATGGCGTAGTGGGTGAGCAGGTAGCCGTAGATTTCCTGGCGGACCATGTCCGGGCTCTTGGACCGCAGCACCGACCCGGGGCCGCGCAGGCAGGTCTTGAGCTGATCGTTGCCGGTTTCCTCTTCCCACCGCTGGCAGTAGGCCTGGGCCAGTTCCTGGGCGGATGCCGCCGCGGGGTCGGTGATGGTGGTGATCAGGGCGATCAGCTCGCCGCTGCCGTCGCCGTCGCGGTCGGGGATCTCGTACTCGATGACCCGCACCCGCATCGCCTGGCCGGGATCGAGGTGCTCGCCCGCGCGGGCGGCGGCGATGAGCTTGTCCCGGGCCTTGTCGTGCAGGGCGGGCCTGGCCACGACCGACAGGTAGGAGCCGTCGGGCAGCAGGTCCAGCACCGGCAGCCGCAGGTCGGCTTTCACCCGCCACAGCAGCGCGCGCCGGTGGCGGCGGCGGCCTGCCAGTCCGGCCAGTTATAGAACCCGCGGTCGGCGATCAGCAGCCAATCCTCCTCCAGCCGCCCGAACAGGCGCCGGGCCAGGGCCTGCTCGCTGCTGCCCTTCCCGCCGACCGGGCCCATCTGCGCGGCGACCTTCGCGTGCGAGCCGCACTCGCCGATGGTCACCACCCGCACCTTCGGGAACGCCGGGCGCTCCCGCGCGCCTGCGGGGTACCCGAACGCGGCGGCGTTGGCCGGGGTGTCGGGAACGTCCAGCTCGAACCCGTCAATGGCCATCAGCCGCCAGTCCCGCAGGAACGCCCCGCGGGTCAGCACCCCGGCCACCGGCACGGCCACCCGGTCAAACAGCAATTCCAGCGGCTCGGGCCCCAGCCGCTTGCGCGCCTGGGTGATCCCGCCTGAGGTCGGCGTGCTCCACGACTCATCCCAGCAGCCCCACGACGCCAGGGTCTCGGTCAGCCGGGCAGCGACCTCCTCGTAGTCCTCCTCGGCGAACAGCGCCAGCGCCATCGCGAAATAGACCATCACATGCGGCGGCAGCTTCCCATCCGACCGCCTCGCACCCTTGCCCGCCGCCGTGACCGCCTCATCGACGGCATCCCGGGGAACCGAGGAGGCCAGCACCCCCAGCGAGATCCAGTCCGTCAGACGGCCACCAGCGGCCACCACGCCATTGTGCGTCATGACCAGCGATCATGCCGGCCAGCAGCCGGCAGCAGACACGACACGCCAGAACAAGATCAAAATAGGCTAAGTGGCATTGCCCCCGAAGCAGGCGTCGTGCGCCAGGTCGAGCCGACCTGGCGCGGTGGCAGTATTCATTGAGCAGGGCAAAGGACACTATTGGGAAGACTTACGACGTAAAGCCCGAGGCGGCCACGAGATAGACGGGGCAATGCGGTGTAGTAAGGTTGACGGTATAACTGGCCATTTGTTTAGGCTTAAGATCGCCCGGAGAAGCAAAATCAGAATCTAGGTTGACAATCCGGTTATGAGAATTGAAACACGCGACATATACTTCAATTGGGCCACTAATATGATAGGGATACTGATCGACCGCTTGACCAAGTACCTGCTTCTCGAACTCCCCCGACGTCAAATTTGTATCACTGACCCTCAGAGCCCGAATATTCTCATAAGCGTCTCGGCTTGCAGGTGTACTGCCGAGCTGTATGCTTACTTTTCCGCCCGGCGGGATACGAAGATTTGAGTTCTGGAAAAAGATGTATCCGAATGCTATGTCCCCGGGCTGCACTAGGTTCGGCATAAGGCCTTGGTCAGATCCGGTCGCGATCAGCTTTCCAGAAACTCCTCGGATCGTCGCTGAAGCAGTAATACGCTCAACTGCTTGAGCTGTATTGTTCCGAACCACAATCGGTAGTTCATCACTTTCGTTGAGCTGTGGTGCTTCCGAGATGAGGGCTATGACCCCGGGACTTCCGGATGGAAGTGAAGGGGAAGAGTTTCCTGTCACCAATATTGATGATCGCGCATTCCTTCCCACCAGCTTCGCCGGTGTTGCCAAGGCCGAGGGATAGCCCGGTTCCACGGTTGTGAATGTCGATTCGGGGGAACCATTCACGCTTGAGGAGGAGCCCGCATCTCCACAGCCAACAACAATCAGTACGGCACAAGTAGCGCTCAACATACCAAGAGACCGTGAAAGCATGTCACCTCACCAACAGTGGGATCCATAAATCGACTAAAGTTAAACTTGTGAGACAGCCGCCGGTTCGCTAGCAGTACCTAATGTCGCATCCGACCTCCTGGCGATCGCTGTCGCTAGTCGAGCCTCTGTGATACCTGACACGAGGCTACCCGCTCTGTACATCCGTCGCTGCTTTTTTGGCTGTTCGTTTTTGACAGATATACTCCCACACACCATATGGCTGATACGGATTTACGTTGATTTACTATCCATTGCTTGCTAGGCAACCGACCGTCTAGATGTGACGCGCAGGCCCAGCCACAGGCTTAGAAGCACCACTTCGGCGCCGTCCGCTGCACGAGGTTCGCTACACGGCCGTTCCCGCCTCCTCGGCACCAAGATCGCGCGCGGCGATCAACCTCTGCCGGTAGGTACTTCTCAGCCGCACCTGGGTGCGGCAACATGTTGTGGTGTCCCTGCTGGGACCGCCGTTGGAGTGGGGGATTCTCGTGAGGTTCATCGTGAACGGGGAGCAGTTCGAGTTGACGGCCGACGAAGTCCGTCGTCGGCTACGCGACGCTGAACCCGAACCGGTCCACCATCTTGGGGTGATGGTGGACGATAGGCCGTATCCGGTGAAACAGGCGTTCGAGGTGGCCACCGGGATCCAGCGGCGCGAGTTCACGTCGCACACCGCGCGACGACACTTAGCATCACTCGGTTTCGAGGTGACCGACGCAGGCGAGTGGCACAAGCTCGACGCAGCCGCTCCGTCGAGTCCAGCGGCGCATCCGACGTACTTGACGTAGAGCGGATCCGCCCCGGGCTGGCCTTCGCGGGCAGGGTACCAAATCATTCGTCCTCTGGGAGAAGGAGACCGCAAGAGCACCTACCTCGCTCTAGACACCATCCTTGAACGTCAGGTTGCTCTAGCACTGATCAAGCCAGAGGCGGCCCGGCTGGATCGTCTGGGGACCAAGCGTGAGGCTGACACGCTGGTCCAAGTCGGTAGCCACGACAACATCGTGACTCTGTTCGATCGTGGAATCTTCGAAGGGATCGAATACCTTGTCTTCGAGTACCTGTCTGGTGGCACTCTCCGCGAGTACCTAGCCGCACAGGACGACAAGCGCCTTCCAGTCAGCGCCGTGATGCTCCTGGGGCGTCAGTTGGCCCGTGCCCTATCCCATGTCCACAGGCAGGGTCTCATCCACCGTGACGTGGCTCCGGCCAATGTCTGGCTGGATGAGCGTCATGAAGCTCACCTCGGCGACTTCGACTCCGCAGTCAGAGTGGACGCTGACGATGACCCCGGCTCTCTCCCACTACCACCGAGGCTTACGCCCCACCAGAGCAGATCGCAGGGCAGCCACTAAATGAGCGCGCAGATCTCTACTCACTCGGTGCGGTTTTGTACGAGGCAGCCACCGGTAAGCGACCTGAACGCCGCGCGTCAGGCCTCGTGGCACCACGTGCGCTCCAGCCCAGTATCTCGCCGGCCTTGAACGCAGTTATTTATCGACTGCTTAGCGAGTCGCCAGATGGCAGGCCGGCGAGCGCCGACATCGTCCTAGAGATGCTTAGATCGGCTAAGGCACGGATTTCCGCAAACGACTACCTGTCGTGGGCCGAGACCCTCCCATTCCCAGTGGCCTCAATCTTGAGGCTCTACCATGCGGAGATCGACCCTCAACTCAAGGGCGACCATCTACTCGACTTCTTCGAGGCACTGGCGCAACTCATCACCACCATTGAGCTCAGCGCCTATAGCTCAGACCGCGAGATCTTTGACGCCAACCGAGGCTCCTGGTTCGGCATGACGCCGGACAACCCTAGCCCAGTAAACTTCCGTCACGCCAGCTTCGGCTTGTGGGTGAATCTGCACAGACGGCTAGCCAATACGACGCACCGGATGCTCTCCGCGGGAGCAGAGAGCAACGAACGCTGCTACAACCTGTTCTCGGCTACGGAGCACGAACTCGTCGACGCCCTTACCAGTCGCGACCTTTCCAAGGTCTTGGCCGCTGCCGGCCTCATCCGCAACGCTTGGAGCCACCGAGGAGTCGCGAGCGGGCACGAATACGCGCAACGCCTGCGCGAACTTGAGGACTTGCTGGCCAGCACCCAGGCACAGCTGGCAACGGCCTTCGAGAATTGGGACATGCTGAAGCCAGGTGCAGCCACGTTCAGCGAAGGAGTGTACGATTACACGATCACAGTGTTGACAGGTACCAACCCGGCCTTCAGCAAAGAGCACACCCAGACGGATCACCCCCTTGACCTCACCAAGCTTTACCTATTGAACCGCGGCCACAAAGCCTCTCTGGAACTGGTTCCGCTTCTGCGCATGATGGCCGGCCAAAATACCGAGGAAGAGGCGTGCTATTTCTACAGTCGGCTTCAACCGGAGGGCGTCCGCTGGATCTCTTACCACTTCCGGGCCGAGCCAGAGATCGTCCTCGCTGATGACCGCACCGCCCGCTTCATCGCTGCTCTGGAACCCAGGTAGTCTTCGGCGTAGTCCTCGGACGTCGCATGCTCCATCGACATGTACCGTGTCAGGCGTCGAGCAGTCGGCACGAGCAGCTGACAGGAGAGCGCATTTGTCCATGCCCCGTCGCCGCTCTCCATTCACCTTCGTGGATGCCTCAGCGACCTTAGCTGCGGCCTGCTCAGCCACAGGCCTGCACAACCAGGGCGCCGAACTCCTGCGCCTCGGCGAGAACGCTATCTTCCGACTGGCCCAGGAACCGGTAGTCGTTCGGATAGCCCGCAGCCTCGGACGTCCTGAGTGATGCGGCCAAAGAGGTCGCAGTCGCCACATGGCTCCGGGAGGCGGGCCTGCCTGCCATCGAGCCGACCGCAACCGCTCCAGCCCATAGTCATCCACGACCACCCAGTCACCTTCTGGAAGCTGATCTCCGACAGCGGCATCAAGGCCACCGTCGGCGACCTGGCCCGGATCCTCCGCCAACTGCACAGCCTCCCCGTGCCACCCAACCTGCCCCTGCCCGAACTCGACATCTTCGGCCGGGTCGCCGAACGCATCGCCGCATCCCCCGACCTCCCCGCCGCGGAACGCCACTTCCTCGAAGAGCGCCTCGCCCAGCTCCGCCGCGACTACGCCGATCTCACCTTCCTCTTGCCCCGCTCAGCCGTACACGGCGATGCTCACCAGCAGAATCTCATCCGCCGACCGGACGGCCAGATCGTCCTCATCGACCTCGAACGCTTTGCCTTCGGCCAACCAGAGACGGATCTAGCCCTCACCGCCACCGAACACCTAGTCGGCTGGCACACCAAGGCAGAGTATGGGGAATTCTGCGCGGTCTACGGCTTCGACGTGACCCAGTGGGACGGCTTCCCCGTGATCCGCGAGGTCTACGAGCTGAAGATGACGACCTGGCTCATGCAGAACGTCCGCGAAAGTGACCGCGTGGCCAATGAGTTCCAGACCCGGCTCACATCCCTGCACGACCCGGACGCCCCCCGCCACTGGCAGCCCTTCTAGCTGGCCAGCAGCGTCGGATAGTTCTCCGCGATGAACCCATGGAACGCCCGCACCTCCGCCACGTCCCCATACGGCTTCAGCTCGGCGCACAGATCCTCGATGTACCGCAGATACCGCTGCGACTTGAGATGCCCGGCCAGCCCAATGGCCTCCCGAGCCACCGCGACTGCCTGCCCAGGCTCCCGCTCATGCACGAAGCTGGCCGCGTGCACGAGCCGGACGAACGCCAGCGTCCGGACGTAACTCGGGTCGGTCAGCTCCTCAGCCCGCGTGACGAACTCTTGCGCCACCCGCGGGTTCCGCAGATCCCGGAAGCAATGCGCCCCCTCCCCCGCCAGTTCGGCCGCATCGAAGTACCTGATCCACTCCGGATCGTCGGACGGGCTGCCCCCCTCGAACACCTTCTCCGCCTCCCGGAGCGCACGGCTACAAGCGGCGCTGTCGCGATTCCCGGCATGGGCTCGCGCCTCCATCGCGCAGAACGACGCCATCGTGGTCGCGCTGGCCGACCCTTTGGCCCCTTCCTGCGCGGCCCGGGCCAGCTGCACGGCCTGGTCGAAGTTGCCGAGATAATTGGCCTGGTGGCTCATGTTGCCCAGCAGCCGACCCCCCATCATCCGGTCATTAGCCTCCTGCGCCAGCCGCAACGCCTGGATCAGGTACCGCTGCGCCATCCCGTGCCGGCCGGTGTCATACGCCGTCCACCCCAGCAACTGCGCGACCTCGGCCGCGGCGGAGAACAGCTGCCGCCCAACCCGATCGGTGAACCTGCCGTCCAGCAGCGGGCAGACATCCTGCGCGAAGTACTGCGCGAGCGCCGCGCGGGCATGACCGCCGCCGAACTGGAAGTCCATCCGCATGAAGAGCTGGGCGGTGGTCCGGACCGCCTGCACATCCGACTCCCCCACCCGTATCCGCGCGCTGCTGTGCTCGGGCAGCGGTTCGGGCCGTGATAAAAGCCAGCTCAGCACCGGCGACGGCCATGCCCCAGGAACTACCGCGGCGCCCAGGGCCACGACGTCCTGCGCGAGTTCACGCCGGGTCAGGCCGAGCAGCCGATGACCCGCCTCGGCTCCCTGGGCCGGGTAGTCCAGGCCGCTGTCCAGGATCTCGGGTCCGGCCGAGCCACCCATGCCGATGTCGTCGATAGAGACCCGCCGCCCAGTCTTGCGGCTCAGCGCCGCGGCGATGAACCGGACGGTGGCCGGCCGCGGAACCACTCCGTCCAGCCATCGCCTGACGTCAACGTGAGTGCACTTCAGCGGGGTGCCGTTCTCCTCAGCCACCGCCCGGACCCGCGCCGCGAGGCTCGTGTTGGAGCAGTCCGCACGGCGCATGACCTCAGCGAGTCTGCTGTTCGGCTCTCTCGCCATTCTTCCGCTCCTCGGGCCCATCGCTTCCTGCGAAGCTGCCTTTGCAGCTCAGGTGGAAAATCACCCCTCAAAAGCACCCCCTGATCACCTACTCACCGGCCCGATCACGCTGCCGCGAAACCAGCTTCGCGGAGTTCTATGGGCCATGCCCTGGGCTGCGCGGCGACAGCAAGCCACTGGGCAACCAACAGGACACCGATCAGGGAGACAGTTGGATGATCACCACCGTTCTGGTCGTTGGAATCCTTATCGCATGTGTCATCGCACGGCTGATCGCTTTCTTCCGGGCCGGTATCGCCCGGGAAGAAGCCGACCGTTCTCTCCTCGGAGAACCTGCCACCAGAGCTTCTGCCGTCACTCGCCGAGTCGTTGGCCTGTACGTACGCACACCGAGATACGTTATCCCGGCCAATCACACCGATGTGCCAAACGACGAGACTGACAGCGAATACACGGCCAATCATACCTGACTGCTAGCAGTGTCATCGACAGAAATAAACCGCTTATCAACTATGTAGTTTAGTAGAGAGTGATCGGAATACTGATGGCGATCTCACCCCGCCCGCACGACCCAGCAGCCATCTCCGCGTAAGGCTGGTCAGCGCTCCTGGCCACCTGGGGCGGTCGCCGGGGCCGCGCTACGCTCGGCCCGCCGGTCGGCTGGCCTGAGCCCCACACAACTCGCGGCCGCCGCTGGCCTCGACCTGTCCACTGTCAGCTCCTGGGAGAGCGGCATCCAATCATTGGCGTCCGCCCCCAGCCCGGTAGTCGAGCAACTGGAATCGATACTCCGCCAGGCCGGTGCCGCACCCACCCTCATCGGGGATCTCTCCATCGCCGCGTGGTGCGACCTGGTGCTCCATGGAATCGTCGCCGGAGAGGACGTGAGCTGCCTCCTAGCCGACCCTCTGGCTTGGGGCAACGCCTTCGGCGAACTGCTGGCTTGGGCGATTGCCGACCAGCCCCCTGAGCGGCACCTCCCTCATGCGGGCCGCGGCCGCCTACTGCCAACCGCCGATCCCAGCCTGGTGGCGCGAGTGATAGTGGCCCTGGGCTCCCTCTCACCACAGCGGAACGCAGCCTAGCTCTGCTGGGCAGCTAAACCAATCGGCCTCGTACGCCTCAGCATCGAGTTCGGCAGTTCCCAGCCCCTTCAATGACCTGCATTCATATGGTGGCTGGCGGTGGAGAAAAATGATGGCGTCCAGCAATTCTGCTCTTATGTCTGGCTACGACAAGACAACCCCCATCATTACCCGCCCGGCAAGCGGCGGCATAACCGCCCCGAGCGTAACGGGCATCCACCACACGCTGCTCGGCAGCAGGGACTGGCCGACCGCCGACCAGGACGCGGCCTGCGACCTCCTCCGGCAACTGCCCGATGCTGTCACGGCTGCGTACCAGCACCGGGAATTGATCCAGCGGGCGACACTCTTCCTAGCCCACCAGGCTGGCATCCGCCAGTTCGTCGCAATCGGCATCAGCCTCCACCGACTTGCTGGGGTGGACGACCTGATCCAGGGAACTAGGCCCCACGCCCGGGTGCTGTACGTGGACTCCGATCCAGCCGACGTGTCGCGTCCGCCGGGTCGGCTCATCTGGAATGCCCGCGCCCTTACGATCAGGCATGCCCTCCGCGACCCGCACGGGCTGATCCGCCACCCGGCCTTCCGGCATCTGCTCAAGCCCGACGCACCCGCGGCCATCCTGCTCGCCGGGGCCCTGCACTTCGTCCCGGACGAGGACGACCCCGGCGCGATCGTCGGCGCGCTCATGGCGGCGATGCCACCGGGCAGCTACCTGCTCCTGTCGCACGCCACCGACGACGAGGTAGCGCCAGACGTGTCACGCTGGGTCCGCACGGTGTACCGGACCGCGGGAGCATCGTTCACGCCGAGAAGTCACGCGAGCGTAGGCGCCTTCTTCAACGGCCTGGACGTCCTGCCGCCCGGAGTAGTGGCTGGCCCGGCGTGGCGGCCCGGGCGGAAGGCACCCGGCTCCCACCGGACCCTCTTCTACGCCGGCCTGGCCCGGAAACCCAGCACAGGCAGGAACCGCTGACCCAGCAAACTGCGGCCCTCGCTCACCGGCGCAGCTGGCACGCGCAGGGTGCGGCCTAGCAGCATCCGGCCAGCTAAACCACACCGCAGCTGAACGCCCCATCGTGCTTGATGCCGTCACCGCCAGCGCCGCCTGCCGCGGGAATCAAGGCTGACCGCCGCCGGTCACGGCACCCGGCCGGCCGCTGCGAGGACCAAGCCTTGACCAGTCGGTGCCGGGGCGTCCGTGCCCCACTCGGTGGTGCTGACCAGCCCAGGCGGGACCAGGTCGAAGCCGCTGAACAGGTCCTCGATTTCGCGGGGCGTGCGCAGGGTGACCCGCGATCGGACGTCGTCCCAGACGTGGGCGGCCTCTTCGACCGTGTCTGGGCTTTCCCCATGGGAGACGTGGGACAGGATCAGATAGCTGCCTGGAGCCATCAGGTCCCGGAAGGTCGCGATGATCTCCCGCGGGTTGTCCTCGTCGGTCACGAAGTGCAGGATCGCCGCCATCACGAGGGCGACCGGCTCCGACCAGTCGATCAGGCGGGCCACCGACGCGTCATCGATGATGTCCCACGGTCGGCGTAGATCGTGAGCCACGACCACGACATTGGGAGAATGAAGCAGGGCCGCGCTGAGCGCGGTCACAGCCGGGTCGTAGTCGACGTAGACCACGTGCGGTTCGGCCACGATCGCGCTCACAGCTTCATGGACTGGCCCAGCCGCCGGGAACCCGGACCCAACATCGACGTATTGGCGCACGCCATTGGCCGCGGCATAGCGAACCGCCCGCTGTACGAAGGACCGGTTCTGTACGGCGGCGAAGCGTGCCTCGGGCGCGATAGCCAGGGCTTTCTCCGCTGCCTCGCGGTCGGCCGCGGAATTATGCTCACCGTCGAGTAAATAGTCATAGATCCCGGCAGCGGTGGGCGTGGAGCCAGGCCCGGGCGGTCGCAGCGAGCCGCTCACCGACGATTCCCCTTACCCGCGCCGGAGAGCGCGTTCTTGAGGGTGGTGCGGGTGTCGTCGGGGCTGAGTGCCGCGGTGCGGAGTTTGTCGAACTTGAGGATATAGGGGTCGAGTTCGTCGGTTTCTTCGAGCATGCGGTCGTCGATGGCCGATTCGAGGTAGACGATGTCGCGTTCGGTGGGGTCGGGGAAGGTGAGGTGGTAGAAGACCTCGCTGGTGGTGGGGTAGGCACCGGCGGTGAAGGGCAGGACCTGGACCTCGACGTTGGGGCGGCTGGTGATCTCGATGAGGTGGCCGAGCTGGGCGCGGCGGATGGTGGTGTCGGTGATCCGGGCGATGGCGTTCTCGTCGATGATGGCGTGCAGGTGGCAGGGGTCGCTGGCGCGGGTGAGGATCTCCTGGCGTGCCGATCCGGGCACTCACGTGGTGTTTGATGGCCGCGGGGTCCTCGATGCCGGCCGCGCGGGTGACCAGCTCGATGTAGCTGGGCACCTGGAGCAGGCCGGGGATGAAGCTGGTCTCGAAGGTGCGGATCTGGGCGGCGCCGGCCTCGAAGCCGGGCAGCTCGTCGGGGAAGACGTCGTTGTACTTGCGCCACCAGCCGCGCTGCCGGCCTTCGCGGGCGAGGGTGATCAGCGCGTCGCGCTGGCGGCCTTCGACGCCGTAGAGCTCGCACAGGTCGGTGACGTCGTCGCTGTTGGGGACGATCCACTTGGCTTTCTCGATGTAGTTGAGCTTGGTGGCGCTCCAGCCGAGCTGGCGCTGGACGTCGCTGGTGGTCAGCGCGCAGCTCTTGCGCAGCTCGACCAGCTTGCGGCTGAGCGAGCGTTTCCTGATGGTGGGGCTGTACCCGGCGGCTGCGATCTCGTCCATGGTGGTGTCCTGCCTGTGTGGCCTGCTGCCCGGCAATGATAGCGCACCATGTTTTTAGATAATCTACTTCTCGATGCTCGTCCAGCGCGCTACGTTAAGCACAGCACCCAACACCCGCCTACTGCTGGCGCGGACGTCCAACGACGATCAGGGCCAGCCGTGACCCCTTGGTGGTGAGCCATGCGCGCCACGCCCCCGGGCCCGTTAGACATCCACCAACATGGGACGGCGCCATGCCGTCCCGCTCAGCGGCAGGACCGGCGCCGTAACGCGTGGTCGTCCCCCGTTGACCGCGCAGCAGAGCCAAGCTCCGGTGCCGGTCCTGCCCGCCAGCAAGCACGCCCTCTCCATTCCCTCGGTCAGCGCGGTGACAGTTCCGGTCCTGCCGACACCCTGCGGACCGAAGCTTCGGGAAAGCAGCCAGAGATATGCCGCCACGTAGCCACGTGAAAAAGTCTCCGCTTCTCCTGCGTCAGAATGAGGCGTCCTCGTCTATCGAGCTTCCTGCGCTGCCGACCGCTCCGTCGCTGGCACGTCGGCAGACCCGTAGAGTCCTAGGTGAATGGAACCTCGCCGCTGAGGCGATCGAAACCGCAGAATTGCTGGTTTCTGAACTCGTCACCAATGCGGCGAAGTTCACCGGCCAGCTACCGGCGGGGCTGGCACATCCGGACCTCGCCCAGGTCGGGGTCGTCACCACAACCCTCAAGTGTACGCAGGACCAGCTGACTATCGAGGTCTCCGACTCTGACTCAAACCCACCGATCGCAACCGACCCGGTGCTGGATTCTGAGAGTGGACGTGGGCTAATGCTAGTGGAGGCATTGAGCAAAGAGTGGTCTTACAACTTTCCACCGGCAGGCGGAAAGACTGTCTATTGTGTGATCAGCCTTGATGACGCCAGCGCTGCGAGGGCACAGGCGTGACCAGGAGAATGAATGAGCTCGATCCCCGCAGAGACGATCCCGGGGCGAGGCTGCGCAGGTTGCGGCTCAAGCGGGGCCTGACGTTGACCGTACTCGCGGAACGCTCCGGAGTCGCGCCTTCCTTCGTGTCCATGGTGGAGAACGGGCAGCGAAGGCTCCAGCGCGTTTCGGATATCGTCGCCCTCGCTGACTGCCTGAAAACCTCCCCCCTGTACCTGGCTTTCGGCATTTCAGACAGCCCAGCGCGGGGCGGCCCAGATCCAGTAGCGCGTCAGTTCCCCGCCCTCCGGGACCGGGTGACACTGATCCGGCATGCCCGGCTAGCCGATGAGTTCCGCGCCCTGGTGGCGCGTGGTGATGGCCGCAGCGCCGGCGAATGGCTGCGCCGCCTGGCCCGCGAGACCGGACGTCAATCCATGGGTGCTCATCGACCAGCTCGCCGCCCGCACCATCGCCGTTGCCCCCGCACCCGATAAACCCCGGCCCGCGCTCGCCACCCCGCAGCCAGCACCGATCGCCACCACGGAAACCGGCACCCGCCGACCGGAAGCATGCCCATGACACCACAGCACCCTGCCCCGGCCACGACCAGTTCCGCCGTGCCACGCCGCGTGCTCGGGCACCACCTGCGCAGCCTGCGCCTGCAAACTGGTCTTACCGTCAAAGCGGCCGCCACCATCATGGAATGGTCCGAACCCAAAATGTGGCGGATCGAGACCGGCCAGACCGCCATGCGCGCCATGGACGTCGAGGCCATGTGCGCCATTTACAGTGCCTCGGCTGACCTCACCCACGCCTTAGCCGAGCTTGCCCGGCAAACCAAAGCAGTCGGCTGGTGGCACTCCTACAGCGAAACCATCCCCAAGCAGCTCAGCATCTACGCCACGCTGGAAGAAGCAGCATCCGGGCTACTGGGCTATGCATCGGGCCTGGTGCCGGCCCTGCTGCGCAACGAAGCCTACGCTCGCGCTCTCGTCATGAGCACCGGACCCAGCACCGCAGACATAGACCAGCTCGTCCACGAATGCCTCTCCCGTCAGGGCGTCGGTCATCCGTGCAAGCGCGCCGCTATCCCTGGCCGTCGTCCTCAGTGAAGCCGTCGTCCGCCATCCGGTAGGCGGCGCAGCGGTGATGGCCGGGCAACTACGGCACCTGGCCGAGATGGCCGTACTGCCGAACGTCTGTCTGCGCGTGGCGCCCTTCAGCGTGGGTACGCATCCAGGGCTCGTCACTGGATCATTCACGCTGCTGCAGTTCCCGCCTAGCGGTAGCACGGAAAGCGATACGGCCGTCGTCCACACAGCCGGGCTGACCGGGGAGCTATTCCTCGACAAGCCCGACGAGGTACGCCGCTACCACGAGGCTCACGCCACGATTGTCGGCTGCTCGCTGGACCAGACCGCTACCCGGGATCTCTTACGCGCAGCAGCCAAAGAGCTAGAGCAATGATCACAGTCCACCCAAGAACTGGACGGAAAGGATCCACAGTCCGTGATAGCGACAGGCGCCAATGATGGCGAGTCAATTGACAGACACAACCTGGAGCGAGTGCGCGCAATCGAGGCCGAGTTAACAGCCTTGGGTCTGACCACACATGTAACGGACGGCCGCGCCGGCCTGGATTTGACGGCCACCGTAACTCCGTCCCGCCAGCGCGAACCCGAGTTCTGGATCGATGAGGACGGTTATGCCGAGCTGCGATACTATAATCCGCCCAATGCTACGCCGGCCGAAGTCGCCGCGACTGCCCGCCGGGTGCTTGAAACGATATCCGACCTGATACAGAAGGTTTAGGACACCCTTTTCTATCGGCCGATTGCCTGTCTCGTGAGTTGATCACCAACTCGATCCGGTATGGCGCTTCCGGGCACCCGGGCGGCACGCTGGTGGGCGTACCGGATGCGATCCGCCTTCGACGTCGACGACGACGGCGCTGCGGTCGAACCGGCCATCCGGCTGTGCCAACTCCAGCCGAGAACAGCCGCGCTGACGAAGCCTCCAGATGCTCGCCACCGGTGGAGCTCCGCCTGCGGCCACGGGGCGGTCGTGACCTGGTTCGAGTTGACCGACCTCCCCTCTGGGGCTGACTCTGGTGGCCGATTCAGCGACCTGCCGCCGGTAGCGCGCCGCAGGCACGTTATGCCCGCTCACCGAGCTGCACACAGCGCGCAGTACCGGGTGCTGGCGTTAAGAAGCATTCATTCGCTGGCTGGCCATCGACGGCAATGATGGCGTCATGCGAGTCTTCCGGCTAACCCGATATGGATGCCTCGTCTGGTGGCCACTGAGGAGATGCCCTCGTGAGAGATCGGCCCAACCCCTGTGAGCAGGCTGCCGCGGCGCTAGTTTGCGCCGACCTGATTACCAGGCTGGTGCGGCTGCCTCGCGGGCTACAGGTTCAGTTCACCACGCTTGATTCGGGTGATCAGGTCGCTGAAGGCTGCCTCGCTGACGACATGCGCCAGGCCAGCCGGGTGCTTGCTGTCCCGGATCGCCACCGAGCCGGGAAGCATGGCCACTTCGACACAGTTCTGCCCGCCGCCGGATGAGTAGCTGCTCTTGTGCCAGGAAGCGGTGGATAGATAGATGTCCACGTCCATGGGGCGGTTCACTCCATATGCCGCTTGAGGGTGGTGCGGGTGTCGTCGGGGCTGAGTGCCGCGGTGCGGAGTTTGTCGAACTTGAGGATATAGGGGTCGAGTTCGTCGGTTTCTTCGAGCATGCGGTCGTCGATGGCCGATTCGAGGTAGACGATGTCGCGTTCGGTGGGGTCGGGGAAGGTGAGGTGGTAGAAGACCTCGCTGGTGGTGGGGTAGGCACCGGCGGTGAAGGGCAGGACCTGGACCTCGACGTTGGGGCGGCTGGTGATCTCGATGAGGTGGCCGAGCTGGGCGCGGCGGATGGTGGTGTCGGTGATCCGGGCGATGGCGTTCTCGTCGATGATGGCGTGCAGGTGGCAGGGGTCGCTGGCGCGGGTGAGGATCTCCTGGCGTGCGATCCGGGCACTCACGTGGTGTTTGATGGCCGCGGGGTCCTCGATGCCGGCCGCGCGGGTGACCAGCTCGATGTAGCTGGGCACCTGGAGCAGGCCGGGGATGAAGCTGGTCTCGAAGGTGCGGATCTGGGCGGCGCCGGCCTCGAAGCCGGGCAGCTCGTCGGGGAAGACGTCGTTGTACTTGCGCCACCAGCCGCGCTGCCGGCCTTCGCGGGCGAGGGTGATCAGCGCGTCGCGCTGGCGGCCTTCGACGCCGTAGAGCTCGCACAGGTCGGTGACGTCGTCGCTGTTGGGGACGATCCACTTGGCTTTCTCGATGTAGTTGAGCTTGGTGGCGCTCCAGCCGAGCTGGCGCTGGACGTCGCTGGTGGTCAGCCCGCAGCTCTTGCGCAGCTCGACCAGCTTGCGGCTGAGCGAGCGTTTCCTGATGGTGGGGCTGTACCCGGCGGCTGCGATCTCGTCCATGGTGGTGTCCTGCCTGTGTGGCCTGCTGCCCGGCAATGATAGCGCACCATGTTTTTAGATAATCTACTTCTCGATGCTCGTCCAGCGCGCTACGTTAAGCACAGCACCCAACACACCAACCAATCGGGAGGGCTGGTGGAGGACCGTCCCGCGCCGCGTGCCGACCCCGCTCCTGACCCAGATCGCCGTGACACCCCAGCCGTCCTGCCCCGGCGCTTAGTCACGACGCCGATCTCCCCCGGTGGCCAGGTGCGGCGCCCCGTCGGCACCGAGACGCTACGCCGCGTTCTCGATGGCCTCGGCCGACTGTGAGACAAGCGTGGGCCAGAGATCGGACCGCACCAGGGATGCGCGCAGGCGTGCCCTTCGCCTGCTCGCGCGTGAGCACTTGGCCGAATACAGCGCGATCTACGAGCAGGTACGTCCGACCGCCCGGAACAGCACCCACGCCCGCGACCAGGCCCGGGCCCACGTGCGCCAGCGCTACCCCGCCCGATACGAGGAGCTACTCGCCCAGGAGCAGGCCAGCCCTATACCTGCTGTGCCGGCCAACATCCGCAGCAAGTCCTGGCAGCGGTCCATCGCTCGGCTGGCCGACCTACGTCAGGTTGACTACCGGAGATTGTTCGACCGATACCGGGCGCAGGGCATGACCCAATCGCGGGCCACTGCCCGCGCCATGGCCGCCCTCCAGGAGGTCAACCAGGATCTCTTCAACCGGCTGCTCAGCGAGGAGTACGAACTCTGGATGGCGGCCAGCACTACCGATGCTCCGGTTCAGGAAGCGCAGGCCGGTAGCGGCATGGGTGCGGCGACATGACGATCACGACGTACCCAGCTGACTGTCCTCGCTCGGGCAGGGGACAACGCGATGGCTGAGTCGGTCGAGGTCCGCGAGCTGCGCCGCGAGCTGGGAAGGCGATTGGCCGCGGCCCGCAAGGAGGCGGGCTACTCACAGCGCGAGTTCGCGCACCGGATCAGCTTCGCCCGGAGCACGCTGTCCACGGTTGAAAGCGGAATCCAACGAGCTGGCCGGGGCTTCTGGGAGGCCTGCGACCGCGTACTCGGCACTGGTGATCAGTTCCAGCTCGGCTATGACGGGATCCGGCAGCGGCTGGCGACCGAGCGGCAGAACGCAGCTGCTCTGCGGGCGCAACCGGATCAGCGGCGGGCCGGGCTGGCCGCGGCAACGCTCGCCGAGGCGCTCCCGGCGTACCGGGCACTGGGGTGGCCGGTGGCGACCGCGGACGATTCGGCGTACCTGGAGACTGGCACCGTGCTCGATGCCCTGGCGGTGCCCCGGTCGGCGGGACTGTTGGCCGCGTGCTGGTGGCTAGGGACTGGCGGTGCGGCGGATTTGATCAGGAATCTGCCCGCGCTTCCTGACCCCACGCAGGCGCTGGCGGTGATCACTTGCGGGAGCCAGTCCTACTTCCTCGCCGCGGCCGGGCTCTCTCCGTTCGCCGACTTGCCCAGTCCCGGCCACGAGGTGGAGGGACCGACGATCGTCTGGCACTCCGGTGGCGCCCGGATCCCAGCCCCGCCGACGAGCGGACCAGACGGACAGCAGGCGAGCTGGGCCTACCTGCCGCCCGGCCGGATGCAGCTGGCGACTCCGGTGCTGCTGCTCGACCTGCTCGCCAAGGCAGCAGCGGCCACCTGGCCGGAACCACACGCCCTCACCCTGGCTGGGGGCGTGCAGGTGCTCCCGCTCGGCGGATCCGGGCCGGAACCGACCAGCGGCTTCACCGAGCCTTCGTAGCTCCTGCCGCCGGGACGCAGGCCGACCGCCAGCAAGCAGCACATTCAGACCCAAGGCAGCGACCGGCATCGCTGCACCCGCACGGGGCGGTGCGTTCTGGGCAGGCGTCGAGGGTGCCGTGGCCGTGCCGGTCGACGGGTGGCTCCGGGTTCCAGCCGGCCAGCCACAGGAAGGTCTCCATGACGGCCTCCAGGCGCCTGGCCCGTGGTGGATCATCGCGTTGCCGGGCCAGCCGAACGCCGCTCATCCCCCGGCTGGCGTCCTGCGCGACCGTGTACAGCGTCGGCCGGCCTGCCGATGTCGTCCCGGACAGCGGCCCCGCCTTGGCCTCTCCAGAGACCCAGGTCATCAGGTCCAGCACACCTTGCGCCCAACTAGCCACCATTCGCTCGCTCGCCGGGCCTGAGGCGTCACGCCACGGATACCTGTCCTGGGCCAGCAGGGCCCAGAAGTACGCCTCTTCTATCTGTGCTCTGCTGCGCGCATGTGCGACGCCGTCGGTGACGTGCAGATCCTTCGGCCCGCCGTTCCAAAGGGGCAGCGCATCGATGCGTCCGGCCAGCCACTCCAGAACGAAGCGCGCCTGCATGACCTGGCCGCCCGGGTCCGTGCCCAGCCCACCCAGCTCGGCCTCGGCGTGGGCTTCGTCGATGATCTCTTGGCGAGTCGGCGGCCGGGCACCAGGCGGAGCGAGGGTTACTGGAGATGGGCAAACGCCAGCGAGAGTCCAGCGCCAGGCAAGCGTCGTGCGGCCATCCGCCCCCTGCTCGGCGAGACTGCGGGCAAGCACTGACCAGACCTGGGCCGACGGCCGCACCACGGCTGGGGGTAAGCGGTCAAGGACCTCCAGGATGCCCATGGCTTGCACGATAGCTCGCCCGCTGAGTTGGTGCGCAGAAGCACTTCATGTGACACCAATATCCTGAACGCCTTCCGGACACTATTTATTTATACGTACAGTCACTGCCCTCTTGCCGCATTCGATTGCACGGTCTCTGAGTACATATTGGGACATGAAGGCTATGTCGTATATTACCGTCTTGCGCATCAGGAGATCCCCTGAGCCCCGCCGCTCGCCGGATGTCACTGGCCAATTTGCTAAGCAATTTGCAGTAAGGCCCAGGATTGCCTTATTACTAAGCTGCTACATAGTAGCGAGATGACGCTGGTCAGAGCGACACTAGCAGCCCATTTCGACAACTCGCTATTGGAGGTCCGCCACTGGCGCCCAGTGCGTGCAGTTGCGAGCGCATTTGCAAGCCCCCATGCACGTGCAGATACGCGGTGCACTTCTGGAAAACGATTGCATCTGGACTGCCTGATTTGCCGCAACCGCTAAGTTTGCGAGATTCGCGCGGCAACTCCCCGTACGGGGTACCCTTAGCCCCGATATACCGGGTCCCAAGCGGTCTGAGTGGCAACACTCAACGGGGTGAACACGACCGCAAAGGCCCCGCATGTCACACAGACCACTAAGAGCTTCAAGTGTACGGCCCTCACGGATCTGCCCATCGCGCAGGGTCTATGCCGTTATTGCACATTTGGCGATGGCCCCTGTGGCATCAGGGGCCACCGCCAACCCACATGGCCGGTTCCCCAGAGGAGGGCTCAGCCAATGGACCAACGTAGTCGAAAGCACTGGGGCCGGAAAGAGGGCGCCAGGCCCCAGATGTCAGCAGTGAGCCGATCGCTGCTGGCCCTGCTGGCCTGTGCTGTCACGCACGGCATCCATTCGCGCTGCGACTTCCCACGTCGTCTCTGATCCGGGCAGGCAAGACTTGCCGGTGACACCCTCACCTCGTGGGCCTGACCGGCAGGAACACCGTCACAGATCCGCACACCTAAGCGACCCGTGCGACTGGGCGAACGATCCGGTTGTGCGCCGGGTGTCACAGTCCGCAGGCGCAGGTCGCAAGCAGCATTATCGGTACATCCTTGAAAAGGATCTGATATGCCCCGCCCACTGACCACCATGCAGGTGCACACCTGCCATGACGGCGGTGCCTGCTGCCGCACCCTACGCTTCCAGGCGTACCTGGAAGCTGCGGACGGCACAGACCCGGTGCACGAAACCGCCGAGGCCTGCTCCAACCATGTCAGCGAGATGGTTCACTCCCTGGCCAGATCGGCTCGTGGCCACCATCTCGCTGGTGCCCAGCTCAGAGTGTTCGCGATCGACCGGCCGATCGGAAGTGCCGTTCCCACGGACCCCACCAACCGGCACGGCCCGGACACGCTGAGCCTCGCCGTCACCACGATCCAGTTAACGGAATGAGCACGCCGCAACCGGCCGGCCTGGCCGGAAACCGGGACCGAGGCGCACGGCACGCGAGGACTGGCCCGGAATCAAAGCTGTCCTCGTTCCCCGCCCAGCAAGGCCCGGCCACCATGGCTTCAGTACAGCCAGACAAGCCCCCCACGCCTCCGCGGCCGCCCGGCCGGACCATCGGCAGAACCGGACCATGGCGCTACCTGCTGCTGATCGCGGGAATCCTGCTAACCAGCGTGATCGCAGCAGTACGCGCCACGATCTGGGCCATCGCTGGGCACCCAGGCGACGGGCCATGGCTCGCCTCCACCATTCCTAGCCTGGTCGCGGTGATCGTGGGCGCGATCACTGTCATGTACGTGGCTCGCCAAGAAACGAGACGCGAGGAGTCGCGGCTAGCGGCTGCCCGGGACCTGGCCCGTTCCTGTGCCAAGCTCATCGAGGCCACGTTTAGCCAAACGGAGAACCTGAAGGGGACCAAGGCGGTGCAGGAAACAGAACGCCGACGCGCCCGCGCCCACAAGGTACTCACTGACATGGCCCCCCAGGTCACTGCCATCGTCGAAGCAACCCTGTCCGGAGACTTCCGCGGCTGGCACAAAGCCGATGCCGACCCGGACTCGGATGACGAGACCGGCTCAGAGCAGTTGAGTTAGCGGTCCGGCGGGCATCATCTGCATGCCCGCCACCTCAAACGCAACCTCTGGCCACGATTATCGCACCAGCGCAGTTCCTCCTCTCGGAGGAACTTCAAGACGGTTCTGCTTCGTGGTCAGCCATCCGCTCCTGCGCCCGCTGGAGGATCTCGCCCGCTGGTCTGATGTCCACGCGCGGCGGCTGAATGATGGCGTCGCGGCGACGGTCAGCCGTGACGTCCCACGCGCGACCCAGATGGTCATCCCCCTCGGTGTCCGGCACCTTCGTCTCCCGAAGGTCCTCGATCCTGGCCTGAGCCATGCGCACGTGCTTGCGGAGGAGCGATATCTGCTCGGGTATCTTCTCGTGCACCGTCTCAGGGGTAAGGCCAAGCGCTTCTTGTCGCATGCTCTCGAGTGATGGGGTACTGGCCGACGGCCATTCTTGGGTGTTGGCTACCGTCTCCTCGCCCACGTCAGCACCGAAGAGCGTCCCATGACGCGGATCTCGATCAGATGGCGAGGATTGCGGGGCATAGCCGACGCTGGAGGGTTCTGCGGATCTCAGCGGCTCCAGCTCCATGTCTGGATGCCGACGACGAAGCTCTAGATCGGCTGCGACGGCCGCCCGCCGGGTCGGCTCGGTCAAGGCGCCCCACTGTGCCCGAGTCTCTTGAACCTTGGCGAGCTGGCCAGCGACGCTGGTGGCCTTGCGTTCCATGGCGCGCCACATGGCTGCCAGGGCCCGGTGGTGGTCGGCGGATTGCGGTTCTCTGGCGGCGCGGGCTTCGTGACCGGCGCGGATGCCGTTCTCCCAGGCGGTGCGGGCTTGCAGCCGGGCCAGCCGGAGTTCTTCGGCGACGTAGGGCGGCGCCCAACTGGTTTCCCGCTGATAGGCGGCGCGCCGCAACCGCAACTGCTCGTCGCTGCACCCGCGCAGGTCGATCCCTTCGACCCGGCCGAGGGCCGCGAACGCGGTGTGCCAGTCGGCGCGGGACTCGGGAGAGGTCTTGCCAGGTTCGGGGCCGATTGCATCGGTCTCGCTGTTATAGCCGTACAGCTCCCGGTACGCGCTGAGCTGGGCGGCACGCCTTTGCCACTCAGCCCGAGTCGGCGGGTCGGCAGGCACGTCACCGAGCGCAGCGATGACCCAGCCCGGGCGGGCCTTGACAGCGTGCTCACCCAAACGCCGGATCCGGTCGTCCATTGCCCCGGCCAACTCGTTGATGTAGCGGTGCAACTGCGGGTCCGCCATGTCCGGCACCCGCCGAGTCCACAATCCCGATAGCTGAGGTACCCGGTCGGCCAGAAGTCGCCGGATCCGCGCATCGATGACCCGTGCCACGTCCCTTGCCCCGGTCAGTTCGGCGGCGCCGACCGTATCCCGCAGCACCTGAGTCGCGTCGAGGCCGCTGCATTCGGCTTCGCGCAGCGACCGCCACAGCCACGTGCACGCCGGATCGCTGAGAGCGGCGTCGGCATCGGCCGCGGGGAGGGCCTTGCGCAGTTCGGCCTCGAACCGGACTACCTGGGACCGCCGTACCAGGTCATACCAGATCGCGCCTAGCACTCCGAGGTGATCAGCGTCGGACAATTCGCGGCGCAGGGTTTCCGTCGCGGACAAGACCGCGCCGTCACGGCGCAGTATGTCAGCCAGGATCGCGGCAGCGTCTCGCTTCGGGGCCTTCTCGTGCGGCTCCGCGTCGGTCGAGTGTGGCTGAATCCCATCACGTTCCGCGGCGATGGCCCTCATCCGTCTCAGTTCAGGAGCTGCCTGAGAGCCCTGGCGAATGTCCGCAGCTCGGGGAACACGGGTAACGCAGTATGCGTAGTTGCCCTCCCGGCCGCGCGACATAGCTACGTACAAGCCTTGTCGGTCACTGAGACCGTCAACCAGGACATGGCTGGTGTCTACGGTGCGGCCCTGGGCCGCGTGCGGAGTCGTCGCGTACGCCAGGTCGCAATGGGCTAGTAGATAGACCCTGGGCAGTTCGAAGGCCACTGTCCAGGCAGGCTGGCCAGCTTCGTCCTGTCCCGCCAGACGGCGGACGATGACGGTGCGCCCGGTGGCAGCCTCGACGCGGAGCACGTCCCGGTTGGTCAGCCACCGGCCTGGAGCACCGGCGAGGATCCGGCGGTTGTTCCGGCGAGCGACGATCAGGTCACCCGCGCTGGCGGTCGCGTGGTACCGCAGCTGGGCTTCGGCGCTGCGGCGGACCAGGCCGTAGTGCAGGAGGTCTTCCCGAACTCGCCGTGACATCTCCCGGGCCTGCTCACCCGTGCGGGCCAGCAGCAGCGACTCCTTCCCGGCAAGGTGGTCGGCCAGGTAAGCACGGCAGGCCAGGTCCATCGCCTGATCTGGGTCCCCGCCGCGTACCCGTCCATGTTCCTCGTACTCAGCCACAATGGTGGCGTCTCCAGCGCGGAGCCGCAACGAGGCGTCCCGCTCCCAATCGCAGCTGAACCGGACCGGATCGGCTAGCTGCACATAGCCCATCTGGCGGGTGAGCAAAATCATGCCGCCGCCACCTTCCACCGCGGCAAGTTGCTCGTGATCACCGGTGATGAGTACTCGACAGCCCTGGCTGGTGGCCACTTGCAAGAGCGCGGCGAGGTCGGCCATCGACATCATCGACGCCTCGTCCAGCAGCAGGAGTGTGCCCGGTTCGACGGGCTTGGCTCCACGAGCTCCCCGTGCACCGGTGAGGTGACCAAGGAATTCCGCCGTGTTGTCGGCCAGCGTGACACCGGCCTCCTGGAGGACGTTACGGGCGGCCTGAGCAGTGGTCAGCCCGTACACCTCCCCCATCCCGGCTCGGCGCCACAGTCCCGCCACTACCGCAGCGGTGCGTGTCTTGCCGGATCCGGCCGGGCCGACCAGGATCTCCGCGCGCCGGTCGCTGGTGAGCGCCACGAACGCTGCGGCCGCCTGATCCAGGCGCAACCCTGAGCCAGTGCCCGCCCGCGTTGCGCCCATCGGCTGCGCCGCAGCGCGCAGTTGCGCCTCGAGCTGAGCCTGATCCGCCCTGAGGAGCTGCGCCGCTACCGCAGGCTCAACGCGTGGCGCGCCGGGCTGCTGAGCCTGCAGCAGGAGGCGTTCTTCCATCCTCAGCTGCGCGAGCGTGGCATACCGCGTGCCGCTGTGCGGCCGGTAAACGCTGCGCCCGTCCGCGCGGCGCAGGCAGTCCGGCACCGGCGGCCACTCGGGCGCCTCCAACGCCAGCACCTGCTCCCCCGTCCGGCCTGCCAGCACCCGATCGGCCAGGTCCGTGAGCAGCGTGGCGGCGGTCTCGTCATCGCAGCATGTGATGTCGTCGGGTAAGAGTTCGCCAAGGTGGCGGATGAGGTCGGCTTTCCGCCAGGTGGGCTGGGCGTCCTGCAGCCGGCCCAGCGCCTGCCCGATCAGGTCGCGCTTCTGCTCCGGGCTCAGCGCCTGATCCTCCACGGACGACGTTGGCCCGGACGCGCCCAGGCCGCGCCGGGTGGTCACCTGGAGCATGACTGGCTCCAAAGCGCCCGCATCGCTGGCGCGCGCCTGCGCCGCCCAGCGCCGCGCCGCGGCGGCCAGGTCGAGCGGCTCACCGGGCTTGCCGAGCCGGGTCGCATGGTTCGCCCACTGGCGCAGATTCCCGAGCGCCCGTGTATCTGGCGCGTACCCGAACTGCGCCTCGAATTGCGCCGCGAGGCGCGCGGCCAACTCCGAGATGCTCTGCCGCCGCGCCGAGAACTCCTCCATCAACTCGCGGCTCACTCCCCGAACCTCCCGGCCATGCCCATCCGCCCGCGCCACCCACCTGGTCCCGAGCTCCCGCGAGATCGCCGACTCCATGACCAGCGTGGCGATTGCCGCCGCCGCTCCGCGATGCTCATACAGCGCCCGCGAGTCCAGCGACCGGTATGCGCCGTCAGACTCCCGCCGCACCCGGTTCAGGACCAGATTGTGGATGTGCAGCTGCGGGTCCCCATCCCGGCTGGTGTGCTGCGCAAACGACCCGATGACGAACCCGTGGGCGTCCTCCCACCGCCCGCTGCGCGCCTCACCTGTCTGCCGACCGTGGTATCCCGAACGGGTGTATCCCGCCTCCCGCTGCAGGTACTCCAGCGCGGCTCGGTTGCCTGCCTGTACGCAGGCCCACACGTCCGCGGCGGCCTGCTCCCAGTACGCCACCGCCTCCAGGTCCCCGGCGGTCGCGGCTCTCGCGGCGTTGGCCATCGCCGAGGCGTGCAGCAACGTGATCGACTTCGATACGCTGAACGTCACGTCGAAGTATTGCACCGGCGCTCTGACCTGGGACTTCGCTTCGACCAGCAGCTCGGCCCGGCGTTCGGCTGTCGCTTCCGGTTCCAGTGCGGCCAGCACCGCGAAGATCTCGTCCGCCGAACGGAACCGTTGCGGCGACCGCCCGAGCCGTGTCTCGCCCGTGGCATCTCGGGGATCGACAAACGAGCCGTACAACCGCTCGAATACCACCCGCTCAATGACCTGGCCTTCACGAAAGCCCAGATCAGCCAAGCCGCCGCCGTACCAGCGACCCGGCGGCTCGCCACCCTTGTCCGCCGGCGCCAGGTAGTAGCTGACACCCGCCCGCCCGGCCTGAGCGTGTGCAACCGAGGTGCCGATCTGCCGCCACGGATACGACGCATCATGGCCTGGCGAGACAGTGATGATCCCCGCCATCTCAAGCCTCCTGGCTAGCTCCCAGCTCCGTCAGATCGGGCGGATCCGATCTCGAACTCAGCCTCAACTCGCCATGATCATTAGTAATGCCTAGGTGTGACAGCATACTAGAAGCTATGCAGATATAGCAGAAAAATAACGTGGTGGGTGGACAGGTGGAAGACATTGGGGAAGGTGGAGGACAACGACGAGGCCGACGGCATTGCGAGCGAACGCCGTGAGGTGCGGCTGCCGGAGGTCACCGTCACCAGCAGCGCCGCGGCGGCGTTGCGGCGTAGCGGTAGGCCCAGGACGGGCCGTCCCGGCGAGGGGGATCAGTCTTCGTCCCCCGGAGCCGGAGCATGGGTGTTCCGGTACCAGTGGGCCAGGGCTAGTTCGGCGGCGGTGTCCAGCAGGAGGCAGACCAGCGGGTCGGCGGGCGGAACGGGCTCGGCGCTGAGGGCTTGAGCGATCTTGGTGAGGGTAGCTGGTGGCAGCGAGGAGCGGGCCAGCAGTCCGGCGAATTCACGGTACCGGGCTCGCTGCGGGCCGGCCAGCATGCTGATGATGTACTCAAACCGTGCCGCGATCTCCTCGTTCGCGGCCGGGCGGCTGATTTCCGGGACCTCCAGCCCCATCTCCGCGAGGACGTCCCGGATCGCCGCGGCCATCTTGGGGCCGCTTTGGTACAGGTTCCGCAGGCACCTGGGCGGGGTCGCGGCCACCTCTTCTACCGTGGTGAATCCACTGCGGAGCAGCAGGTTGTAGTAACGCACCGCGCCGGACGCGGCGAGCAGGGGATCCGCGAGCACTTCCAAGGGGGTCTGGCCGGCCGGGACCTGGTGCAGGCCCCATCCGGGTGCCGCACCGGCCCCGAGCAGGTCACGCAGCCGCGCTGCCATTGGGCTCGCACCGACGACGTGGATATTGCGGCCGGGCTTTGCCCAGCACACCAGCGCGATGCCCCACCGGCCGTCTCGCCGGCGCCTGGACCCAGCGGTCGGCATCCACGGACAGCTCGGCTAACAGCCAGGTCAGCGACTCCTCCGGGCTCGCGTCCTGGGGATCCCCGCCACCGGGGCCGCCGCGGCCCCGCCGGGATCTCCCGCTTGCACAGCTGCACCCTCTCGACATCGGTGCACTCATTGTTACCGCACGCCCGGCCCCAGGGTCACGAAGATTAGCCAGCGGGCCAGTGGCCATCCGCGACGGGAAACTGACCGCCGGTGAAGGGCCGTCGAAGGGTCAGCCGAGAGCTGATGATGCACACGGGAGGGGCAGGTGTGGGCCGGCTGACGGGGGCACCCGCGGGTACCCCCGGTCAGCCCGCCCGGTTAGAACGGCGGGTCGATCGTGTCCCACCAGTCGGGACGCGGCCCGAACATCGCCAGCTCGCAGCGGGGGCAGATCTGGCCGCAGCCATCGACGTAGGTGGACTCAGACCGTGGGTGGGCCTTCCCACAGCCGGGGTAGGCGCAGGTGATGATCTCGGTCGCGGTGGAGCCGGTGGTGAGGTCCATGGCGTGCCTTCCTGCGGTGGGGGTCCCCGGTGGCGGGGCCTGGGTTGTGGTGTGTTCCGGCGCGGGCTGGCACGCAGGCGTAATAGGGCGGGAGGGCAACCGGCTGGCCCCGGGCCGGCAAGATGTTTTTCAGCGGGCAAAGAAAGGACTGTGCCGGGCTTCGCCGGCTCCAAAGCCGCCCGCGGCTCGGAAAAAGATCTTGATGGCCTGGGGTGAGCGCAGCGAAAGGCCGGTTGCGCTCCCGACCGCGCCTGCGAGACTGAACTCGCCGGGATACGCCACGGGTCCCGCCGCCGGGGACCTACGGAGCAGCACCCCGGGCAGGGACCTCACCACTACCTAGGCCCCGGGAGCCTGTGCCCTCAGCGAAACGTGAGCGTCGGGTTCACTGGGGCCCTTCTCCCAGCGCCCGGGAGGGGTGTCTGCTGAGGCGGCTGCCGCCCAGGTCGGCCTGCTGACCTTGGGCGTATCCGGCTCCGTAACCACTCCCGCTGTAGGTCGTCCGGGACTTGCGGGTGGTCGGGTACGCGGTGGCCAGGGTCCGCTCGATGATCTGGGCCCGGTCGGCCAGCACCAGCTGCGTGCCGGGCCCGGCATCGGTGTGCTCATGCCCGGCCTGGGCAGCGGCGCGCTGTTCGGCCGCCCGGACCCGGGCGATCACGGCGGATGTGAATCCGAGCAGCCAACTGCGCCGCCACGCCCGTGGGCTGCGGCTCCAGCTGGGGACCTCCGCGGCGGCCAGGCCTTGCCACATCTGAATCAGTACGGAGGTGTAGAGCACGTCGGCGCGTTCGATGTCAGACGCGAATCCGAAGATGTGGATCCGGACGCCTGGACTGCGGCGCGGCAGGATCACGCACTGGCACCGCATCGCCGAGGCCAGGCCGCACAACAGGTGGCCTTGGACCCGGGCCCAGGGGTTGCCGATGTCGATCTTCCGGTCGGTGGGCTGATCGGTTTCGGGGTTCTGGGCGGCGAGCAGCGCCCGGTCGATGCCGTAGCGGGCCATCAGCTCGGCCGCCTTGGCGGTCAGGGACTGTGCCTCGTCGGGTGTGGTGCCCTGGGCCTCGGCCTTGGCGAGCAGCTTGCGGACCCGGGCGAGCAGTGGGTTGTCCGTGGTCATGGCGGAGCTCCTTTCGGATCGGGCAGGCGTGAGTGCCCGGGCCGGGTTCCAGGCCCGGGGCCCGGGCGGATGGAGGGGAACAGGCGGTCAGTGGCTGTCGCTGGCTTCTGGGCCGGTGCTGGGCGAGGGGTGGTCTCCCGCGCTGGCCGGCCGGTCACCGGCGCCCGGGTGTGGCCGGTCTGGCGTAGCTCTCGGCGACCTGTTCGGGTGTCATGGGCGGGACGGCGGCTGATGGCGGGGTGCCGGCGTCGAGGATGTCGCGCAGCAGCAGCGCCAGCGAGTAGTCCGGCTGATCGGCCAGTGCGCGGTCGAGCGCCAGGTTGGCCAGCGCCCCGTCGCCGCCTTGCCAGGCGGTGAAGGCCAGCAGGCTCGCCGGGGCCGCGACATAGCCAGGCTGGGCGCGGCGGGTTAGATCTGCCCATAGCCGCTGGTGTGCAGCCTGGTGCTGTGGGTCCATCCTGGCCCACGCGTCGTCGCGGATCGGCAGCTGCCGCAGCATCAGCGCGAGCCAGGCGTACCCGATCACCGGGGCGATGGATCCGCCGTCGCGGTACAGCCGGATCGCTGCCCGGACGGCGGTCAGGCCGGGCCGGATCAGGGCGCGGGGGCCTTTGCGGGCGATCAGCAGGTCCGCGGCCCGTTCGGCCTGCGCGGTCGCGTGCTGCATCGCTTCCGCGTCGGCACCGGTGACCGAGGCGATGGTGGCCGCCAGCGCCTCGCGGCTCGGCAGCACCCCCAGACCGGCGACGGCTAGCGCCAAAGCGGCTGGGTCCGCGGCGGGGTCGAATACAACGCCCTCGGGCGGGCAGCAGGCCGGGTTGGTGCACAGGTAGGACCAGTGGCGGCCGTCCTCCACCCGCAGCACGTCATGCAGCCGAACGCCAGCACCAGGCGCGGCCGCGCGGAATGCGTCGGCGAACGGCGTTACTGAAGGGCCAGGCCCATACCCAGCCACCACGGCGACCGGCAGGTTGTGCTGCACCAGGACGCTCAGCGCGTGTCCGGCGATCTCGGTGGCGGTACTGGCGTTCGGCGGATCGGGCAGGTCGTAACGGAACGCGAACCGGACTCGGCCCTCCGGCGTGACGCCGACCACGACGAGGCTGCTATTGGGAGTGAAGCCGAGCAGGTGCGGGATGACGGCGAGTAAGCCGGCTGCGGAATGGATCCGCACGTGCGGACGCGCTGAAGAGGTGTTCATCGGGGTTCCTTCCGGGACGAGGCAGTGGGGGGAAATCAGGGCATGAAGGGGCGGGAGCGGGCTGGGCGCCCGCTCCCGCCAGTGGGTGGTTTCAGGAGGCGGTGACCCCGCGCAGGACCTCGGCTTCGGCCTGCTCGCTGGCCGGGAGGTCGTTGGGCTGGCCGTTCGCGGCGGCCGCGCGGGCGGCCTTGCGCTTGGCGAAGCTGGTGCGCAGAGTGTCGAAGGCCATCGATGCGGCGATCTCGCGGGCTCGCAGGCTGACCCGGGCGCGGGGCTCGCCGCTGCCAGTGGCGGCCCAGGCTTCGGCCATCAGGTCCTCGGCCAGCACCGTGACCCGGTCGCCCTTGCTGACGGAGGCGGCGGTGCGCTCGGCGAGCAGCCCGTAGGCGGTGACCTTCACCCACCGGGTGCGGCCTTCCCCGCCGTCGATGCGGGAGGGCAGGTCGATCGCCAGGCGCAGCTCTACGCCGGTGGAGCCGTCGCGGGTGGTGAACGTGCGGGGGTCATCGCCGAGGCGGCCGGTGACGGTGACGGTGATCGGGTTCATGGGGTTCCTCCCTGGTGCGGTGACCGGGAGGGCTGGCCGCCCTGGTGGCGGCCCGGGACTGCGGGGCCCTTCCCGGCGGTCAGGTGCCCGCGCCGCGCATAGGGCGGGCCCGTCCACCGGGCAGCCCGGCCCGGCAAGATGTTTTGCCCGCGGCACGAAAGAAGAACTGCGCCGGCGTAGCCGGCACCACCTGGCCCCCGCGGGCCGTCAGCAACGGTCCGGCCAGCACCGCCAAAGCCGCGGCTCGCAAAAGATCTCTGCCGGGACGGATCAGCGGCCCGGTTGACGGGACCGACCGCGTGGCGCAGGCTGACCCGGCCGGGATGAGACCAGCCGCAGTCCCGCCACCAACCCGGCCAGTCCGAGTCCCTCGCACCCGGGTACCCGTGCCAATCCGATAGCGCCAGAGCCATGGCTATGGCCGTCACGGAGGGTCATCACGATTGCCGATCGTCGCGCTGCCATCTCGCCGCAGATCGCCGAATAGGTGCGGGCCCGCGTCGCCCGGCCGGTGCTGATATGTGCGCGCCCTTGGCTACCCCCGAGTGCCCAATGACTTAAGGCCAGTGCATCGGCCGCCTTCGATCTCAGGGGCCGAAATGTGCCGCCACGCGACACGCCTGCACAGCGTCGCTCGCAGCTCGTGGCCGGTAGCCATGATGTCGCTCAATTGGCGTGACACGCTGTTCGAATACCGATAGAACTGCCTAGTGGCGGCGGAGGACGATCTGGCCAAGGGGATGCGGCTCAAGTTCTATGGACTGAACGACTACGCGACGTTCTTTCAGGCTCAGCGGGCAGTGACCGTCCTCGCTGAGTTCGATCGGTCGCGGGCCTCGTACGGTGTGAACGACATCGTTGAGTTGCACAACGCGAGCCGGTTCGTGGAGTACGGCGTGTTTCCGGCCTCGATGCTTCAGGCGGAGCGGGATCGGCTCTTGTCGCTGGTGCCGGGCGTTCGCAGGGCCGAGGGCGTGTTCTTCAACGAGCTAACGGAGTCAACGTTCGCGGCTGCTATCTCGGGTGTTGACTGCTCATACCGCTCGGACGTGCTGGACTTCTTGGCGAAGTTCAAAGTGTTTGACAGGAGCAGCGCGACGGTCGTTCTCGACGCGTTGAAGGCCGACCGCTTCCACAACGGCGACGTGCTGAGTTGCCCAGCTCTGGTCCGCGTCTACGACGAGGAAGTGCGGTCGCTCATGCTCGCGAGCGTCGACACCGCCGAGTTGATTCTGTCCAAACACCTGTTGAGCGACTCACGAACCGGCATCTACCTGCCGGCGAGCCTTACGCTCGCCGATTGCCGCGCTCTGCTCGATGCGTACGTCGACGACAAGAACGCGAATCCGAACTACGTGCAGCTGATCGCAACCGCCCGCGTTAACCGCACTCTCGGCATTGACGCCAAGCTCAAGCTCAAAGCACGACGCGCCTACGATAAGTTCACGACCAACTTCTTGGCTACGAACCAAGGCATGAAGACCGGCGTCGAAATCTCGATCTCCGACACGCAGGTCGAGGACGTCGTGTCCTCGCTTGAAGGCATGGTCGCCAAGTTCTCGTACAGCCGCGCGTGGCTTGCGGACAATGTTGACTACCCGACGATCTTGAATAACTTCATCTACGTGTTCGAGTGGACCACATGGCGCACCCTTCTTTCGTTGCCGTCGTACCCTAACGGGCTGGGCGTGATGGAGCGGATCATGATGAGCGGGAAGGACGAGTACGTCACGGGCGCGGCGTTCCATATGAAGGACCAAAGCTCGCTGCTTCAGATGCACATGTACCGCGAGTTCCTATTGTCCGAAGGCATCGACATCGAAGCCGTCATCGCCTGGTTCTTCATCGGCTACCTGAAGGACGAGTTTGGCGCGGACCACCTGAGGTTCCGTTCGTCGAGCGAATCCGCGACGTATTTGGAGAAGTGCCGGCACCTGTTCTCGGAGATGGAGAGCGTGCTCAAGCAGTTCAGTCTCTACGCGGAGAACGGTGAACTCGACCTGGACCTGCTGTCCATGACGTCCGAGCAACTTGTGTACAAGCAGATACCGAGCACTGTGCCGGGCAAGTACGTCTACGTCACTGACCACAACGACATCCGCAGCATCCAGCATCTGCTGTTCTCGGATCAGTCCCACCTGAGCTACATCGACGAGGAACTCAACGCCGACAGCCTCGCGGAACTCCTGCTCAGCAACCGCGTCACCTACGACAGGTTCGCCGACCACCAGAAGCTAGGCATCGACCTTCTCCTAATCCACGGAGTGCTCGTCAACGACGACTCCCAGATCAAACTGGCCAGCGCGGCGCAGTTCCTCACGCTCAGGGAACTCTGGGACAACGACGCAGGCAACTACTGGCACCACTCACCCGGCGGACGCGCCGCAATCGATGCGATGGTCGCCGATGGCTGGCTGGAACGCCGATCAACATTGCTCACCACGTCCGAAGCGGACTACATCAACTACTTCCTCAATCAGTCAGGCCCCACCGGAGGCCCCGACCTTCGGAACCGATACCTGCACGGATCGCAAGCTGACGGCGACGATAACGCCGTCCACCTCCACACCTACCTCATCGCGCTCCGCCTGTTGATCGCGCTCGTCATCAAACTAAACGACGACCTCTGCCTGCGCACACAGACGCAGAATCCGTGACCTGCATAGCCTGAACCGGTTCTCTGGATACTCCGATGAATTGATATGCGCTGCTTACAGCGCGACATAACGCGCATAGCGGCGGATACTTGCGCGCAGGCCGCGAACTCCAACTCACCTAGCGTGAATGCAGTTTGAGCCCTGGTGGAGGCGCCGGATCGTCCAGAACGCAGAACGTGCTGACATCGGAGGCAGCCTGAGATGCGTCGCCACGGGAGTGCCAACCCCTCTCTGTGATCGTCGTTGGGGTCAGCGCTCGGTGCATCGAGTGCAGCGAGCGCGCGTGATGCCGCAGGCGATCGGGAACCAGGCCTGCGGGCTCCCGTCTAGGTTCCGGCCGCGCTCCTAGCCGATGCGACGTCCATCATCGCGGCATGAGCGGACGTGTCCATGCCAGTCTAAGGACATCAGCCAGGCTAAATCTGGCTGCTCTTTCGAAGCCGGATTGCACTGCCAGTTAATCTCCACCCGACGTCCCTAGAGGTGCTGGACCGTGCCAGGGGCCGCCCTCAGGAAGGCGCCCACTCGTAATGCCAAGATCGCGCCGCGCGGCGTCATAGAATTCCGAACGAGCTGCGACTACACTGTCCATGATTGCTTTCCATTCGGCCTGGTCGCTGCGGAGACCGCGAGCGAACAGTTCCAACTGCCACACCTGGCGATGCCATACACGCGCCGCTACCACGGTGTCAGGACTACCCATCAGCAAGACTCGCTCCCATTTCGCTGCCCTCTCGACAGCGGACCGCGCAAGCTCCTCTGTTGCTTCTACGGGATCGATAGGCTCACTCCAGGTCCCGAGCCCTCGGTGTGCTGCAAGACGCTTACAGAACTCGGAATGACTCTTCACCGAGTAGCCATATTCGGCATATGCCTGCGCGCGCGTTGCATCCCACCGGGATCCTTGCTCACGACGCCAGCGGCTACGTTCATTCGCGGTAGTCACAAAAAATGAACCAAAGGCGCCTATGATTACACCTATTAATGCGGGCAACTGCTGGAAGAAGCTATTCACTATTGTTAACCTCGTGCAGACTCTTGGAGCTGACCTGTACTCCGGACTCAAGCCACGCTGTTAAGTACTGCACCGAGCATGACCCGGTCATCGTTGGCAAGGGTTCCGACGGATGCTATCCACCTGATCAGCAGATCACAGTTGCAGCCAGAGGTCACGCAAGATCGCTTGACCCCACTGCGAACGGCTGGCGGAATCGGCTGCGAGCTACCCCGGGCCACCGAACACGTTTCTGTGACAGCACCGGCATTGCTTCCCCAGCCGTAGTTCGGCCTCTGGAGGGTAGGACACCTAGCGGTCGAGAGGCATCACGCTCTGTTGTGCGCGATCCCCGCGCTCTGCTGTTCGCACGGTCGGCGGCAGATTCGGATGTTCGCCTGAAGCGCGCCGATGCATAAAGATACGGCCGGTCCGCTGTCCACAGAGCTGAGTAACCGTGGCTACCACACAGCGCAAGGGGGTCTTTATAATCGCGCTCCTACCCGCCTAATTGAGACCGGGGCAGGGCGTTGCGGTGTTTGCCGTAGCGTCCGAGGGACCCGGCGGGCTGGCTCCCTAACCGCCTGCCGACCGCATCAGCACTTGCGGTCTGGCTTTATAACGAGGTGCCAGCCTGCCGGGTCCCGCCGTGGCGTGGCTCGAAAGAGGGACGAGCGCCAGCACCGTAATTAGGCATGCCCGCCGCGGTCCTTCACCGGACGAGGACCTAGGAGCGTGCTGATGACGGCAGTGATGATCGGCGTGGACCCGCACAAGGGATCGCACACCGCGGTGGCAATCGACGCGGCGGAGGAGCCCCTCGGCAAGCTGCGGGTGCGGGCTTCAGCGGCGCAGGCGCAACGGCTGGTGGCGTGGGCGGCGGCCTGGCCGGAGCGGATCTGGGCGGTCGAAGGCGCTGGTGGCCTGGGTCACCTGCTGGCTCAGCAGCTGGTCGCCGCGGGTGAGCGGGTGCTGGATGTGCAGCCCAAGCTGGGTGCCCGGGTGCGGCTGCTGGCCACCGGGGCCAGCAACAAGAACGACCCTAACGATGCCCTGTCGGTGGCGGTTGCGGCGCTGCGCTCCAAGGCCCGGCGCCAGGTGAGCGCCGATGACCACGGCGCGGTGCTGCGGGTGTGGTCGCGGCGGCACCGGGACCTGGGCCGGGCTAAGAACCAGGTCGCGTGCCTGCTCCACGCGGTGCTGTGCGAGCTGGTCCCCGGCGGCGTACCGGAGGAGATCACCGCAGCCCAGGCCACCCGTATCCTGGCGCGCGGCACACCCTCGGACGCCGCCGGGCAAGCCCGCCACGAGCTGGCCGCCGAACTCCTGGACGACATGCGCGGCCTGGACAACCGGATCCGCGAATCCAAGAAGAAGCTCGCCGTCGCGGTCAAGGCATCCGGCACCAGCCTCACCGGGATCTTCGGGGTCGGCCCGGTCATCGCCGCCACCGTGATCGGCGATGCCGGTGACGTGGCCCGATTCGCCAGCCGCGACCACTTCGCCGCCTATAACGGCACCGCCCCCATCGAGGTCTCCTCCGGGAACCGCAAGATCCACCGGCTGTCGCTGCGCGGGAACCGGCGGATCAACCACGCCATCCACATGGCCGCGATCACCCAGATCCGCCACCCCCACAGCGGCGGCCGCACCTACTACGACAAGAAGCTGACCGAGGGCAAGACCCACAAAGAGGCGCTCCGCGCCCTCAAACGCCAGATCAGCAACGCCATCTACACCCGCCTTCAGGCCGACGCGCACTAGGCCACCGGCAGCGTGCAGGCGGGCCCGGGAGGGCAACCGGGGAACGACGCTGACTCCAGCGCGGCCGGCTCACACCCCGAACACCGGCTCTTCGGACAAGCCACTCCCGAGCCCAGCCCCACCCTACGACCCGCCGCCCAGGTCAAACGAACCACGCCACCGCAACCCACATCCAAGAAAACCAGGCGTAACCCTTGACACCAGAAGCAAAGAGGGCTCGTTATCTGCGCGGCTGCACCGATCTCGTCGGAGCCCGCGCCGATGACGCAGATCGGGATGATCTGCGTGCGGCTGCGCGTGATCGACGATGGGGTCGTGCATCTGTTCCTTTGGTCGCTCGCAGCCGGAGGGGCCGGGTCACCCGGGTACTGGGTCCCAGCCGCGCAGGTGCCGCACGGTCTGGCGGTACTCCCACTCGATGGCGTCTTTGAGCAGATGGGCCAGCCGCCCGCCGGTGGTGATGCCGGCGATGTCGGCGACCCCGCGGCGGGTCCCGACGGAGACGACGAACCCTTTGTCGTGGAAGGTGAACGCCTCCAGCGGCCGGTCCCGTAGCTCCGCGTCCAGGTTGCGGGCCACCGTCTCGCCTTCCTCCAGCGCCACCTGCGCCAGCGGGGGCAGCACGTGCCCGGTGCGCGGATCGGTCACCGAGGCGAGGTCGCCGGCCACGTAGATCTCCGGGTGGTCCAGCACCCGCAGGTACCGGTTGACCTTGACGCGGCCGTTGTGGCCGGTCGGCAACGCTGAGCCGGCCGACCAGCTCGGGTGCTTTCAGCCCACCCGCCCAGACGAACACGCCGCCCTCCACCAGCTGGCCGTCCTTGAGCCGGAAGCCCTCCTCGGTCGCGGCGGCGATCGCCGCGTTGGTCCGGACCTCGACGCCCAGGTCAGAGAGGATTTTGCTGGCCTTGCCGATCAGCTGTGGTGAGGAGCCGGCCAAGATGGTGGGGCCCGATTCGACAAGCTGCACGGCGGGCCGGTCGGGCGCCAGGCCATGGCGCCTGGCTACTTCGGGCAGCATCTCGGCGAGTTCCCCGGCCAGCTCGACCCCGGTGGCGCCGCCGCCGCCGACCACCACGGTGGCCAGGCATCGCTGCCGCTGGAGGTCGGCGGCGGCCGCGGCCGCCGTGAGCGCTTCGCTGACCGCCGCCCACACCCGCTCGGCGTCGCTGGCCGAGTACAGCGACAGCGTGCGCTCGGCCAGGCCGGGGATGGCGAAGTCGTTGGGCCGGCTGCCGAGCGCCAGCACCAGCCGCCCCCAGCCGACCGGCCCGGCCCCGGTGAGGAGCCGCCGGCTGGCCAGGTCGAAACCGCTGATCTCCGTCTGGACGAAGCGCACCCGCTTGGCCAGCACGTCCTGGAGTCGGATGCGCACCGCGTCGGCGGCGCGGGTGCCGCCGGCGACCCGGGGCAGCTCGGTGATGGCCTGGTGGTAATCGTGCCGGTTGACCAGGGTCAGCTCGATCTTGGGCTGGTCGCGCAGCTTGGCCGTCAGGCGCAACGCGACGTGCAGCCCGGCGTAGCCCGCGCCCGCGACCACGATCCCACCGCTGCTCCCGGCGGTGAATGCACTCACGGCGTTCTCCATGCGTATCGTCTCCTTCGTCGATGAGGTTGCGGGTGCCCTCGGTGCGGACGCGGTTGGTTGCCGCGTAGTCCGTGCTCTGAAGGCTGGTCAGCTGATGGATCACTGCGTCCGGCGATGCCGCCCGGACCGCGGCCTGCAGGCCGTCGCGGTCGAAGACGTCGACGACCACCGGCCACGCGCCCAAGGACCTGACCAGGTCGGACTTAGCCGCATCGCCCGCATCGCCGGTCATGCCGACGACGTCGTGCCTAGGCCGAACGCGAGCGTATCGAGAGGAAGTAGAGAAATTGCCAACTCGATGTGCATGCGCTCTGGTGCCACCTTCATTACAATGGCGATATCTTTATGACAAGTGACGGCGTTTTCTTCAGGAAGCAGAAACAAGCAGCACTCACCGAACTTGGTGCCCGGAGGATCCACCGTCCCTGCAACCCGAACACGACATCGAAGGGTTCCAGCTACCCGGCCGGATCACCATCGCCCACGCTGGGCACCACGGCCGCAGTGCGATCAATGAGGACGTTCACACCCAGATGATCAAGGAGGCCGTCACACGTCACGGCGCCACGCCGACCCTCACGAAGTGCTGATGCCCTATTAGCTCACAGAGGCGGTGCCGGTACGAACATGGAGGGCAGCGGGGTTCCGGTCTGGTTCGAATCTACTTCGACGATCTCTCCCCGCATGGGCCTTAGCATGTTCAGGATCTCGTCCTGCTCGGCTTTTCCGACCTTGAAGTCGTCCAGAACCGCGACGAGGTCTTCCATAAAGGCATTGAACTCGCCGTTCGTCACCCCCATGTTGTGATGCGTCTCGGTCATGTTGCGCCCGGTGTATTTGCACGGTCCACCGGTCGCCTCACAGATCTGGTCGACAAACTCTTTTATGAGTCGGTCTATGTTGGTACTGGCGAACTTCTGGTTGATACGGTCGTCCCTCGATTGGCGATCTACAACCGCGCGGACGACTGCCGTGATGGCCTCGGTTCCGCCGAGGCGGTCATATAGGGAACGCTCCATCGTTCCCACCTCCAGTACGATCATCGCCAGCGAGCCTAGGCTCGCTTGATCCTGTGCGTGATTTAGCTATCTTGGCATGGGCTCTGCTCTCGGCCGCTACATCCTCCGTGGCTCGGCTTGAAGCCGGGCCTTGTCAGCTGCTTGTGTGGATCGGCCCATTGACGCCGTTGGGGTAGAACCCGCCCGAGATTGCCCTTTTCGGGGTGAGGTAGACGACGTTGAGCACGCGGCCGGGGGTGCGGCCGAAGGCGACGCTGTTGCTGTCGGCGGGCACGATGTTGGCCCTGCCGTTGACGGTGATGCCCTGGTCATCATCGCTCGGTCCGTCGAGGCTGTCCCGCGCGTCCGAGATCGCGTTGGCCTGCCGGGCCAGGTTGCGGTCGAACAGTGAGGTGCGGATGGTCGCCGCGTGGTAGGCCTCGACCGCCAGCATGCCCGCGGCCGCGGACAGGAAGGTCTTGTTGGTGATCAGCGGCGCGGCGCCCTTGAAGGCGGTGACCCCGACATCTTCGAAGATGAACGCGCCCTGCAGGAAGTTGTTCTCGTTGGCGTAGACGTCGAACGTCTGCCCGGGCTTGATGAGCCCGGCGGCTATCGCGACGGCGGTGAAGCTCTGCCGGATGTTGATGGTCGGCCGGGCCACCGCCGCGCTGCCCAGCGCGCCGTGCAGGAACCGGACGTGGTCGAACTCGTCGTGGGCGATCTCGGCGGCGAACTGGCGGATCGACCTGGTCTTGAACGGGACCTCGCGGCCGCCTTGCACCGGCCCGCGCCGGCCTGTCCCGTGGGTCAAGTTGTCGGGCAGCCCATGCCCGTGCACCGCGAAGGAGTAGAACTCCCCCTCCAGGTACTCCAGGTTCAGCGCGAAATTCAAGATCGCGCTGTCAGAGATCGAGTTGGCATCTTTCGTGGAGGCGGACGCTGCCGTGGCTGCCGACCCGGCGACGCCCGCGCCGAGCATTCCCAGACCTGCCGCCGTGGCGCTTTTGAGGAACCGCCGCCGGTCTTCCGGGTTCTCCGCGCTCCGGTTGATCAGGTCACGTACATACCTCTTCCCGAACATCCTCGTCCCCCTGGGTCTCGTTTGGATTCCATTAAGACCCAGGCTTGACGGCCAACGGCCCGGTGCACATCCCTAGACCAGCTAGGTCAACTTTTCAGCAGCACGGGCTTCCGGACGATAGGTGAGACGCGCAGGAAGTTCGATCAGGACTTCCGTGAGTCGCGGTGCGACTGGTGCCGGAGAGACCGGTAATCCGAATCGCCCCGAGCTTTGGCAGCGGCCTCATCTCGGTCACGCTCGGCGAGGTCCGCCGTCTCCTGCCACACCTGATCACCACCATCCCGCGGCGCTACGCCCGCATGGGCCTAGTCCCGCTGGCGCGACCGCCGCCAGCACCGCGCCAAAACCAGGCCGCTGCCCGCGAAGATAGACCAATTACAGCGAAGTGCGTGCAGGCCAGCGTCTCACGGGATGAGTCGTCTCACGGGATGAGTAGGGTGCCCTGCGGTTTCCATCCGGAAATCTCAGGACACCCCGCCCGCTCGTCGCTGCCGCCCGCCTGGCGTGGCCCGTGCCCATGGGGGTACCACGGACCTAGCTGTATTGAGGATGTAGACCGCTAGCGGCGCGAGGAAGCTAGGACGTCACACGGCCGGCTGGCCCGGTGCCGTTCACGGGCAGGGCTGAGAGGCGGGAGATGCAGGTAGCGGGGATCCCCCGGGTGGATGCCCCAGTTGAGATGATCGAGGTGGGCGAGCCGCGGCCGCTGGCCGACGACGAGGTGCTGCTGAAGGTCGAGGCAGCCGGCGTGGCCAACTGGGATGAGTTCGTCCGCACCGGCGGCTGGGACGTGGGTGCCAGCCCTCCGGTGGCGCTGGGTGTGGAGGCAGCCGGAACGGTGCTGGCGGCGGGCCGGGCGGTCAGTGACTGGGCGCCCGGCGACGCGGTCATGACCCATCCGGTGCCCCTGCGTGACCAGGGGACGTGGGCGCCCCGGCTGATCGCCCCGGCCGGGCTGGTTGCCCGCAAGCCGGACGGTGCCAGCTGGGCGGCTGCGGCCGCCTTCCCGGTACCCGCTCTTACCGCCGGACAAGTTCTGGATGACGCCCTCAACATCCACGCCGGTGAGCAGCTCCTGGTCCATGGAGCCGGCGGAGTCACCGGCGGCCTGCTTGTCGCCCTCGCCGTGGCGCGCGGCGCCCAGGTCATCGCTACGGCAGGCCCGGCAAGCCAGCACCGGGTGGCCGCGCTGGGGGCGCGCCAGGTCATCGACTACCACGACCAAGACTGGCCCAGCCAGGTCCGCGCGCTCACCAAAGGCCACGGGGTGGCCGCGGCGGCCAACGCGGCACCAGGCGGCGCCGCCAGCGCGCTGGAGGCGGTCACCGACGGCGGGCGGCTGGCGACCATCACCTCCGACCCGCCCAGCCAGCAGCGCGGCATCACCATCTCCAGCATTATCGTCCGCGCGGACGGAAACCAGCTGCGCAACCTGGCAAGCCTATGGGGAGGCGGGCAGCTGGCGATCCCGGTCGCCGCCAGCTACCGCCTCGCCGATGCCGCCCAGGCACTGGCCCAGGCAACCGGCGGCCACGCCGCCGGCGCCATCGTCCTCACGCCCTGACCAACCCAGGTAAGGCCCCCGGCAGGCGCGCGCACCGCGCCCGACGCCCGGGCCAGGGTGGTAGCGGCACGAGGCATCAGACCCGGCCAGCGGAGCGGGTCCACCCCAGCCTCCCGTCCCCGGCATCCGCGACGCCGCGACGCCGCGACAAGAATCACCGGCGGGTTTCGAGTTGTCCTGCAACGGCGCCCGATGCGGAGATCGGCGAGTCCGGGCCATGACAAGCGCGGCGGTACGGCTGACGGCCGGGCATCGGGTACGGGGAGCTCGCCAGCCTCGCTAGCACGTCCGCGTGGGCCAGTGATCAGGAACTGTCCGCCTCCAGTGTCGGTCTCGTAGTGCCGCGCACGAATTCCCGCTGGCGAACGCCCCTGGCTGGTCACGCATGATCAGCAGCCACCGGGATCCGGTGAGTTGTGCGTCCGCGCGCCGCGCAGGTCCACCTCGCCGAACCGGGCTCCCCGGAACTGCTCGCTGCCGCCGCCCTCGCCAGCGTAGGACCGCGCGCTACCGGCTGCGCTGGTCCACCTGGCGCCGTCGCCACCAATACCGGGCCCAGATATCCCACTACCAGCGCCAAGAAAGCCAAAGCCCATGAAGATCACGTCTAGGAGGGTCGGGGACTGGCGCGGTTCCGCATGTTGCGGCCCGTTTCCAGGCCCCGCCCGTCAAACCGTGCATGCGCGGCGAGTTCGCGCAGGACGCCCCAGATCCGCGCCGCGGTCAGGTCATGCACCGCCCGGGCAGCGGGCCAGAGACCCACAAGATCTCGCCGTCCGGGGCCGAGATGACCTGCAGGTTCATGCCGTGATGGCGGTACTTGCCGGAGTAAAAGGGCCGGTTGGCGGCCACCCGGTCAATGGGGATTAACGTGCCGTCGATGCCTACGTACGCGTGGCCGGCGTGCGTGTGGCGTCAGCCAGCGCCCGGCGCAGCTTCGGGGAGCGGGCGGCCAGCAGGGCGACGGTCTCGGTCACATACCGCCAGGCCGTGGCGGTGCTGACGCCGAACCCGGCCGCGAGGTCGGCGAACGTCTCGCCTTTGCGCAGGTAGGCCAGGACCAGCAGGGCCCGCCGGCCTGGGTTGAGCTTGCGCCAGCACGATCCGATCTGGCTGCGGTAACGACGGATGACCCCGGCCGTGTAGTTCAGGGTCCGAGAAGACAACGGCAGCGCGGCAGGGTAGAAAAGCATGGAAGCCCCTCGGTGGCAGATGCGGATCTTGGTCGATCGCTTCATCTACCAGTGGCTTCGCTTGTCCCAAGCCGACACGCCGTCCATGATCAGGCCATATGCCCCGCAGCTCCAAGATCAGGATGAATAAGGCTCAGTTCCCGACAACGCGACCTGCAGTGATGCACACCTGAGCAGTCATCGGGAAACGGTAGGCAAGACGCGGTTCCCCGACGCTGAACCTCGGCTCGTCAGGCCGCACGCGCAGCAGATTCACCTAAACCCGCCGTTTATGCGCTCGCGTCCCGCCCGGCCGACTCGTCCGCCATGTACTGCGCGTACCAGTCCGGCCAGTCCGGGTCAGCGTGCCCGATCTCCTTCTCGTGCCTGCCGTGCGCCGCCGCCGCCCGGCGTAGCGCGTCGGCCAGGGCGGCCACCGAGCCGTAGGCCGCCAGCACAGATATCGTCCGGCCCGGCACGCGGGTGGTGACCTCCTGGACCAGCCAGCCATTGCCGTCCGGGTCATTGAACGAGACGTACGAGCCAAAGCTCTTGTGGCCCGGTGCCGGGCCGGGGACCCGCTTGGCGCCATCCAGCTGGAACACCCCGCTCACTTCCACGCCGCACCCGGACAGTTCGGCCTGGGCCGCGTCGATGTCGTTCACCACCAGGTCCTGGCCCGGCGCGATCCCGGTGCTGAAGAAAACCGAGCACGCCGACCCGGGCGGGGTCACCTGCACCGACCGCGTGCCATCCTCGGAGCGGGAGTCGAAGTCCAGCCGCCACCCCAGCCCCTGGTAGAAGTCCTTGGCCCGGTCCACGTCAGAGACGGGTATTCTCACGACCTCAAGCCTGTAGTCCACGGCTTTACTCCTCTCCAGCTGCCGCCAGTGGCCTGCGGGCCACCCCGGTTGCCCCGCCGCACCCAGTTCCCGGCCGCGCGCACCGCCGTTGCGCTCATCACAGCCCTCCCCGGCACCTGGCGCTCAATCACCGTCCGCGTGCAGAACGGACAGACATCACCTGACCCGGGTGGAGCTGGGCATGCTCTCAGGCTATGACCCGGGCAGGGCGAACAGTCGTTCACGGGATGGCCTTCACCCAGCAAGGAAGCATCAACCCGCCACGGGAGGCGTGCCGCCTCGGTGCACATCGGAAACAACCAGGGCAGCCCGGCAGAGGACCTGGGCCGGCCCGGCGAGCCGCATAGCTGCTCTGTGGTCAGTGAGTCCGCCTTGGTGGGCCGAGCAGGCTGGTGACCTCGGCCACGGCTGCGTCGCCTGGCTGACGTAGCGCATGACGGTGCGCGGGGACCTGTGCCGGGCCTTGGCCATGATCAGCTGGAGGGGGACTTCTGGTCGCGGAGATGGGTGGCTGCAGAGTGCCGGAGCTGGTGCAGGTCCAGCCCCCGGCCGCTGGCGGTGGCGGTGTGCTTCTTGAGCAGGACCCGGGCGCGGTCATAGCCCAGGCGAGCCCGGCCGGTGTGCGGGCCGGTGTCGCGCGGCGCGGGACGGCGCGCCGGGACAGGCCGCGCGTAGGGGTGACAGGTGCGGCCGGTCGGCCTCGGCGCGGCCCTGGGTGATGTACCGGACGAGCAGGTTCGAGCTGCCTGGTAGCCGAGCTCCCTGATCTCCCGCAACAGCCGCTGGACCGGCACCGCGGGGTCCTCGGCGCGGCGCTTGCGCAGGTGGTCGCGGTAGGGGTTGACGAGCGTGGGCCGGGTACTGAGGGGCGCGCCGCAGCCGCTCGGGCTGCTCTGCGCGGGCGTAGCGCTTGACCGTGTTCAGGGACAGGGTCCAGGCGGCGGGCGCATTCCAGCAGGCCAGTGCCCGCGCCGAGCAGGTCGTGGACCTGCTGCCAGCGTTCCAGGGTGGTCTCGGCGCGCTTCCCGCGCTGCGGCGGGGCTGCCCCGGCGATGAAGTGTATGACGGCCGCCAGTTGCGCCGCGGCATCCGCCAGCGCGCGATGGGCTATGTGATGGCGGTCCGCGCCAACCACGCCGTTACTACCGGCCCGGCCGCACCATGGCCGCCGCCAGCGCCGTCAAGATGATTCCCGCCCGTGCCTGGAACCGGATGCGCACCGGGGTCAGGGACCAAGGGCACCCGGCACTACGACTGGGCCATGCTGGAGGTGACCAGCGACGATACCCCCGATGGGCACCCTGATGGGCACAGCGTGCTGCTGGCCCGGCGGCACCGCTACACCGGCACACTGTCGTACTACCGGTGCTGGACACCCGGCCCGGTCCCGCTGTCCCGGCTGATCGCCATCGCGGTCGCCGGCTGGCGGATCGAGGAAGATCACCAGCTCACCAAGCAGGCCACCGGCCTGGACGCAGGGCAGGTCATCCGCTGGAAGTCCTGGCACCGCTGGACCATGATCTGCCTGCTGGCCTATACCTACCTCGCCATTGCCGTGGCAGTCCAACGTCAGCAAGAGGCCGGCTCTGGCCTGGATGCCGGGCTGATCCCGATCACCGTGCCGGAGCTGCTGCGGCTTCTGCGCGACATCGTCATCCCCCCGCCCCGGCGAGACCAGCCCCACCCGCTGCACTGGTCCACCTGGCGGCGCCGCCACCAGCACCGCGCCCGCCAAGCCCACCAGCGCTGGAATGCCCACGCCGGGACAACACCATGATCACAACGAGCTGCAGCTGCCTGCCAGACAGGACATCGAAATGCGTCGGCTCGCGGTTTGACCAGCTGTGTGCCCGGGGCACGCCAGAACCTGAACCGGTCGCAGAAGGGAATCGTTGTGCAAGCTATAACCGTGCGAGACCGAGCCGCTGGCGCCGCCGGGCTCACGCTATCCGACATCCCGCACCCCCACGCGGCCGAAAACGACGTGATCGTGCGCGTCTACGCGGCCGGGTTCACCCCGGGAGAGCTGGACTGGCCGGGCACGTGGACCGATCGCGCCGGCCGCGACCGAACCCCGAGCGTGCCCGGACACGAGCTGTCGGGTGTTGTCAGCCGAGCTGGGCTACGGCACCACCGGCTTGACCGTGGGCCAGCGGGTGTTCGGGCTGGCCGACTGGACCCGCGACGGGTCGCTGGCTGAGTACACGGCGGTGGAGGCCCGCAACCTCGCCCCGCTCCCGGCGGACATCGACTACACCGTGGCCGCCGCCGTGCCCATCTCCGGGCTGACCGCCTGGCAGGGCCTCTTCGACCACGCAGGACTCAAGACCGGCCAGACCGTCCTGATCCACGGCGCCGCGGGCGGCGTCGGGTCCATGGCGGTGCAACTCGCGCACGAGCTGGGGTCCCGCGTAATCGGCACCGGTCGCGCCGCGGACCGGGAGGCTGCACTCGGGCTGGGCGCGGACGTATTCGTGGACCTGCAGGCCGACCGGCTGGAGGAGGCCGGCGAGGTCGACGTGGTGTTCGACGTCATCGGGGGCGAGGTCCTCGAACGCTCGGCCCCGCTGGTGCGCGCCGGCGGAACGCTGGTCACGATCATCGGCCCGCCGAAGGTGCGGCCCGCCGACGGCCGGGCGATCTTCTTTGTCGTCGAGCCGGACCGGCTCCAGCTGGCGCACCTCGCCGAGCGGGTGCGGTCCGGGCGGCTGCATCCGATCATCGGGGCCGTACGGCCGCTGGCCGAGGCACCGTCCGCGTTCACGCCCGACCGCCGGATACCCGGCAAGACGATCATCCGCGTCACGGAAGGCGAATAACGGAAGGCGGGTATCTGATCGGTCGGCGGACCGGTCCCGGGCGACCTGCTCTGACAGGTAAAGCCCGAGGAGGCCGGCCCACCGGCTGCACTGGCCCACCTGGCGATGCCGCCACCAGCACCGCGCCCGCCAAGCCCACCAGCGCTGGAATGCCTACGCCGAGACAACACCATGATCACAACGAACTACCGCTGCCGTAACAGAAGCGCGCTGATTGTCCGATTCCGGCTGGTGGTTGACACGGCTGCGGGCGCTGCATGTTGACCCCGCCGCCCGGCCGTGGCAGGAGGGTGCAGGTGCCGCCGGATTACACGGTTTGACGGTGTGTGATGCGGTTAGGGAGTGTGATGTGGGACGTCGCCGGGTCTTGGCGGCGCGAGCAGAGGAGGTGGGAACGGTGGATGGTTCCTTGTATGAGCGCCTCGGCGGAGTCGATGCCATCACGGCAGTCACCCGCGCCGCTGTAGATCGCCAGATGAAGGACGACCGCATCAACCAGAAGTACGCCAGGACCAACGTAGACCGGCTGATCAAAGAGTTCGTCGACCAGATCTGCCAGGCGACCGGCGGGCCGTGCACCTACACCGGGCGCAGCATGACGGAGGCGCATCACAACATGGGGGTGACGAACGGCGAGTTCCAGGCCTTCGTGGAAGACGTCGTCGCGGTTCTGGACGGCTTCAAGGTCGGGAAAGCTGAACAGGACGAGCTCCTGAACATCCTGGCGCCCCTGCAGGGAGAGATCGTCGAAGTGGATTCGGACCAGGTCGGAACCCCGCTGCCGTCCGCGTTCACACCGGCACCGGCCCTGTGAGCTGCGGCCACTTCCGCTACGGCGGCAGAACAACGACCTGAGGCCGTTGTTGTGCCGGGGAGGAACGACCGGGAGAAAAGCACGTAGCGGCCAATCCCGCTCGTGATCACGAGACTGCCCGGGGAGAGCCACTCGGCCCGGTACAGCAGCCGGACCCTAGAAACCGTCAACCATCACCTGAAACCGCCACGTCAACCATCTGTGACCTAGGCACCTGCTGGCCGAGCTGCATGCGGCGGGCGTGCTGGACTGGTCGCGGACGGTGATCGACGGCTCACACCTGCGGGCCATGAAGGGCGGCCCAAAACCGGACCGAGCCCGGTCGACCGTGCCCGAACTGGCTCGAAACATCACCTGATCACCGAAGCGCACGGCATCCCGTTGCAGGCGTCGCTGACCGGCGGCAACCGCAACGACGTCACCCAGCTCATGCCGGTGATCCAGGACATCCCGCCAGTACGCGGTCGCCGCGGGCGCCCGCGACGACGGCCGGACACGGTGTATGCCGACCGTGCCTACGACCACGACAAGTATCGCAAGCAAGTTCGGGCGGTGGGTGTCACGCCGGTCATCGCCCGGCGCGGCACCGAACACGGCTCCGGGCTGGGCCAGTACCGCTGGGTCGTCGAGCAGACGTTGGCCCTGTTGCATTGGTTCCGGCGACTGCGCATCCGTTGGGAGATCCGCGACGACATCCACGAGGCATTCCTTCGCCTGGCGTGCGCCATCATCTGCCTCCGCCGGTTGACCAGCCTGTCACCCTTGTTAGGAGTTCACCTTCCGGGCTTCCGCGGCCGGATCGACCGGATGCTCGGCCGCTCGCCCGGCGAGTGCCGCAAAGGGCAGCACGCCCCAACTTGGCGCAAGGCGGCCGACGATCAGCTCGCCGCGTACACCGACGTGCCAGCCGACCAGAAACACCAGGCGGTCGAGCCGGTCGGCGTGTGCACTTCGGGTTCTCTCACGTCGGGTTCGAAGGATGACGCCGAAGCGCCGAAAGCGACGGGGCGAGTCGGTGCCGTCTCCCGAGCAGGACAAGGCTGAAGTCGTCCGTGCGGTACTGACCAGGCGGGAGATCGGTGTCGTCACGTCTGCGGCCGCCGAAACCGCGCGTGATCACCGCCATGCAACCCTCCTCCTGTGGCCGGGCGGCCGCAATCCCACCGCCACCACTTCCACTCGGCCGGTGGATCCCGATGTGGTACCCACCCATGGCGACGTCATCGTCAGCGAGGGATCCGGTGATGAGGTTCTCCGCGGTGAGGACGTAGTCGCCCACAAACCGGTGTCAACCAACTGCCCGCCCCGCTGAGGCCTGGTCCGGCCAGCAGTTGTCTCGTTACAGCTATTGGCCGTAACGAAACTACGAGGCAGGGTATTGATGCACGCCTCGCCACGCTGACGACGCTCGCGAAGGCCGGGCAGGCCTCATGGTGCAGCGGCGAGGACTGGATTCAGGGAGGTGCCTGGTGAAGGCGATTGTGGTGACGGATGAGGCTGCGGGAACGGCCGGGATGACGCTGGTGGAGCGGCCCGAGCCGGACGGCAGCGATAAACGACGTCGTCGTTGAGGTTCATGCGTCGGGATTCTCCCGAGTGAGCTGGCGTGGCCCTCGACCTGGACCGATCGCCGCGGCCGTGACCGAACACCGTCGATTCCCGGGCACGAGCTGGCCGGAGTGGTCACCGCCCTCGGCTATGGCACGACGGGGCTGTCGGTGGGACAGCGGGTGTTCGGCCTCACGGACTGGCATCGCGACGGCACCCTGGCGGAGTATGTGGCCGTCGAGGCACGCAACCTCGCGCCGCTGCCGGGCGACGTCGACTTCACGGTGGGCGCGAGCCTGCCGATTTCGGGGCTGACCGCGTGGCAGGGACTGTTCGAGCACGGCCGCCTTCAGGCGGGGCAGAGCGTGCTCGTGCACGGCGCGGCCGGCGCAGTCGGGTCGATGGTGACGCAGCTCGCACGTGAGTTCGGCGCGTACGTCATCGGCACCGGACGCGCTGCCGACCGTCAGAAGACGCTCGACTTCGGCGCGATGGAGTTCGTCGACCTGGAGAACGACGCTCTGGAAGACGTCGGCGGAGTCGACCTGGTTTTCGATGTCATCGGCGGCGACATCCAGCAGCGGTCCGCGGGTCTGGTCCGGGCCGGGGGAACGCTGGTGTCCGTCGTCGGCCCGACCGAGGCGCGGCCCGCCGACGGCCTGGCGGTCGATTTCGTTGTCGAGTCCGATCGTGCCCAACTGGGTGAGGTCGTGCAGCGGGTGCGGGACGGACGGCTGCGGACGAACATCGGCAACGTCGCGACCCTCGACGATGCCGTCGCCGCCCTCAACCCGACCGAGCGACGCAACGGGAAGACGATCATCAGCGTTCGTCCGTGAGGACTCGGGGACAGCGACCGGTCCTGCCCTCCTCGTGGATCAGCGTCAGCCGCGTGGCCAGGGCGGTGAGGGGCCGATTGGTCCGCCGCGGATTCGGGATACCAAGCTGAACGGGTGACCATCCGCCTCATCCCCGTCAGTGAGTCTTTTCCAGCCTGTGTGCCGGGGGCGGGTGGTTGAGGTGGGGGCAGTGTCCGTACGTGAAGAAGCTCCTGGTGGACGGGTTCACGACCAAGATCGCCTGTCCGACCGGGAGCTACCGCGTGCTGGTCTGAAAGCACCAGTCTTGAAGGACCGTCTGTCACCGACAGACGGTCCTTCAAGACTGGTGCTTTCAGACCAGCACGCGGTAGCTCCCGGTCGGACAGGCGATCTTGGTCGTGAACCCGTCCACCAGGAGCTTCTTCACGTACGGACACTGACCCCCACCTCAACCACCCGCCCCCGGCACACAGGTTGGAAAAGGCTCACTGACGGGGATGAGGCGGATGGTCACCCGTTCAGCTTGGTATCCCGAATCCGCGGCGGACCAATCGGCCCCTCACCGCCCTGGCCACGCGGCTGACGCTGATCCACGAGGAGGGCAGGACCGGTCGCTGTCCCCGAGTCCTCACGGACGAACGCTGATGATCGTCTTCCCGTTGCGTCGCTCGGTCGGGTTGAGGGCGGCGACGGCATCGTCGAGGGTCGCGACGTTGCCGATGTTCGTCCGCAGCCGTCCGTCCCGCACCCGCTGCACGACCTCACCCAGTTGGGCACGATCGGACTCGACAACGAAATCGACCGCCAGGCCGTCGGCGGGCCGCGCCTCGGTCGGTCCGACGACGGACACCAGCGTTCCCCCGGCTCGAACCAGACCCGCGGACCGCTCCTGGATGTCGCCGCCGATGACATCGAACACCAGGTCGACTCCGCCGACGTCTTCCAGAGCGTCGTTCTCGAGGTCGACGAACTCCTGCGCGCCGAAGTCGAGCGTCTTCTGACGGTCGGCAGCGCGTCCGGTGCCGATGACGTAGGCGCCGAACTCACGTGCGAGCTGCGTCACCATCGACCCGACTGCGCCGGCCGCGCCGTGCACGAGCACGCTCTGCCCCGCCTGAAGGCGGCCGTGCTCGAACAGTCCCTGCCACGCGGTCAGCCCCGAAATCGGCAGGCTCGCGCCCACCGTGAAGTCGACGTCGCCCGGCAGCGGCGCGAGGTTGCGTGCCTCGACGGCCACATACTCCGCCAGGGTGCCGTCGCGATGCCAGTCCGTGAGGCCGAACACCCGCTGTCCCACCGACAGCCCCGTCGTGCCATAGCCGAGGGCGGTGACCACTCCGGCCAGCTCGTGCCCGGGGATCGACGGTGTTCGGTCACGGCCGCGGCGATCGGTCCAGGTCGAGGGCCACGCCAGCTCAGTCGGGACGAATCCCGACGCATGAACCTCAACGACGACGTCGTTTATCGCTGCCGGCGGCTCGGGCCGCTCCACCAGCGTCATCCCGGCCGTTCCCGCAGCCTGGTCCGTCACGACGATCGCTTTCATGGGAATTGTCTCCTCGGTCATTTGTCTCTTTGGTGCATTGATGGGCGCGTGTCGCTCACGGACGAACGCGGATGATCGTCTGACCGCTGATCCGCTCGGCCGGATTGAAAGCCGCGACGGCATCGTCGAGGGACGCGACGTTGCCGATGTTCGTCCGCAGCCGTCCGTCACGCACCCGCCGGACGATCTCACCCAGCTGGGCACGATCGGACATGACAACAAAGTCGATCGCCAAGCCGTCCACAGGCCGGGCCTCGGGCGGGCCGGCGATGGTCACCAGCGTTCCTCCGGCCCGGATCACGCCTGCGGACCGCCTCTGGATGTCTCCGCCGATGACGTCGAATACCAGGTCGACTGCGCCGACGTCTTCCAGCGCGTCGTTCTCAAGGTCGACGAACTCCATCGCGCCGAAGTCGAGCGCCTTCTGACGGTCGACGGCGCGTCCGGTGCCGATGACATAGGCGCCAGCCTCACGTGCGAGCTGCGTCACCATCGACCCGACTGAGCCGGCCGCGCCGTGCACGAGGACGCTCTGCCCCGCCTGAAGGCGGCCGTGCTCGAACAGTCCCTGCCACGCGGTCAGACCCGGCATCGGCAGGCTCGCGCCCACCGTGAAGTCGACGTCGCCCGGCAGCGGCGCGAGGTTGCGCGCCTCGATCGCCACATACTCCGCCAGCCCGCCGCCGCGATACGAGTCCGTGAGGCCGAACACCCGCTGTCCCACCGACAGCCCCGTCGTGCCATAGCCGAGGGCGGTGACCACTCCGGCCAGCTCTTGCCCGGGAATCGACGGCGTTCGGTCACGGCCGACGCGATCGGTCCAGGTCGAGGGCCACGTCAGCTCACCCGAGGTGAATCCCGACGCATGAACCTGAACAACGACGTCGTTTATCGCCGGTTCCGGCTCGGGCCGCTCCACCAGCGTCATCCCGGCCGTTCCCGCAGCCTCATCCGTCACCACAATCGCCTTCACCAGGCACCTCCCTGAATCCAGTCCTCGCCGCTGCACCATGAGGCCTGCCCGGCCTTCGCGAGCGTCGTCAGCGTGGCGAGGCGTGCATCAATACCCTGCCTCGTAGTTTCGTTACGGCCAATAGCTGTAACGAGACAACCGCTGGCCGGACCAGGCCTCAGCGGGGACGGGCAGTTGGTTGACACCGGTTTGCGGGCGACTACGTCCTCACCGCGGAGAACCTCATCACCGGATCCCTCGCTGACGATGACGTCGCCATGGGCGGGTACCACATCGGGATCCACCGGCCTAGTGGAAGTGGTGGCGGTGGGATTGCGGCCGCCCGGCCACAGGAGGAGGGTTGCATGGCGATGATCACGCGCGGTTTCGGCGGCCGCAGACGTGACGACACCGATCTCCCGCCTCGTGAGTACTGCACGGACGACTTCAGCCTTGTCCTGCTCGGAGACGGCACCGACTCGCCCCGTCGCTTTCGGCGCTTCGGCGTCATCCTTCGAACCCGACGTGAGAGAACCCGAAGTGCACACGGCGACCGGCTCGACCGCCTGGTGTTTCTGGTCGGCTGGCACGTCGGTGTACGCGGCGAGCTGATCGTCGGCCGC